>DASQGY010000217.1:0-9060 GCA_035632375.1 Bryobacteraceae bacterium | reverse complement strand
AATGATATCGCCGCCGGTAACTCCGAATAACAAACTCTGCAGCGCTCGTGCGACCGGCCACGACAGCGCCAACCCAATCGCGCAACCCCAAAGTGCAAGTTTCCCCGCGTGACCGAGCACCAAAGCGCGCACATGCCCTTTGCCCGCGCCCAACGCCATGCGGATGCCGAATTCGCGAAGACGCAGGTCCGCCGTATAGGATACAACTCCATACAATCCGCGGCACGCCAAGAGCAGCGACGCCCCGCCGAAAACGGCCACCATTCCGGTCAACAAAGTCCGCGCTCCGAGCGTTCGACCCAACCAATCTTCCATGGGCCGAATGTCATAAACTGGCTGATCGGAATCCACTTTCCGGATCTGTTCCAAAACAGCTTGCGTGTACAACTCCGGATGTCCCGCGGTGCGCACCACCAGTGCACAGCGATCCTGGGTTCGCTGGGTCTCGGGCCAATAAACTTGCGGCCGTGGATCCCGCTCCAGGCTGTCGTTCAGGATATGACCGACCACCCCCACGATTTCCGACCATGCGTCCTGCTGCGAAAAGCCAGGCAAATAGCGGCGGAAACGCTTGCCGATGGGGCTCTCGGACCCGAAGACGAGCCGAGCCATGCGCTCATCGATCAAGCCAACCGCAGGCGATTGGGCGCGGTCGGATTCAAGAAACAACCGCCCCTGTTTCAACGGAATTCCGATCGCTTCAAAGTAACCCGGCGTGGCCGAACGCCAATCGGAATCGTAAGCGTCGCCCGGCCGTCCTTCAAATTCCACTCCGCCGGTCTGCGCGATCCCGCTGAGCGGCAGCCGGTTGACCATGCCCGCGGCGGTGACACCCGGAATTGATTTCACGCCATCCACGATGCGCCGGTAGTAGTCGGCGACGCGTTCATCCTCGCGATACTTCGCCCGTGTTACTGCCATGTGCATGGTCAAGACCCCTTGGCTCGAAAACCCGGGGCTTACCCGCAGCAGCTCGGAAAAACTGCGTGCGAACAGCAAACCTCCGAACAAAAGGATCAGCGTCACGGCGATCTGTGCCACCACCAGGAGATTCCGTGCCGGCCCACTGCCCGTCACCGATCGCGAGCTTTGTTGCAATGCGCCTCCCGGATGGCTGCGTGCCGCGATTCGGCCCGGCAACAGACTGGCCAGCGCCACCACCACCAGGGAAACAACCACGGAAAACGCCAAGACGGGCGCGTTCAGGTGGATGGACTCGACGTGCGGCATGTTCGCCGGCAAGTACGGCAGCATCCCTTGTAACATCCACCAGGCCAACAGCAGTCCGCCGCCAATTCCCGCCAAACTGAGTGGCATCATTTCAGCGAGCAACTGCCGGCGCAGTCGGCCGCTGGTCGCTCCCAAAGCTACACGCACCGCCATTTCCCGCGCTCGAGCACTGGCCCTGGCAATCAACAGAACCGCCAGGTTCATGCACCCGATCAGCAACAGGCAGGCCACCGCGGCCAGCAGCACGTACAGCGTGCTGCGCACCTGGAAGGCATCGCTCTGCGCCAGAGGCTCAACCAGCGCGCCAACCCAATCGTTGCCTGTCCGGTAACTCTCGGGATGCTCTTCCGATAGTCGCCGCATGATCGCCGCGAACTCGGCGCGCACCTGTTCCAGACTCACTCCTGCCCTTAAACGCCCGACGGAAATGTATTGATAGTTCATCCCATGGCGCAGCTCGCCGGGAGGAACGTAGAGCGGAGTCCACAACTCGAAGTCCCCGCTCGGATAGCGGAATTCCGGCGGCATGACGCCAATCACTTCAAAGGGCTCGCCATTGAGTTGGATTTTCCGGCCAAGAATCGCCGTATCGCCTCCAAACCTGCGCACCCAAAACGCATGACTCAGAATCGCCACCCGCGCGTCGTTATGCTGTTCTTCTTCTGTGAAAATTCTGCCCAGCAGAGGTCTCACACGCAGAACCAGTGGAAGATTGAACGAGGTTCGAGCTCCCTGCAACCGCTCTGGCGCGCCCTCCCCGGTGAGATTGAAGTTCGCAATAGGTCTGGTAAGCGCAATGTCTTCCATTAGCGTTGAGTTCTTCCGCCAATCCAGCCAGAGCGCGGCGCTGACTAGGAATCGCGCATAACCATTCTTTGTCGCCGTCGGCCAGATGGCCACCAGCCGGCCGGCGTTCGGATACGGTAGCGGCTGCCACAGAACACCGTAGACAACGCTGAAAATCGCCGTGCTGAGGCCGACTCCCAATGCGAGTATCACGGAAATTACTGCCGTCCAGACCGGCGTCCTCCGCAGCATCCGCAGCCCGAAACGCACATCTTCGGAAAATCGCGCTACACCTGCCCAGCCCCACGACTCGCGAACGTCTTCTTGAGTCTTTGTCATGCTGCCAAAAGCGCGCCTCGCGGCCCGAGCCGCCTCGCCGGCGGACTCACCCGCCTCCATGCGCTGCCTCGCTTCGATCGCTAAATGCGCGCGCAATTCCTCGGCGAGTTCGCTGTCGTCCGGTCTTCTCGAAAGCCATCGTTGGATCCAACTCATTGCCTACTCCTGCGGCCGCATGACCCGCGCCATGGTTTTAACGAACAGCTTCCACTTGGTCTCCTCCCGCGTGAGTTGCTTCTTCCCTGCCGCCGTGAGCCGGTAGAACTTCGCGCGCTGGTTGTTCTCCGATGTGTCCCACTCGGATTGGATCCAACCCTCGCGCTGCAAGCGGTGGAGCGCCGGGTAGAGGCTGCCGTGTTCTACCTGCAGCAGATTGTCCGACTTCACCCGGATCGCCTGCCCGATGCCGTGGCCATGCTGTGGCCCCCATTGCAGCGTCCGTAGAATTAACAGATCGAGGGTCCCTTGCAAAACGTCGAGCTTGTCCGAGGTGTCCATGTAGTAGATGCTCTACCACTATAGTAGCAGAATGTCGACCACTTAAGAACGGGGGGACGAATCCCCCTATTCTCTGAAAAAAGTGATCCCTTCGAGCGCCATCATAGAGCCCCGCGCCGAAGACAACACTTTTTGAACTTGCGCCGGGACCCGCAGGGACACAGGTCGTTACGCCCAAGTTTTTCGATCAGCTCTTTATCGCCGTGAATCACGCGCACTCCGCGCTTCACCTGCGTTTCGGAAGGGAATCCTTTCCGCCGCTTGCTACTGGGCGTGAAAGGACTGGTTGGTTTGAATGGTGTTCTGCATGAGATTTTCTCCAGTCTTCGACATTAGTTTACTTCACCGCCGAGTCGAACCGTGCCGCAACCGCTTCAAACCCCGGTTTCGGCCCGTCCCAACGCAGTTGGTCGACGTTATCGAAAAGTTCGATGTCCGTCCGCAACGTCGCCAGCGTACGGAACAGCAGTGCCTGATCGCGCTCGCTCGCCAGCGTATGCGCCAACGCCCCGGCATTGGCAGCATTAACACCCCACTCGCGCCAGTCGTCGGGAATCGCTTCGATGTGCCCATATTTCGACAAAACGGCAGCCGACGACTTCGGCCCCCATCCGCGCAACCCTGGATAGCCGTCCGACGAATCGCCGACCAGCGCAAGATAATCGGGTATCGACGCCGGCGGAACACCGAACTTCTGAATGACACCGGCTTCGTCACGCATAATGCGTTTGCGCCGATCCAATTGCACGATCCGCGTCCCGCTCACGCATTGCGCCAGGTCCTTGTCCGGCGTGCAGATAATCACTCGATCCACTCGCTTATCCCGAGCAGCAGCCGCTGCCCCAGCCGCCAGCGCGTCGTCCGCCTCAAACTCCACCATCGCCCACACGACGACTCCGGCTCCTGTCAACGTTTCCTCGAGCAATGGGAACTGCGCCCACAGGTCCGGCTCAATGCCCTCGCCAGTCTTGTATCCGGGCCACAGCGCATTGCGGAACGACTCGATGACGTGGTCCGTCGCAACCGCGATGTGCGTCGCGCCGCCCTGGATCATCCCCATCACCGACCCGAGCACGCCGCGCACTGCAGCCACCTCGCGCCCATCCCGATCCTTCACCGACGGCAGTGCATAGTAGTGCCGGAACAACTCGTATGTGCCATCCACCAGGTGGACTTCCAGATCGCGCCTCCAGCACAACCTTATCCGACCGGCAGCGCCTGAATCAACTCACTCCTGCCGCAGCGCGATCATCGGATCGATTCGAGACGCTTTCCGCGCCGGAGCATAACCAGCCAGCACCGCAGCGCACAGCAGAGTCACAACCGCCAGCGCCAGCGTTACTGGATCGTTGGGTTTCATGTCGAACAGAAAAGCTCCGACCAGCTTCGACGCCCCGAGCGCGATCGGCACACTGATCGCCAACCCCACCGCCGCCAGTGTCAGAACTCCACGCAGTACCATCCACACCAGCGTGCCGCGCCGCGCGCCGAGCGCCATTCGTATCCCGATCTCACCCGTCCGCCGCGCAACGTTGTACGACACTGTGCCGTAAAGACCCACGCAGGCGATGGCCAGCGCCAGCATCGCGAAAGCACTGCACAGCCGAGCGAACGTGATCTCCTGGCTAATCGTTCCGTCGATCAGCGCCTTTTGTGTCGTCACCTCCGACACCGGGAGCCGCGCGTCCGCCTGCCGCACAATCTCGCGAACGGCGTTGACATATCCCAGCGGATTCCCCGCAGTTCGCAACTCGAACACCATCTCCCTCGGAGGTTCCGCGACGCCCTGGCTGAACGACAAATACACCACCGGTGGAGGCTTTTCCTTCAACCTACCCACGCGAACATCGCTGGACAACCCGACAATCTCGACATCGCATTTCGGACACGCGTCGTGCGGAAAACGCAGGTGTTGGCCCAGCGGATTCGCGGCGCCGAAGTTGGCCTTCGCAAACACCTGGTCCACCACCGCCACCACCGGCGCACCCGCAACGTCGCGCTCCTCGATTGCACGTCCCAACAGAACAGGAACCTGCATGGTGGTGAAAAAGTCTTGTCCCACCGACACGATTTTGCTGGTCCTCGGCTTGGCGCCCGCCGCGCTAACCGACGTGAACCAATTGCCTCCGCCGATCAACGGAAGGCTCGATAGGCTGGCGTTTCGTACTCCTGGAATCTCGCTGAATCGCCGCCGCAGCTCATTGTAGAAGGATCCAATCTCGGCGTCACGATGTCCCGCTTGCCAGGCGTTCAACCGGAAAGTCAGCACCCGATCGCGATTGAAACCCAACTCAATCGACTCCAGATTGCCCAGCGTTCCCACGAATAGTCCTGCCGCCACCAGCATCAACAGGCTCATGGCGATTTGCGAAACCACCAGTGCGTGCCCCAGGCTCACACCCAGAAAAGAACGCGATCGAGTCTCTCCGGTTCGCGATTCCTTGAGCGCCGGTATCAGGCCAACACGTGTGGATTGGATGGCGGGCGCCAGCCCAAACAGCACGCCCGTCAACAACGAAAGCACCGCCGCCACAGCCAGCACATGCCAGTTCAAATTCGCCCCCAACGTGAAATTCTCGCGCCCGCTTGCCAGCAGAATCGTCAGAAGCCGGCTGCCCCACACGCCGAAACCCACGCCCGCCGCCCCGCCCAGCAACGCCAGCAGAACGCTCTCCGTCAAAAGCTGCCGGATCACGCGGCCTCTTCCCGCACCCATGCTCAGCCGCACTGCTATCTCACGCCTCCGTGCGCTCGCGCGCGCCAACTGCAAATTCGCGATGTTCGCGCAGGCGATGGCCAGGATCAGGCCCACCATGGTCATCAGCAGATACAGCGGCTTCGAATACCTCCGGCGCAGCGCGTCGATCCCCGCGCCGCCCTCTTTCATAACCAGCTTCGGAAGATCGTCCCGGCCGCGCTTGGTCGGATTCGCCGATTCGTATTGTGCGAACTGCGGAGCCAGCGTCGCTTGTGCTTGCGCTAGATTCACTCCCGGACGCAGGCGCGCCATGATATCCACCCAATCCACCGTCGTGTCCATGTATCTTCCGGCCGGCGCGCTGTAGAGATTCGCTGCGTCCAGCAGCAGATTGCTGTGCATCGGCAGGTAGAAATCCGGAACCAGATCCAGATCCGTCCCAAAGAATTCGGGCGGTGCAACGCCGGCCACGGTGAACGGAATGTTGTTGATCAGAATTGGCTGCCCAACGGCGTTGCCAGGCCCCGCAAAACGCCGCTGACTCAACGCGAAGTTGATCACCACTACAGGCGGCGCACCCGCGCGATCGTCGTCGGGCCCTAGCAGCCGCCCTGCCGCCGGCACAATGCCGAGGCCCCGAAAATAATCGCCCGACACATATTCTCCATCGGCTACCTCCGCTTGCCCCTGAATTGTCAGGTTGAGCTTTCCGGTACCTTGGAATCCGAAAACGGTGGAGAAGACCGAGTCGTTCCGGCGAAAGACTTCCAACGCCGGATAAGGGAAAACCCCGCTGTCTTGTCCTGTCTTGGCATCGTAGTAGCTGCTGTCGTGATAATTGGTGCCATGCGATTCGTTCCGTTGCGTGTGCCAGACCATCCGGACCAGCGATTGCGGATCCGAGACCGGTAGCGACCGTAGCAGAATTGCATCCATGAAGCTGAAGATCGCCGTGTTGGCCCCAATCCCCAGCGCAAGCGACAGCGCGGCTAAAAGCGTGAACCCGCGATTGTGGGCCATCGTACGCAGTGCGTAGCGCACGTCCTGCGCAAATTGTTCGCAGAATGTCCAACTCCACATAGCGCGCGTGTTCTCCTCCAACAGGGTGATGTTTCCCAATCCACGGCGCGCAGCCCGCAGCGCCTCTTCGTTCTCCAACCCCTTCGCCTGATGCTCTTCGGTTTCTTCCTCCAGATGGAACTGAAGCTCGTCGCGAAGCTCCTGTTCCTTGCTGCGGCGTCGGGTCAACCAACTCAATTTGCGAAAAAACGAATTCATGGCCTTTCACTCCTGACGCAGCGCGATCATCGGATCGATTCGCGCCGCCTTCCTCGCAGGCATGTATCCGGCCAGCAGCGCCGCGCTCAACAGAATCGCCGCTGCCGCGCATAGCGACACCGGATCGTTCGGTTTAACTCCGAAAAGAAAAGAGCCGACAAATTTCGACGCGCCCAGCGCCGTGGGAATACTAATCGCCAGCCCCACCGCCGCCAGCATCAAGACCTGTCGCAGCACCATCCAGACCACCGTGCCACGCCCCGCACCGAGCGCCATCCGAATCCCGATCTCACCTGTCCGCCGTGCCACGGTGTAAGCCATGGTCCCGTACAAACCGACGCAAGCTATCGCCAATGCCAGGATGGCGAACCCGCTGCAAAGCCTGGCGAAGATGATTTCCTGGTTCAGGATTTGATTCACCTGCGCAGCCTGTGTCTTGATATTCGTTACCGGAACGCGCGCATCCGCCTGGTGTACGATCTCGCGCACCGCAGCGGCATAATGCAGTGGTTCGCCGCTGGTGCGCAGCGCAAACGTCATCTCGTTGACCGGGACGAAAGAACCTTGGTTGAACGGTACATATACCACCTCCCGAAAGTCGCCCTGCAAATCGCCGTAACGGGCATTCTTGGCTACGCCGACGATCTCCACCTCCTGGTTTTTCAGAGGCGCGGTACGGAAAATGACGATATGCCGGCCCAGCGGATTTTCATCGCCGAAGTAGGTTTTGGCATACGCCTCGCTCACAACTGCCACCGGCTGAGACCCTGGCTGATCGCGCTCATCGATGGCGCGTCCCCGCAACATGGGAATCTGCATGGTCTTAAAGAACTCAGCTCCGGTCATCAGAACGTGACTGATCCCATCCGGTGTGGATTGCTTGCCCGGCGGCAGGACTGGTGTAAAAAATGAGCCTGCCCCGAGCAGCGGAAGATGCGAGACGCTGGCGCTGCGCACGCCCGGAATCGCGGCGAAACGCTTTTGCAGGTTGCTGTAGAACGTGTCGATCTCGGGATCCCGGTGTCCCGCTTGGCGCGCATTCAGGCGGAACAGCAGCAGATCTTCCCGGTTGAATCCCAACTGGATGGACTGCAAATTCGCAAGCGTCCGCGTGAACAGCCCCGCCGCCACCAGCATCAGCAGCGAGAGCGCAATCTGGCTAACCACCAGCGCCTGGCTCAAGCTGGGGTGGCGCAAAGACCGTGAAACGGGCTGGCCCGTCCGCGCTTCCTTCAGAGCCGGTATCACATCCACTCGCGTCGCCTGTAGCGCCGGAGCCAATCCGAACAGCAGCCCCGTGATCGTCGCCAGCGCAAACGCTACGCCCAGTACGTGCCAGTTCAATTCCGCGTGCAGAGTGAAACGTTCACTTCCATTCGCCAGTAGCAGCGTGAGAAAACGAATCCCCCACATCGCGAACAACACGCCCAACAATCCGCCGATCGACGCCAGCATCAGGCTTTCAGTCACCAGTTGCCGGATCACTCGCCATCGCCCCGCTCCCAGGCTCAGCCGTACCGCCATCTCGCGCCTCCGCGCCGTCGCTCGCGCCAGCAACAGATTTGCGATGTTGGCGCAGGCAATCGCCAGAATCAGTCCCACCATCGCCAGCAGCACGTACAACGGCTTCGAGTACTCCCGCCGCAATGTATCCAGGCCGCCGGCCCCTGGTCTGAGCAGCAACTCCGGCAGATGAGCCCGCTCCTGATCGTTGTCCGCAGTGGTCGCCACCCATTGATGAAACACCGAACCCAGCGCCGACTGTGCTTGCCCCAGACTAACGCCCGGACGGAGGCGCGCCATCATTTCGATCCAATAGTGGTTCTGATCGAGATAAGCTTCGCCCACGTCACCCGGCCCGCCTCTGGTCGACAGCAGCAAGTTCGCGTGCATCGGAATATAGAAATCCGGCTCCACCGCGGGATCGACACCGAAGAATCCAGGCGGCGCAACACCGGCCACCGTAAACGCGACATTGTTGATCAGAATGGATTGCCCGGGCGCACTCGCTGCGTCGCCGAAGCGCTTTTCACTGTACGCGAAACTCAGGACGGCCACCGGGGGGGCGCCCGCTCGATCGTCATCGGGAATAATCACGCGCCCAGCCGCAGGCGGCACTTCCAGGCCACCAAAATAATCGCCCGAGACATACTCGCCGCTGGCCCGATCCGCCTGTCCTTTCACCATCAGGTTCACACCGCGCGTCGGGTAGTACGCAAACACGCTCGAAA
>DASQGY010000216.1:0-7058 GCA_035632375.1 Bryobacteraceae bacterium | reverse complement strand
CTAACTTCTGCAACCTACCACTAGCGCCGATGAAGCCGCTTCTGGGTCGATCGGCCTTCAATGATTGGGCCTATCCGCCCACCCAACCCGTCCTTAACCTGTAAACTGCTCCTATGACCAGATTCCTCTGCCTGCTGGTTGCCCTGCCGCTCCTCGCCGCCGCGCCGGAACAACAAATCCGGCAAGTGCTCGACGATCAGGTGTCGGCGTGGAACCGCGGCGACATCCCCGCCTTCATGGATGGCTACGACAAATCCGAATCCACTACCTTCGTCAGCGCCACCGTCACCAAGGGGCACGCGCAAGTGCTGGCCGGCTATCTCCAACGATATCCGACGCGCGAAAAGATGGGCACGCTGCGATTCTCGGATCTCGAAATCAAAATGCTCGGCTCCGATTACGCATCGGTGCTCGGCCGATTTCATCTCGACCGATCCGCCGAAGCGGGCGGGGAAGCCGCCGGCATCTTCACTCCGTCGGCCCTTGGGCTTGCAGACGGGCCTGATCGCGACGCCAAATCATCGTGGGATTGCGGCCCGCGGGCCAGACCGTCGTCGTGGAGTACCAATTCGTGGCTGTGAATCTTCTGGCAATGTGTCTCGTAGAAATCCCACACTCCTTTCACGATGTGACCAGCTATATAATCGTCTTGGACTTCAACATACAGCCATTCGCCATTGAATAAGAACTTAAGCGGTACCGCGAAAATTACTGTGTTGTCGTTCCCACACACGCGAACTTCACCCATGTCCTCCATTCGGCATTTCCCGACAGCGACTATTGGATGAGGTCCGGTTGCATTGTCGTGAAGTGCGTCACGCAACCTCTCCAGTTTGCACAGGGATTCCACGACAACGTGACTTGGAGACTCAGCGCAGACCCGAACATACGCCAGGTTTGGTGCGGATTCAGATGCCATACGTAAGGCGATGTCGGGAAGCACGGCGGGGCACAGGCAATCGTTGCCAACCGACACCAGATTGTGCTTCGCTCGACGGACAATCCTCCGATGAGATTTTTCTTGCGCCTCCTGGCTTCGAAGCAAATCGAGTCGGCGCGGGAGGCGACGGAATAACAGGAGCAACGCGACCGAGACTAACAACAGCATCAAACGGTCCCAAGATAATTCCTTCAAGGATGAGAGGATTTCGAACCCGCGAGCCCACCACGAGGTCAGTTTCTCGAGCATCTGGGATTGCCTCCCCTCTGGCCGTAGCTTATCACAGTACTCGTCAACAAGTACAGAAAAAACTGCCCCACATAACAGTGGTGCTGATGCATTTAAAACATTGATACGAAGCATGTTATATATTAGTTCGAGCTAACAACTTTACACATAACGTAAAAACTATGTACACAATGGCTAGGTTGCTTTAGAATAGAGGGGTGACACAACCCCTCGATGTGATCTCTGATCTCGCTGAAATTCGTGCGCGCGTACGCGCCGGGGATTTTAGGGCTGATCTACTGGGCCGAGCCCAGATTCTCCAACAGCATCTCGCTGCGCTCAAGGAGGTGGGCGACGTCGACTATTTCAAGGGTCTATCGACGGTAAGTGAGATTTACTACTATTTTGCTAAGTTCAGCGAGGCAGACAAGATCGTCGCGGAAGAAGGCCCGAAGATCGTCGCGGAGCTACCTCAATGGCACAAGCCGAACTCCAATGCAGAGCGAGCGTATATGAAGCAAAAAGTTTGGGTTGCTGTCCACTATGCCCAAGCTCTATACCGCTCCCGTATGTATGTCCAAACAAGGCATATCACGGAAGTGTGCATGCGAGCCGTCGAAGGCCTGCTAATAGACCCTGACAACCCCATGTACGGGACTAAGAGCCGGCTCTTTTTCGTGCTCGGCCAGGTACTTAGACAGTTGCAGAAGTATGAAGAATCACGCGACTGCTACTTGCAGGCGATCAGGCTGTCATATGACCGCTTGGGGCGCCTTGGCCCGGGTAATGATGCCTCGAACGAACGTGAGCAGGCCGCAATCTCGCGCGGCATAGGCTTGGCTTCGGCGCTTGGGCTCGGATGGTTGGATCTGGTGAGAGGCCGTCTTAGAGAAGCAGAAGCATTCATAGCCATCGGGCGCTCGCTCTTGCTGAGAACTAACGACTGGGTGAACAAGGCTTACATCAACCTGCTTTATGGATCCCTCCAGCGCTTGAAGGCTGGATACGACTCAGAGAAGTTGCAGAAGGCGATCACCATTCTTGAGGGGCCATATAACGACTTCGCGGCGCACCTTCCGTATCGGGCCCGCGCAGCTCACCAATTGGCACTCGCATATTTTTACCGGAGCGACTACGAGATCTCCATGTCCTACGTGGAGCAAGTTAGGAAAATTTCTGAAGCCATCGGCGATGCATGGTGGCTCTGCAACGGCCTGATCATGCAGAGTCGGATCGCGCGCAAAATGCATGACCTGACGGCAGCTGTTGAACTCGCTGACACTGCCTTAGAGAAAGCACAAGGCGCGAAAGAACAGCTGGCGGAAGTGGATGCGCGGATAGCAAACGGTGAAGCGCACCTCGAACTGAAAAACTATGGACTAGCCGAGGAGCAATTCAAGAACGCGTCTAACCTGGGCGGCGCCGCCAACGGCCAAGTTCGCGCGGTGTGTCATCTTCACTTGGCGAACACATATCTGAAGCAAGATCTACTCCGGGATGCTGAACAGCACATCAATGCCTGGAGTCAACTCAAGAGCGACGTTGAAAACGAAGTAGTTCAAGACCAAGGCAGAAGACTTGAGGCAGAGTTCAAAATTCGAATGAGCGATTTCATTGTCAGCCGACAGGTACCGACGCTGAACTACGATGAACACGTGAAGCGTTTGCGTGACTTTCTAATAGATGAAGCTCGGCGCCGATATGGGAACAGGAGTACTGAAAGCGTGGCGAAGGAACTTGGCGTTACCCGCCAAACAATCCACAATTGGCTGCATCAATCGAAATAGTCCCCGAACTCCCCGTCACCGTCTTATTCTGCGCCGGGTGCTTCCTGTACACTGCTCCTATGACCAGATTCCTCTGCCTGCTGGTTGCCCTGCCGCTCCTCGCCGCCGCGCCGGAACAACAAATCCGGCAGGTGCTCGACGATCAGGTCGCGGCCTGGAACCGCGGCGACATCCCCGCCTTCATGGACGGCTACGACAAATCCGAATCCACTACCTTCGTCAGCGCCACCGTCACCAAGGGGCACGCGCAAGTGCTGGCCGGCTATCTCCAACGATATCCGACGCGCGAAAAGATGGGCACGCTGCGATTCTCGGATCTCGAAATCAAGTTGCTCGGCTCCGATTACGCATCGGTGCTCGGCCGATTTCATCTCGACCGATCCGCCGAAGCGGGCGGGGAAGCCGCCGGCATCTTCACTCTCCTGTTCCACAAGACCCCGCAGGGCTGGAAGGTAATTCTGGATCATACGAGTTAACGCGTGACCACCACACGAAGGAGTGCACTGTTATCGGTCCTGGGGCTCGCAGCCGCCCGCGCTCAGACCAAGCCCGCCTCTGAACTGGATCAAGCGCTCTCTCTCCCCGATTTCGAAACGCTCGCGCACAAACACATTTCCCATGGAGCCTGGGAGCGAGTGCAAGGCGGAGCCGCCGACGAGATCACCGTGCGCTGGAATCGCGAAGCCTATCAGCACATCCGCTTGCGGCCTCGCGTCCTGGTCGATGTCTCGAAGCTCGACACGCGCGTCACCTTGTTCGGACAGCAACTGCCGTTCCCCATCATCCTGGCCCCCACGGGAGCGCAAAGCTTCGTGTATCCGCGCGGTGAACTGGCGGTCGCGCGCGGAGCGGGAGCGGCGCAAGCCATCCTGGTAATCAGCAGCAGCGCGTCCTTGCGGGTGGAAGAAGTCGCGAAGGCCGCCACCGGCCCAGTCTGGTTCCAACTCTACGTCCAACGCGACCGCGCCTTCACTCGCGATCTGGTCCAGCGCGCGGAAGGCTCGGGATGCCGCGCACTTTGCGTAACGGTGGATTCGCCCACGCACGGCGCGCGCAATCGTGAGCAGGGGGCCAAGCGCGAGTTGCCCGAGCGCGAAGTGCCGAATCTCAAGGGCAAAGACTATCTCGATCCCACGCTCACCTGGAAGGACATCGACTGGCTGCGCTCGTTCGCCAAAACTCCGGTGCTGTTGAAGGGAATCTTGAATCCCGATGACGCCGCCATCGCCGTGAAGGCGGGTGTTTCTGGGATCGTCGTCTCGAACCACGGTGGCCGTAATCTCGACACCGTTCCCGCCACCATCGATGCGCTGCCCGCAGTGGTCGAGAAAGTAGCAGGCCGCATCCCGGTAATCGTCGACGGCGGAATCCGCCGCGGCACCGACGTTCTCAAGGCCATCGCGCTAGGCGCAAGCGCAGTGCAAATCGGCCGCCCCTATCTCTACGGCCTGGGCGTAGCCGGCGCAGCGGGCGTCACCCGTGTAGTCGAAATCCTCCGCCACGAATTCGAACTAGCCATGATGCTAACCGGCCGCCCAACCATCGCCAGCATCGACCGGTCGGTCATCTGGTAGGTTATCGATGATCGGCCCTCAGCGTGTTCACACGCCGTTTCCGCAGTGTTGTCAGAGCAAAACCGGCCAAGGCTACACCTACCAGTAGACCGGTCGAGGACTCAGGGACAGGATCTCCGGCAACTAGAAAGTTGGTGGCACCGCAACACAGCGGACTGAACGGCAGGCTTGGCGAACCTCCGTTGGATCGGTTGCCAGTGCTTCCCACACCAAGAAGAAGCGCGGCATCCTCATACAGGAAATATTGCGTATTGGGCTGAAGCATGAACGAAGGTGCAAAATTATAGCTCACGCCGAAAATCGCGGGCCCGGCAGCAAGGAAGCTTGATCCACTCAGACCTGAAGGTGTACCGGTGTATGCCGAAGTAAAGATGTATGCCGTTCCCTTTGCCGCTGCCACCGTCCCGCTATCTTGGTAAAAATTGAACTTGATGTTGACCCACGGCCCGCCGCTGGGCGTCGTAAATGGCTGGCCGACAAATTCTGGGCCGACGAGGCCCCCACCACCGGTGTTTTGCACGATGGTTCCTGCATGCATCGACAATGCCAGCAGCCCAAATGCCAATAAGCTAGCACACCGTGTCATTTACGATCCTCCTGAAGGAGTGATTATTTCACGAGCAGATTGCGATGTCAACAATTAAATGATGTGCTGTCGCGAAAAATGCCCATGCGCGGCCTTCAAGCGTTGTTCGTTCGTAACACGAGGCGAACGGATATCGAGATCAGTCGTGGTAAATGGTCGATAGGAAGCGGCAATCTACAGCATCTTCTCATGCTGGATATTCCGCATCTCGTCAATAATACGCTCGAAAATGCGCTTCAGCGCTTCCCCCGACAACGGCCCTTGGTTGGCGCCGGTCACATTGCGGAACACTGCCTCCTCACGCTTCGGCTCATAAATCGGCAGCGTCAGGTTCTGTTTGATGCGGCCGATCTTCTCCACAATGCGCGTGCGCTCGTTCAGCAAGTCCACCAGCCGCAGATCGACGGCGTCAATCTCAACGCGGCATTCTTCGAGCTTTTCCATGCTCATGGTTTCCTCGATAGTAAACCACTCGCCAGCTCACGGGCCAGAGCTTCGAGCTTGGCTTCCAGATCCGCGCTCGCGGCGTTTTCCTCCACCACGCGTACCACGGCTGTGCCCACCGCCACGCCATCGGCTATCGCGCCCACTTGGCGAACTTGATCGGCCGTGGAAATCCCGAAGCCGACGACGAGCGGAAGGTCCGTCACTTTTCGCATCGCCTTCACCAGCGGCTCAACGCATTCCGAAACCGATGCGCGCTCGCCCGTCACGCCTGTCCTCGAAACCAGATATATGAAGCCGGTGGAATACTCGGCAACCAACTCCAGCCGCCGCTCCGTGCTAGTGGGCGCGGCGAGAAAAACCGTATCGAGTCCGGCGCTGCGCATGGCGCGAACGTACGGCTCGGCTTCCTCCACGCTTAAATCGGTGAGCAAACATCCATCGATCCCTCGCGCCACAGCATCCCGCGCCAGCGCCTCCAGCCCGTATCGCAGCACCGGATTCATATAAGTGAACAGCAACAGCGGAATTTCGGAATTCTTCCGGATCTTGGCGGCAATATCGAGCACGGCGGCAACGTTGGTCCCCGCCTTGAGCGCGCGATCCGACCCGCGCTGGATCACTGGCCCATCGGCAATCGGATCGGAAAACGGAACGCCGAGCTCGATCAGGTCAGCGCCACCGCGTTCCAGCGCGGCAACTAATGCAGGCGTGCGATCGGGCGAGGGATCGCCGGCTGTGATGTACGGAATGAGAGCCGGGCGGCCTTCCCGCCGCAGCCGTTCAAAGAGCCGGCCGATTCTGGTCTGGCTCATCGAGCTCCTTCAGATTCTCGCGATAAATATCCGTGTCCTTGTCGCCGCGCCCGGAAAGATTGATCACAAACAGCTCGTTCTTCGCCGCCCCCGCGCGCTTCACCGCCTCCGCCACCGCATGCGCCGATTCGAGTGCTGGAATAATTCCCTCCAGATGCGCCAGCGTCCGCGCCGCTTCCAGCGCTTCGGCGTCGGTAACTGAAACATACTCCGTCCGCCCCTGATCGCGCAGCCAGGCGTGCTCCGGCCCAACCAGCGCGTAATCCAGGCCGGCCGAAACCGAGTGCGTCAGCGCGACCTGCCCGTCGGAATCCTGCAACAAATAACTGTACGCGCCGTGCAGCACGCCGGGCGATCCACCGGAAAATCGCGCCGCATGCGTGCCGAGCTCCGAGCCTTTTCCCCCCGCCTCGACGCCGATCAGCCGCACGCCTGCATCGCCCAGAAACGCGTGAAACATTCCGATCGCGTTGCTGCCTCCGCCGACACAAGCGAAGATTGAATCCGGCAGGCGATTCTCCCGCTCCAGAATCTGCTTGCGCGTCTCAGAGCCGATCGCGTCGTGAAAATCGCGCACCATCATCGGATACGGATGCGGACCGAGCGCGGAGCCGAGCAAATAGTGCGTGGTCCCGACATTGGTCACCCAGTCGCGTATCGCCACGCTGATGGCATCCATAAAGG
>DASQGY010000215.1:0-3814 GCA_035632375.1 Bryobacteraceae bacterium | reverse complement strand
GGGGGGCCCGCGGTGCGGCCCCGCGCCCCCCGCGCTAAACTAGCATTTGGCAGCCCCAGGCAAACTCGCGCCTCTTCCCGCCGAGCCTCTCCCCCGGCTCCTCACCGATTTCGCCAACACCCCCGCCATCCGCGACGCCCTCCAATCCTTCAACCGCGAGAAGCAGTGGATCAACGACCAGCACCTCCAACTCTGCCGCATCGCCGCCCCCACGTTCTTCGAACAACCCCGCGCCGAGTGGATGCTCGCCCAGTTCCGCGCCCTCGGCCTGATTGCCCGCATCGACCGCGGGGGCAACGTCATCGCCCATCCGCTGGAAAATCGCGAGGGCCCCTACGTCGCCCTCACCGCTCACCTCGACACCGTCCTCTCGCCACGCAAGCCGGAAGATGTTTGCGCCGACCCCGATGGCCGCTTGCACGGCCCCGGCGTCTCCGACAACGGCGCAGGACTCACCGCACTCCTGGCCCTGGCCCGGGTGATCGTTTCCTTCCCCGACGAAGATATTTTCCGCAATGTCGTCTTCATCGCCAACGTCGGCGAAGAGGGCGAAGGCAACCTCAGCGGAATGCGCTACCTCTGCCGCCAATCCAACACCGGCAGCCGCATTCATTCGTTCCTGATTCTCGACGGCCCCAACACCGACCACATCACCTCGCAGGCGCTCGCCAGCCGCCGCTTCGACGTCACCATCAGCGGCCCCGGCGGACATAGCTGGAGCGACTACGGCCTTTCCAATCCGGTCCACGCCCTCTCGCGCGCCATCACTTTGTTCACGGAGCACCGCTTCGGCGGCAACGGCAGCCCGCGTTCTTCTTACAACTTCGGTATTTTCGAAGGCGGCTCCAGCATCAACTCCATCCCCACCCAGGCCCGCACCAAGGTCGATATCCGCTCGGAAAGTTCCGGCAAGCTGGAAGAGATTTCCGCGCTGCTCACCACCTGCGTCGAGCGCGCCTTGGAATTCGAAAACAACCGCGCCACCGGAGGCAAGGTCACCGCCAAGATCAAGGAAATCGGCTCCCGGCCCGGAGGCCAGCTTCCCGAAGACGCCCGTATCTTGCAGTTCATTCGCGCCGTCGACACCCACCTCGGCATCCGCGCCCATCTCGACTGCGCCTCCACCGATGCCAACATCCCGCTCTCCATCGGACTCCCCGCCATCTCCATCGGTGCCGGCGGACAGGGTGGCGGCGCGCACACACCTCAGGAATGGTTTCATCCCGAAGGCCGTGAACTCGGCCTGCGCCGAATCCTTCTGACACTGTTGCTCCTGCTGCGCCACGCCAACGGAGGATGAGCGCTCCGAAGCCCCCCGGCTGGCTGGTCGACCTGAGCCTCATCGGCGTGGCCCTAATCTGGGGCACAACGTTCGTACTCGTCAAGCAAGCGCTGGCCGATGTCTCTACTCTCTTATTCCTAACCATTCGCTTTGCCTTGGCCACCGCCGCCCTAGCGCTGATCTTCCGCAAGCGCTTCCGCGGCGCGAACCTCGCCCACAGCCTCCGCGCCGGATTGATCGCCGGCTTGTTCCTATTCGCCGGATACGTCTTGCAAACCTTCGGCCTCAAGTACACCACAGCCTCCAAAACCGGATTCATCACCGGCCTCTACATCCCCTTGGTACCTTTCTTCAGCAGCATCGTCTACAAGAAGATTCCGCGCGCTTCCGAAATCATGGGAATCGGAGCCGCATTCACCGGCATGGCCCTGATGACCATCCAAAGCGACATCGTCCATATCAACGGCGGCGATCTCCTGGTAGCCGCCTGCGCGGTAGCCTACGCCTTCCACATCCTGGTGCTAGGCCGCTTCGCCGGATCGGCCGATGTCGGTGTAATGACCGTCACCCAAATCGCCACCGGCATGTTCATCGGCTCGGCAACCTGCTGGTGGGCAGAACCGCTCCGTATCCAGTGGACCCCAGCCGTCTGGCTAGCCTTAGGCGTCACCAGCCTGTTGGCGACAGCCCTCGCTTTTTCCGTTCAAACCTGGGCCCAGCGTTACAGCAGCCCCACGCGCACCGCCTTGATCTTCTCCCTGGAACCAGTCTTCGCCTGGCTAACATCCTATCTGGTAGCAGGCGAAGTCCTTTCAAGGCGAGGCACAGCCGGCGCCGCCCTAATCCTAGCCGGCATCCTCCTAGTAGAATTGAAAACCGGGGACAGACGGAACGTTTCCGCGTAAACCGGGGACAGACGGAACGTTTCCCGGTTTTCAGCCGTCAATAGGGGACAGACGGAACGTTTCCGGATTCTCCGCAAGCTTCTGGAATTAGCAAACGAGAACAGTTACTATATTGATAAGCAGGCGGGGCTGCCCTCCACAAGAAAGGCGAACGACGAATCATGCGCTGGTTTAAACTGATGCAGCAGCAGAAACTGCTCTCCTTGAGTCTCCTGATGGCCACCCTCTCCATCGGGATCGTGATCGGGACTCTCATCAACACCGGCGCTCACGCCGCGCGCGGCCAGAACGTCGCTCAGGATGCCTCCCCGCTCGTAGTCCCCAACCCCGTCCAGCTCGGCAACGAGTTCACCAAGCTCGCCAAAAAGCTCGAGCCCTCCGTCGTCTACATCACCGCCGACTACACGCCGAAAGCCTCCGACAACCCGCACAAAGCGAAACCCGGCGCCCAGGATCCCACCGGCGGCGACCCCAACGACGACGGCATGGAGCTCTTCCGCCGCTTCTTCAAAAACGGACCCACTGGCGACCTCCCGCCCCGCGCCTTCCGCACCGAACAGTCCGGCGCAGGCTTCGTCGTCGACAAGAACGGCTACATCATCACCAACCACCATGTGATCGCCAAAGTGGACCACATCAAAGTGAAGCTCCACACCGACGACACAAATGAATACCGCGCCCGCGTCATCGGCATCGATCCGGAAACCGACCTCGCCGTAATCAAAATCGATCCCAAAGAACCGCTCGTCCCCGTAACCATCGGCAACTCCGACGCAGTGCAAGTCGGCGATTGGGCAGTAGCCATCGGCTCCCCGTTCGGCCTCGATGCCTCCGTAACAGCCGGCATCGTCAGCGCCCTCGCCCGCGATATCAACGGTCCGCTGCAACTCCAGCGCTTCATCCAAACCGACGCCGCCATCAATCCCGGCAATAGCGGCGGCCCCCTATTAAACATTCGCGGCGAAGTAATCGGCGTCAACACCATGATCGCCACCCAGAGCGGCGGATACCAGGGCATCGGATTCGCCCTGCCGATTAACATGGTCGCTCGCGTCTACAACGACATCATCCGCACCGGGCGCGTCACCCGCGGATCCATCGGTGTCACCTGGAACAAGCCCGACAACAAGCCCGAATTATTCAAAGCCCTCGGCACCAAGCAAGGCGTGCTGGTGAACCTGGTTCAAAAAGGTGGTCCCGCCGAAAAGGCCGGCATCAAGGTCGAAGACATCATCATCGCCCTGAACGGCAAGCCCATCAAAGATGGTGACGACCTGGTGTCCCGCGTCGCCGACACTCCCATCGGAAACTCAGTCAGCCTCACCGTCGACCGCGACGGCAAGAAGCTGGACTTCAAAGTCACCATCATGGACCGCGCCGAGGTCTTCAAAGACGATCCGCGCTTCGCCGATCTCCGTCCCCAACCCCCAGAGGAAACCGCCAAGCCGGAAGCTCCTCAGCAATACAAGTTCGGCGTAAAACTCCACGCCCTCACCGATAGCGAACGCAGCGCCATGAGCCTGGAGGCGAAGTCGGGCCTGATCATCCGCAGCGTCGACCCCGGCTCCTTCGCCGAAGATATCGGCCTCTACGAGAAGGACGTCATCCTCTCCATCAACCGCCAACC
>DASQGY010000214.1:0-23001 GCA_035632375.1 Bryobacteraceae bacterium | reverse complement strand
GCCTCAGGTATCGGCGACCATACCGATCATGGTGCCGCGCCAGGGCAACAACCGTCCACTGTTAGGCTAGTGGTGACCGGAGGGGATGTGCCATGAGGATCTTGATTGTAATCGCGCGCACCTTGGCGTGCGCCTGTGCCTTGCTCCAGGCGATCGGCGCGTGTTCGGCTCAGCCACTGGTTGTTAGTCCTGGCTTCTTGGAGGAGTTTACCGCCGTAGCGGACTCCGGCCGGCTTTCGGCTCCGCAGCAGATAAGCGTTGCCTCTCTGGGCAACCAGAACGTGGCCTTCAAGGTAATCCCGCCCAATACATTTCCAGCAGGGACGCCTGCTTTCGTTGTTGTGGTGCCGTCTAGCGGTGTGACGCCTGCCTCGGCATTGGTGGCGCTAAGTCCTCATGTGGTTCCCTATTTGCCGCCGGGGGTCTACACATTGACCCTGTTGTTCAGCACGCCCGGCGAGACGCCTTCCGGCGGGATTACCCTAACGCTGAAGTTATCGGCTCCCCCCAGTCCCGTCGTGACTTCCGTGGTTAACGCTGCTAGCTTGCTGCCGAGCGTGTCGCCGGGTGATCTCGTGTCGATTTTTGGAAAGAATGTAGGGACGCCGCCGATCTCGGCGCAGTACGACTTTACGGGGCTGTACCCGACTACTCTCGGCAACACAACGGTCACTTTTGGCGGCATTATGGTGCCGCTCCTTTATGTGAGCACGAGTCAGATCAACGCCGTAGTCCCTTATGGAGTGGCCGGACAGCAATCGGTCGACGTGGTAGTGACACACGACTTTCAGAAGGCTCCGCCGTTTAAGGTGGCGATCGTGGATACGTCGCCCGCCATCTTTACTACTACGCAAACCGGCATGGGGCAGGGCGCGATCTTGAATGCTGCCGGCACACCCAACAGCATGGATAATCCGGCGACGAAAGGCTCTGCTGCCTCGATTTTCGCAACTGGCGCGGGTGTGTTGAATCGGACTGTCCAAGACGGGAGTATCATTCTGGACGTTCTGGAGCCGCCCTTCTTCATTCCGGCTGCGCCGGTGTCGCTGACGATCGGCGGTCAGCCGGCCAAGATTCTATACGCCGGCGCAGCTCCTTATCTGGTAGCCGGCATGCTGCAGGTCAACGCCGTGGTTCCCGATGGCATCGGTTCAGGGGCGCAGCCGGTGGTGCTGAAAATTGGGCAGAATGACAATTCGCAGCAGCAGGTGACGGTCGCGGTGCAATAGCAGGTAGCTGACAGGGGTGGGAGCTAGCTAAGTAGCCGGTGACTGAAGTTTCTGCATTTCAAGACTCATAAATTGATGACCACTTTCCCTCGGGCATGTCCTGCTTCAAGATACCTGAGAGCTTCAGCCACCTCACTGAACGGGTAGCGCCGATCTATCACAGGCAGAATCTTTCCGCCCTCCAGCAGATCACTCAGAACAGCCAAATCCTGCTTGTTTATCTTCGCGCCGATGAAACACATCTTCCTGCTCCCGATCAACGACAGCAATGGTCCCAGAAACATAGTCTGGAGCATTCGAATCCCGGCGCCCCCAGCCATCACGTAGGCTCCGCCCGGGCTCAGCGCACGCCGATAATCGAAAATCGAATGATACGCGTTCGGGGCAAAGATCAGATCGTAGCGCTGCCCACTCCGCGTGAAATCCTCGCGGGTGTAATCGATGACATGGTTCGCGCCAATCGATCGCGCCGTGTCCATTTTCGTCGTGCTGCACACGGCCGTGACTTCAGCTCCATACGATTTGGCAATCTGGACCGCAAATGTCCCCACGCCACCAGACGCGCCATCGATCAGGACCTTGTGGCCAGGATGTATCCGCCCCTTATCACGCAAACCCTGCAGGGCGGTGAGCGCCGCAACCGGTACGGCTGCCGCGGACTCGAACGATATGTTGGCCGGTTTCCGCGCCAATCGATCTTCCTTAGCACACACGTACTCGGCAAACCCTCCCAGTCCCTTTCCACCGAACACTTCGTCGCCGGGCTGAAACTGCTTTACGTTTCTGCCAACCGCTTCAACTCGTCCCGCGATATCGCAGCCGAGGATCTTATGTTTTGGCCGAAAGAGTCCCCCTGCCATCAGGCGGGCGAGGAACGGTTTACCTCGCATGAAATGCCAGTCCAGTGGATTTACCGATGCCGCGCAAAGCATGATCAGGACTTCATCGTCCCCGGCGACCGGCTTTTCGATCTCTTCACATCTGAGAACTTCGGGTGAACCGTACTGGTAATAGACAATTGCCTTCATCTGGTTATCGTCCTGTGTTGACGATACCCGATTCACTCCTCGCGCAGCAGCTTCAAAGGATCCACCGATAGCGCGCGTTGCGCTGGAATCCACGTCGCCAGCAAGCCCAGCAACAACATCGCCAGAACGACGCCACCCAACACCAGCGGATCGCGGGGAGTAGCCTGATACACGATGGAAGCCAGCACGCGGCTCGCCAGAATTCCGAGGAGCAATCCCGCCGCCGATCCAATAGCCAGCAATTTGACTGCGCGTCCCAACGCTGCCTGCAGCACTTGCTTCGGTTGTGCGCCGATGGCGATACGAATTCCCAACTCCTTCAGCCGCCTGCTCACCGAATACGCAGCCATTCCAAAAATCCCAGTGATGGACAGCATCGCGCCCATCGCCCCCATCACACCCAACGACAGCGTGGCCATGCGCGAAGGGAAAAAGCTGAGGCCCAGTTCTTTGCTCCATGGTGAGATGTACGAAGGCAGACCGCGATCGATGCTCCGCAGGGTGTCTTTCAGTGCCGGCGCGAGTTGCCCCAGCTCGCGGCCCGAGCGTATCACCAGACAGGTCTCATTCGCGGGCGATTGCAGGATGGGGACAAAGATGGCCGCCTCTGGATCTTCGGTTAGGTTATGATATTTGCCGTCTTCGGCCATGCCAACAACCTGGATGCGCGTTCCATCCCGCATCTTGAAATATCTACCAAGTGTGTTTGTGCCAGAGCCAAAGATCTTGCTGGCAAATGCCCGATTCACTACGGCTACGTGCGGCGATTTTTCATCGTCGTGCCAGGAGAACGGACGGCCCGCGAGCAAGGTGGTCCCCGCCGCACGGAAATATCCGGGGGATACAGAGAATTTATAGACGGTAGCGATGGCGTTAGCCGGCCTCAGATCCGTCGTTTCGTCGGTGAAGATCTTCGCGCCACCCTCACCTCCATATAACGGCGGCCGATCGATTAATCCGACGGATTCCACGCCAGGAACTGTCTCCATGGCTGTGATCATTCGCGATTGCATGGCGGGCACCGCATCGCCTCTGTAGCCGGCCATGCTCGGATTGGTATTTATCAGGATCGCGTTTTGCGGCTCGAAACCGAGATTGCTGTGCAGCGAGCGCAGCAGTCCCCGGACCGCCACCATCGACGAAGTCACCAACAGCGCACAGATCGCGATTTGGGCCACCAGCAGCGCGTCTCTCGCCATAAAGCGCCGGCCAGCCACGCCGGCCGATCCCGACTTGACGATCTGGTATGAATCCACACGAAGCACCTGGCGCACCGGAACCATGCCGAAGAGAATGCCGCTCACCAACGCCAGAACCAACGCCGCTCCATAAACATTCGCATCCGGGTTCACCGGCAAATTGAAGGGGTATCTGGCTACCGGCTGCCATACGCTAAGCCCGCGCAACAGAGCTATGCTTCCCCATAAACCGAAAGCGCCCCCGGCAAGCGAGATCAGCATAGCTTCGGTAAATAGCGTCCGCAGAATGCGATTGCGGCTCGATCCCAGCGCGAGCCGCAGGGCAACTTCCCGGGACCGGTCCGAGGCGCGTGCGGCAAACAGGCTGCCCAGGTTGGCACACGCAGCCAGCAGAATCAATCCTGCCAGTAGCATCAATCCCGTTACAAACGCCCGCACTGGAGGGCCCAGGCGGTTCCCGTAAAAACTTGGACTCGCCAATCCAAAGCTCACATGACCATCGTCTTTGGGAAAAGTCTTTTCAAGATACGAACCAATCGAGTTCAGATCGGAAACAGCCTGCGCCGGAGCGATGCCCGCCTTCAGATGGCCCATTACCATGAAGATCCCCGATCGGTTTCCACGCTCGTTCAGGAAATTCACCCCGGTCACCTGCTCTTGATTGACCATCGGAATAAAGAAATCGGGGGAGAAGAACAATACAGTCCCGTGGAACCCAGGTTCGGCTACACCGACGATGGTGAAAGGATGCTTGTTGAGCAGAACCGTGCGGCCCACTACCCCCAGATCGCCCTGAAAACGATTCTGCCAATACGCGTAGGTGAGTACGACATACGGAGCGCTGTTCGGACCATGCTCATCGGAGCCGTGGAAGAAACGGCCAAGATGAGGCTGAATGCGTAATACGTCGAAGTAGTTCCCGCTCACTTCATTGACCCAGGCGCGTGATGGATTGTCACCCGTGTCCAGCGCTGCCTGATCGACGTTGAAAGCTGCCAGCCCGTCAAAGCTGCGGTTGCGATCGCGCAGGTCGACATAATCCGGGTACGACGCGGACCCAATGCCCCTTTCGCGTTCGATCATGAAAAGGTCTTGCGCCTGTGGAACATTCAGTGGGCGGAGGATCAGCCCGTTCAGCACGCCAAAGACCACGGCGTTTGCGCCGATGGCCAGTGTCAGAGTCAAAATGGCAACGATTGTGAATCCAGGAGACTTGCGCAACACCCGAAGGCTGTAGCGCACGTCGAGTATCAGAGTCTCGACAAAATTACCGCCAAACGTCTCGCGGACTTCTTCTTTGAAACGTTCGTGGCCGCCGAACTCGATGCGCGCGCGGCGTTCTGCCTCGGCGCGATCCAGCCCGGAACGTTCCAGATCGTCAGTGCGATGCTGGATGTGGGAGCGAATTTCGCCCTCCATGTCATCCTCCACCTGAGATCGCTTAAAGAACCTCGCCGCCAGAGAGCGGCAATATGCCAGGAGCTTCATAAATTCACTCCTCGCGCAGCAGCTTCAACGGATCCACCGATAGCGCGCGTTGCGCCGGGATCCACGTCGCCAGCAGGCCCAGCAGCAACATCGCCAGAACGACGCCACTTAATACCAGCGGATCGCGGGGAGTAGCCTGATACACGATGGAAGCCAGCACCCGGCTCGCCAGAATTCCCAGGACCAATCCCGCAGCCGATCCAATAGCCAGCAATTTGATGGCTCGTCCCAAGGCTGCCTGCAGCACTTCCTTGGGCTGCGCGCCGATGGCAATACGAATTCCCAATTCCTTCAGCCGCCTGCTGACCGAGTACGCCGCCATTCCGAAGATTCCAGTGATCGACAACATGGCGCCCAGCATGCCCATCACGCCCAGCGCCACCGTCGCCACTCGCGAAGGGAAAAAGCTGAGGCCGAGCTCCTTGGTCCACGTTGAGATGTAAGTCGGCAGCCCGCGATCCAGGTCCCGTAGTGTACTCTTCAAAGCCGGCGCTAATTGCAGCGGATCCCGGCCGGAGCGCACTACCAGCGATGTCTCACTCGTTGGCGATTGCAGGAAAGGCACAAACACCGCCGTCTGTGGATCTTCGGTGATGCCGAAATACTTCCCGTCCTCAACCACGCCTACCACTTGAATGCGCGTTCCATCCCGCAGCTTGAAGTATCCCCCCAAGGCTTTTGTCGTCGAGCCAAAAATCTTGCCGACAAACTGGCGATTCACTATGGCTACGCGTGGCGAGTTTTCATCGTCATGCCAGGACAGAGCCCGGCCCGCCAACAACGCGGTGCCCGCGGCACGGAAGTATTCCGGAGAGATGGCGAACCTATAGGCAGTATCGGCGGCTTTGGAAGGCCGCAGATCCGTCGCTTCGTCGGCATAGATGGCTAGGACGTGCCCGCCTGCATACAACGGTGTCTGATCTACGAACCCCACGGACTCCACGCCAGGAATCGCCTCCACAGCTTGGAGCAGATGCTTTTGCATCACGGGAACTGCGCCGCCTTTGTAGCCCGCCATACTCAGGTCGGTATTCACCAGCATTACGTTCCGTGGCTCGAAACCGAAATTGCCGTTCAACGACCGCAAGAGCCCTCGCACCGCAACCATGGAAGATGTAACCAGCACCGCGCAGATGGCAATCTGCGCGACAAGCAGCAGGTCTCGAATAGTAATCCGCCGCCCGGCCGTGCGGGCCGATCCCGACTTGACGACCTGATACGAATCCACTCGCAGCACCTGGCGCACCGGAACCATGCCGAACAGGATTCCGCTGGCTAACGCCAATACCAAAGCGACGCCGTAAACATAACCGTCCGGAGTCACCGGCAATACCATTGGGAATCTGGATACTGGCTGCCACACCGCCAGCACACGCAACAGCGCTACGCTGCCCCACAGCCCGAACGCGCCCCCGCCAAGTGAAATCAGCACGGCTTCGGTAAACAGCGTTCGCAGAATGCGGGTGCGTTTCGCTCCCAGCGCCAGCCGCAGAGCAACCTCGCGGGAACGGTCGGCGGCCCGTGCGGCAAACAAGCTGCCCAAGTTGGCACAGGCGGCCAGCAGAATCAACCCCGCCAGCAGCATCAATCCAGTGACGAATGCCCGCACCGGAGGGCCCAGGAAATTACCGTAAAGACTTGGACGCGCCAATGCGAAGTTCACATGGCCATCGTCTTTGGGATAGGTGTTTTCCAGGTACGAGCCAATCGAGTTCAGATCGGCAGTCGCCTGCGCCGGAGTGACGCCCGCCTTCAAATGTCCCATCACCGAAAAAATCCCCGATCGGGTTCCACGCGCGCTCAGGATGTTCACCTCCGACACTTGTTCCTGGTTGACCATCGGCACAAAGAAATCGGGCGAGAGAAACAATAACGTCCCGTAAAACCCGGGCGGCGCTACCCCGATGATGGTGAAAGGATGCTTGTTGAGCTGAACAACACGGCCCACCACGCCGCGGTCATCCTGAAAACGGTTATGCCAAAACGTGTAGGTGAGCACGATGTACGGCGCGCTGTTCGGGCCATGCTCATCGGAGCTGTGGAAGAAGCGGCCCAGATATGGCTGAAGGCGCAATACGTCGAAGTAGTTCCCGCTCGCTTCCACCAGCCAGACATGGGATGGATTGTCGCCGGTATCCAGTCCCGCGTCACTGATGTTGTATGCGGCCAGTCCATCGAAGCTCCGGTTGCGATCACGCAGGTCCAGATAGTCGGGATAAGACGCGCGCCCATTTCCCCGTTCGCGCTCGATCATGAAAAGATCCTGGGCCTGAGGAACATTGAGCGGGCGAAGGACTAGCCCGTTGAGTATTCCAAAGACCACGGCATTCGCGCCGATCGCGAGCGCCAGCGTCAAAACGGCGACGATCGTAAATCCGGGAGACTTGCGCAACACACGAAGGCTGTAGCGCGAATCCTGAATCAGCACCTCGATAAAACTGCCGAGGAATGTTTCGCGGACTTCCTCCTTGAACCGCTCGCGGCCGCCGAATTCGACATGCGCGCGGCGCTCCGCCTCGGCACGCGCCAGCCCGGACCGTTCCAGATCGTCGGCGCGATGCTGGATGTGGAGGCGAAGTTCCTCTTCCATGTCATTCTCCATTTGAGACCGATGAAAGAACCTCGCAACAAGAGAACGAAAATACGCCAGAAGTCTCATGCTTCCTCCGATTATTCCTCGCGCAGCAGCTTCAAAGGATCAACCGACAATGCGCGTTGCGCCGGAATCCAGGTGGCGAGCAATCCCAGCATCAGCATCGCTAGGACCACCCCGGCCAATACCAGCGGATCGCGAGGAGTGGCCTGGTACACGATGGAAGCCAGCACCTGACTCGCCAGGATTCCCAGGAGCAGTCCGGCGCCCGAACCAATGGCCAGCAACTTGAAAGCCCGCCCCAGGGCCGGTCGCAGCACGTCTCGAGACCTCGCGCCGAGAGCGATGCGAATTCCCAACTCCCGGAGCCGCTTGCTCACCGAGTACGCCGCCATTCCGAAGATTCCGGTGACCGACAACATCGCGCCCATCGCTCCCAGCACGCCCAGCGACAGAGTCGCCACACGCGAAGGGAATAACGCGAATTCCAATTGTTTGTTCCAGGTTTCGATGTAATAAGGGAGGCCCGCATCCAGGTTCCGTATGGCGTTCTTCATGGCCGGGGCCAACTGCCTCGGATCGCCATTCGAGCGCACCACCAGCCATGTATCGTTCGCCGGCGATTGCAGAATGGGGAAAAACAAAGCTGACTCCCGATCCTCGGTGAGGTTCATGTATTTCCCGTCCTCCACCACGCCCACTACCTGCAAGCGCGTTCCATCCCGCAACTTGAAATGTCCACCCACCGCGCTCCCTGTCGATCCGAAGATCTTGCTTGCAAACTTGCGATTCACTATTGCTACGCGTGGCGAATTTTCGTCGTCATGCTGGGAGAAGGCCCGGCCCGCCACCAAGGATGTGCGTGCGGCATGGAAGTATTCAGGCGTTATGGCGAACCGGTAAGCGGTTTCGGCCGCGCTGGACGGCCGCAGATCCGTCGCGTCGTCGGTGTAGACCGCCAGGCCGTGCCCGCCCGCAAACAATGGCGGTTCATCGATCAATCCCACCGACTCTACCCCCGGTAGCGATTCCATCGCTTGGATCATGCGCTTCTGTAAAGGGGGCGCCGCGCCGCCACTATAACCGGCCATGTTCGGAACGGTGTTAATCAACGTTACGTTCTGTGGATCGAAACCGAAATTGCTGTGCATGGAGCGTTCCAGTCCGCGCACGGCGACCATTGAGGACGTGACCAGCACGGCACAGATCGAAATCTGCAAACCAAGCAACAGATCTCGCACCGTAATCCGCCGGCCCACCGTGCCCATCGATCCGGATTTGATGATCTGGTAGGGATCGGTCCTAACCACCTGCCGCATCGGAACCAGGCCGAAGAAGACTCCGCTCAGCAACGCCAACAGCAGAGCGACAACATAAACACTTGCGTCAGGGTTTACCGGCAGATTGAGGGGGAACCTGGGCACTGGCTGCCAGACGCTCAGCCCGCGCAGCAGCGCCACGCTACCCCAAAGCCCCAGCGCGCCGCCGACCAATGAAATCAATACAGCTTCCGTAAACAGTGTGCGCAGGATGCGCGTGCGCTTAGCTCCCAGTGCCAGCCGCAGAGCAACCTCCCGCGACCGGTCGGCGACGCGGGCGCCAAATAGACTGCCCAGGTTCGCGCACGCCGCCAGCAGAATTAATCCCGCCAGCAGCATCAGTCCGGAAACGAAAGCTCGCACCGGAGGGCCGAGGAAATTGCCGTAAAGGCCGGGAAGCGCCAATCCATAGCTCACATGACCGTCATCCTTGGGATAGGTCTTTTCCAGGTACGATCCGATCGAATTCAGATCGGCGATCGCTTGTGCCGGCGTGATACCTGTCTTCAGGTGGCCCATCAAGCAAAAAATGGTCGATCGGTTTCCGCGCGCGTCCAGGCTATTGATTCCCGAGAGCTGCTCCTGGTTGACCATCGGCACGAAGAAATCCGGAGAGAAAAATAACAAGGTTCCGTTGAACCCCTGCGGAGCTACGCCGACGATGGTGAAAGGATGCTTATTGAGCTGAACCGTGCGGCCCAGCACGCCACGATCGCCCTGAAAATGGTTCTGCCAGTACGCGTAGGTGAGCACGATATAAGGAGCGCTGTTCGGACCATGTTCATCGGAGGTATGGAAGAACCGGCCCAGATGCGGCTGAAGCCGCAATACGTCGAAATAGTTCCCGCTCGCTTCCTCCACCCAGGCGCGCGATGGGTTGTCGCCCGTGTCCAAGCCGGCCAGATCGATGCTATAAGCGGCCAGTCCATCAAAGCTGCGGTTGCGATCGCGCAGGTCAAGATAGTCGGGATACGACGAGTACCCGTTGCCTTTGGTGCGCTCGATCATGAAAAGATCCTGCGCCTGCGGCACGTTCAACGGCCGGAGGATGAACGCGTTCATCACGCCGAAAACCACCGCGTTCGCGCCAATGGCCAACGCCAGCGTCAACACGGCGGTGATGGCGAATCCGGGCGACTTGCGCAACACGCGAAGACTGTAACGCACATCCTGAATCAGGACCTCGATAAAATTGCCGCTGAATGTTTCGCGGACTTCCTCTTTGAACCGCTCGCGGCCGCCGAACTCGATGCGCGCGCGGCGCTCTGCCTCGGCACGAGCCAGGCCGGACCGTTCCAGATCGTCGGCGCGGTGCTGGATGTGGAGGCGAAGTTCCTCTTCCATGTCATTCTCCATTCGAGACCGATGAAAGAACCTTGCAACAAGAGAACGAAAATACGCCAGAAGTCTCATGCTTCCTCCGATTACTCCTCGCGCAGCAGCTTCAAAGGATCCACCGACAATGCGCGTTGCGCCGGAATCCAGGTAGCCGCCAACCCGAGCAAGGCCATCGCCAGCACCACGCCAGTCAATACCAGCGGATCGCGAGGAGTTGCCTGATACACAATGTGGGACAGCACCCGGGTCGCCAACAATCCGAAGACCAGCCCGGCTGTCGAGCCAAATGCCAGCAACTTGACCGCGCGCCCCAGCGCGGACTGCAATACTTGCTTGCGGCGCGCGCCGAGTGCGAGCCGGATTCCTAACTCCTTCAGACGCTTGCTCACCGAATACGCGGCCATTCCAAAAATGCCGGTGATGGAGAGCATCGCGCCCAGCACTCCCATCACTCCCAGCGACACGGTCGCCACGCGCGACGGAAAGAGACTGAACCCGAGTTCATTGCTCCAGGTTGCGATGTAAGTAGGCAGCCCGCGATCCAGGTCCCGCAGGGCGCTTTTCAATGCCGGGGCTAATTGCAGCGGATCGCGGCTGGAGCGCACTACCAGCGATGTTTCACTATTTGGCGACTGCTGGAAAGGCACAAATACTGCTGTCTCCGGATCTTCGGTGAGGCTCAAATACTTCCCATCTTCCACCACGCCTACCACTTGCACGCGCGTTCCATCGCGCTGCTTGAAGTATCGCCCCACAGCATTTGTTGCGGAGCTGAAAATCTTGCCGGCAAACTGGCGATTCACGACGGCTACATGCGGCGAGTTTTCATCGTCGTGCCAGGAGAGAGCCCGGCCTGCCAACAACGCGGTGCCCGCGGCATGGAAATATTCCGGCGATATGGCGAACTTATACGCGGTATCGGCGGCTTTGGACGGCCGCAGATCCGTCGCTTCGTCGGCATAGATAGCCAGACCGCGGCCACCTCCGTACAAAGGGGTCCGATCGACGAACCCCACAGACTCCACTCCAGGAATCGCCTCGATAGTTTTGATCAGACGCTTTTGCATCACCGGAACTGCGTCGCCTCGGTAGCCCGCCATATTCAGGTCGGTAGTCACCAGCATTGCGTTCCGTGGCTCGAAGCCGAAACTACTGTTCAACGACCGCAACAGCCCTCGCACCGCAACAATGGAAGAAGTGATCAGCACCGCGCAGATCGAAATCTGCGCGACCAGCAGCAGATCTCGAACAGTAATCCGCCGCCCCGCCGTACCGGTTGATCCCGACTTGACGATTTGATATGAATCCACGCGCAACACCTGCCGCACCGGAACCAGGCCGAACAGGATGCCGCTCGCTACCGCCAAAACCACGGCCACTCCGTAAACATATGCGTCCGGATTCACCGGCAGAACCGCCGGGAATCTGGGTACCGGCTGCCATACCGCGAGAACGCGCAACAGCGCTACGCTGGCCCACAACCCGAACGCGCCCCCCACCAGGGAAATCATCACGGCTTCGGTGAATAGCGCTCGCAAAATGCGGCTGCGTTTCGCTCCCAGCGCGAGCCGCAGAGCGACTTCCCGCGACCGGTCGGCGGCGCGTGCCGCAAACAGGCTGCCCAGGTTGGCGCACGCCGCCAGCAAAATCAATCCTGCCAGCAGCATCAATCCCGTAACGAATGCCCGCACCGGGGGGCCAAGGAAGTTGCCATAAAGACTTGGACGCGCCAATTCGAAGTTTACGTGCCCATCGTCCTTGGGATAGGTGTTTTCCAGATACGAACCAATCGAGTTCAGATCGGCGCTAGCCTGTGCCGGAGTGATGCCCGCCTTCAGATGTCCCAGCAGCGAAAAGATCCCCGATCGGGTTCCGCGCGCGTTCAGGACACTTATGCCTGCCACCTGTTCCTGGTTGACTATCGGTACAAAGAAATCGGGAGAGAGAAACAATAAAGTCCCGTGGAACTCTGGCGGCGCTACCCCCACGATCGTGAAAGGATGCTTGTTGAGCTGAACAACACGGCCCACCACGCCGCGATCGTCCTGAAAATGGGTATGCCAAAATGTGTAGGCGAGCACGATGTACGGCGCGCTGTTGGGGCCATGCTCATCGGAGTCGTGGAAGAAACGGCCCAGATGCGGTTGAATGCGTAATGCGTCGAAGTAGTTCCCGCTCACTTCCATTAGCCAGGCTTTGGATGGATTGTCGCCGGTGTCCAGGGCTGCCGCATCGATGTTGTAAGCCGTCAGTCCATCGAAGCTGCGGTTGCGATCGCGCAGGTCCACATAATCCGGATACGACGAGTAGCCATTGCCCCTTGCGCGCTCGATCATGAACAGGTCCTGCGCTTGAGGAACATTGAGCGGACGCAGGATCAGCCCGTTCAGTATGCCGAAGACCACCGCATTCGCGCCAATCGCCAAAGCCAGTGTGACCACGGCCGTGATGGTGAACCCTGGAGACTTGCGCAGCACGCGAAGACCGTAGCGCAGGTCCTGAATCAAAACCTCAATAAAACTGCTCAGGAACGTTTCGCGGACTTCCTCTTTGAACCGCTCGCGCCCGCCGAACTCGATGCGCGCTCGGCGCTCCGCGTCCGCGCGTGCCAGCCCGGAGAGTTCCAGATCGTCGGCGCGAAGCTGGATGTGCGAGCCAAGCTCCTCGTCCATCTCGGCGTTAACTTGGGACCGCTGGAACAGGGTGCTTAGGCGTGCGCGAAGCGAATCGAGGAGTCTCATGCTTCCTCCGGTTGCGTGGAGAGCGCGGATGCGATGGCCGCCGCCAGCCGGTTCCAGTTATCGGTCTCTTGCCGCAGACGCTTGCGGCCCGCGGCGGTGAGCTCATAGAACTTGGCGCGGCGATTGTTGTCCGATGTACCCCAATTCGATTTGAGGAGTCCCTGATGGACTAATCGAAACAGGCCCGGATAGAGCGCCCCCTGTTCAATCAACAGCGCATTGCCGGAAATCTGCCCGATGCGAAGAAGGATGCCGTACCCATGCAGCGGCCCGAGCGAGACCGCTCTCAAAATGAGTAAATCGAGAGTTCCAGGAAGAATCTGAGCTTGGTTGGCCACCGGCCCTCCTAATACGCTTAGGATAGCCGATCTCCCCTAAGCTGTCAAGGAGAAAACAAACTGGAACTTTTGCGGCAGCGTTTCGTAATCGTTGAAAAGGAGAACTAATATGCGTACATTTCTGATCTGCCTGCTTGTTTCCTCCGCCGCCATGGCCCAGGACAATCCGTTCAGCGAATTCAATAAGCTCGGCTACGGACAAATGAAGGCTTGGATACTGGCCTCAGCCGAAAAGATGCCAGCGGAGAATTACAACTATAAGCCCACGGACGCGATCCGCACCTTCGGCCAGGTGGTTGGTCACGTGGCCGACGCACAGTACCTGTTTTGCTCCGTCGTACTTGGCGAGAAGAATCCCGCCCCAAGAATAGAGCACACCAAGACCTCGAAAGCCGACCTGATCGCGGCGCTCAAAGAGGCCTTTGCCTACTGCGACAGGGCCTACGACGGTATGACCGATGCGGCCGCTGCTCAAACGGTGAAGCTCGTCCAACGCGACATGCCGAAACCAGTGGTGCTGACTGTCAACGACATGCACATGTCCGAACACTACGGCAACATCGTCATCTACCTGCGGCTGAAGAACATCGTTCCTCCAAGCAGCGAGGCGGCCGCGCAGCCACCGCCGAAGAAATAATATGTACCGTAGCGCGACGTTGCATGGCTTGCTATTCTGGGCTTGTGGATAGGAATGCACAGCACAATGCACCGTCCCGATCGAACCACCTTGCTGAGGTATCGTTCCAAGAGCTCGCACTTCAACAGGGAGTGACTCCGGTCAAGCAATTGGAAGAATTGCTTGGCACGCCCTCTCCGGACGATGAGTCCGCCGAGGAGTTCGCTGCCAGACTGCGCGAATGGCGCCGCGAGGGAACTGGCGACACCTTTCCTCAGTGAAACGCCGCAATCGTCGATACAGACGTGGTATCCATGCTGTTCAAGGGCGACACCAGGGCCGTTGCCTATCGGGCGCATGTAACCGGGAAGCTCCTCGGAATCTCCTTCATGACGCTCGCAGAATTCGATCGCTGACCAATCGAGCGCGGCTGGGGCACTTCGCGAAAGCTTGAGCTAACGCAGTACCTGGCTCATTACACTCTGCTGCCAAAGCCGTGAACTGTGCTTCAAGTGGGCCGAGGTCTCCTTCGGAGCAAAGAGAAAAGGGCGTCCAATACAAACTGCCGACGCGTGGATTGCGGCGACCGCCCTTCATTATCAGGTCCCCCTACTTACCAACAATCGGAGTGATTATTCGGCGGTCGACGGACTGGTCCTGATTTCGGCTTAGATTTCTACCCTTGGAACGCCCGTCCCGAGCGGTAGCCGTGCAAAGATGGTCGCTTGGGCCGTCGATTCGGGCAGCACTTCCTCACCTCGAAGACTATCCTGGAACGTATCGCCGAAACTGCGTGCCCACAGCGCGCCGGCCTGGTCGTCGAAATCGGCCCCGGTAGAGGTTCACTCACTTCGCACTTGCTGACGCGAGCCACCCGCGTTATCGCCATCGAAATCGACCCGGTCCTGGTCCAATACCTGCGCGCCAAATTTCGCGACGAACCCCGCCTGACCCTAATCGACGCCGATGTTCTCAAGACCGATCTGGCGCAATGGGGCCCGGCCGCCGTAGCCGGCAATCTGCCCTACTACATCACCTCGCCGATCATCGAGCAGACCCTGGCCCTCGGCCCGAAGCTGGCCGGCGCCACTTTCCTGGTCCAAAAAGAAGTCGCCGAGCGCCTCACCGCCAAACCCGGCACGCGCGCCTGGGGTTTCCTGAGCGTCCAGACTCAGCTCCTCTCAACGCCGGAACTGGTCTTCCCCGTCCCGGCAACGGCTTTTCATCCAAGACCGAAGGTCGACTCCGCAGTAGTCCGGCTGCTCGCCAAGTCCGACTCCCCCGCCCCGAACCAAAGAGCGTTCTTGGATTTCGTCAGCGATTGCTTCCGCCAAAAGCGCAAAAAGATCCGCAACAATTTGCTAGGCACTTACGACCGCGCCAAGCTGGACTCAATCCCCGCAACCGCAAAACGCGCCGAACAACTATCGATCCCCGAACTCCAGGCCCTCTTCGAAAAACTTCGCGGTTAACGTCCTGCCGCCTGCAGCCTGCCTCCTGTATCCTGAAGCTTCATGCCCCGCGTCCGCTTCGCCCCATCCCCCACCGGCTTTCTGCACATCGGCAGCGCCAGAACCTTCATCTTCAACTGGCTCTACGCCCGGCACAACAACGGCACCATGATCCTGCGCCTGGACGACACCGACGTCGATCGCAATACGCAAGCCTCGATCGACTCCATCTTCGAAGGCCTGAAATGGCTCGACCTGAGCTGGGACGAAGAGTACCGCCAATCCGACCGCCTGGCGCTTCACCAAAAGGTCGCCTGGCGCATCTTCGAAAAAGGATTCGCCTATCGCGATTTCACTCCGGCCGCACCAGAAACCGACGAGCATAATCACGAAGCCGGTCCCTGGCTATTTAACCAAGGCATGCGTGAACTGTCGCTCGCCGAAAGCCAGCAGCGCGCCGACGCCGGCGAGCCTTTCGTTCTGCGTTACCGAGTGCCGCGCGAGAGCTCGCAGCCGGTGGTCTTTCACGACGGCGTTTATACCCATCAATCGAAGCTACCCGCCGACATCGAAGACTTCGCCCTTCTGCGCAGCAACGGCATCCCGACCTATCACATGGCCTCCTGCGCCGACGATATCGATCTCAACATCAGCCACATCATCCGCGGCCAGGACCATCTCACCAACACCTTCAAGCATGTCCTGATCTTCGAAGCCGCCGGCGCCAAGCCCCCGCAGTTCGCGCACCTGCCGCTGCTGATCGCGCCCGACGGTTCTAAGCTATCGAAGCGCAAGCATGGACCGGTGGTCAGCGTCACCACCTATCGCGACGCCGGATTCCTGCCGCACGCGTTCATCAATTTCCTCTGCCTGCTCGGCTGGTCGCCCAAAGACGATCGCGAGCAGATGACCCGCCAGGAACTGGTGGACGCGTTTTCATTCGAAGGCATCAACCACAGCAACGCCGTGGTGAATTTCACCGAAGAAGATCCATTCGATCCGAAGGCCGTCTGGCTCAACGCCGAGGCGATCCGCGCCATGCCGGTGCCGGAACTCTCCGAAAAACTGCGCGCCTTCGTGAATGCCGATCCCGCCAGGATGCTGCGCGTCACGCCGCTGATTCGCGAGCGAATCAAGCTCCTGTCCGAGGTCAAGACTGCAGCGGACTTCTTTTTCCTAGACGACCTCGCGCCCTACGACCCAACCGAGCTGATCCCGCAAAAAGGCGATTCCGCCATGGCCCTCACCGTCTTGCAGCGCGCCCGCGAAATCCTGACCACCGTCGATTTCACTCACGACCCACTGGACGCCGCCCTGCGCGCCGCCTCCCAGGAAATGAAAATCAAAACCGGCCAAATGTTCCAGCCGATCCGCGTCGCCGTCTGCGGCCGCAAGAACGCTCCGCCGCTGTTCGAAACGCTGGAAGTCTTGGGCCGCGAAACCACCCTCAAGCGCATCGAAAAGGCCATCGCGATGCTAACCTAGCAGTAAGCATTGGTGGCACAGGCTTTAGCCTGTGAGCCTGTTTTCAAGATAAAACAATGAGTACCTCACCAAATCAACCCGCGACAGTTGCGGCGCCACCGGCCGATCCGGACGCGCCACAGTCCAACTTCATCCGGGAAATTATCCTCGACGACTTGAAGACCAATAAATACGGCGGCCGCGTGCAAACGCGCTTCCCGCCGGAGCCGAACGGCTATCTGCACATCGGCCACGCCAAGTCCATCAACATCAATTTTGGTCTCGCCGCCGAGTTCGGTGGAAAAACCAATCTGCGCTTCGACGACACGAATCCGTCGAAGGAAGAGACCGAGTACGTCGACTCCATCATCGAAGACGTCCGCTGGCTCGGCGGCGATTTTGAAGATCGCCTCTTCTACGCCTCCGACTATTTCCAGCAGCTCTACGATTGGGCTGTGCAATTGATCAATTCAGGCAAAGCGTACGTCTGCGATCTGACGCCGGACGAAGTCCGCAAACAGCGCGGTACTCTTACCGAGCCTGGCCAGGAGAGCCCCTATCGCAACCGTTCAGTAGAAGAAAACCTGCAACTTTTCGAACGCATGAAGGCCGGTGAATTTCCCGACGGCACACGGACTCTGCGCGCGAAAATCGACATGGCCTCGCCCAACCTCAACCTGCGCGATCCCATCATGTATCGAATTCTTCACGCCGAGCACCACCGCACCGGTAACACTTGGTGCATCTATCCGATGTACGATTTCGCGCACGGCCAGTCCGATTCCATCGAAAAGATCACTCACTCCATCTGCACTCTCGAATTCGAGGATCACCGCCCGCTCTACGACTGGTATGTCGAACAACTGGGCATCTATCATCCGCAGCAGATCGAGTTCGACCGGCTGAACCTCACCTACACTCTCTTGAGCAAACGGAAGCTGCTCCAACTGGTGCAACAGAAATACGTCAACGGTTGGGACGATCCACGCATGCCCACTATTTCCGGACTGCGCCGCCGCGGATATTCGCCCGAAGCGATTCGCAATTTCTGCCGCCGCGTCGGTGTGTCCAAGACCAACGGCTCCACCGAACTCGGCCTCCTCGAATATTTCCTCCGTGAAGACTTGAACAAGAGCGCCGCGCGAGTGATGGCTGTCTTGCGTCCGCTGAAAGTGGTCATCGACAACTATCCGGAAGGCCAGACGGAACAGATGGAGGCGGTCAACAATCCCGAAGACGCCGCCGCGGGTACACGCCAAGTCCCGTTCTCGCGCGTGCTCTACATCGAACAGGACGATTTCCGCGAGGACCCGCCCAAGCAATATTTCCGCCTCTCACCCGGCCGCGAAGTCCGTTTGCGTTATGCCTACTTCATCACCTGCACCAGCGTGGTGAAAGATGCAGCGGGTCAAATCACCGAGGTGCACTGCACCTACGATCCCGCCACACGCGGCGGCAATGCGCCCGACGGCCGTAAAGTGAAATCCACCATCCATTGGGTCTCCGCCGAGCACGCCCTCGATGCCGAAGTTCGCCTCTACGACAACCTGTTCACCTGCGAGAATCCGAACGTCGCACCCGAAGGCCAAGACTTCCTCGCCAATCTCAACCCGAACTCGTTGGAAGTCGTGACTGCCAAAGTCGAACCCAGCCTGCGCGGCGCGGCCCCCGGCAGCCGATATCAATTTGAGCGCGTAGGCTACTTCGCCGTCGACCTTGATACCACGCCGGAGAAGCTGGTCTTCAACCGCACCGTCGCCCTCCGCGACACCTGGGCCAAGATCGAAAAGAAATCCAAATGATCATCCTCGGACTCGGTGGCCTGCTCAACGAACCGGCTTGCGCGGTCCTCCGCGATGGAAAGCTGGAATCCGCCGTCGAACAGAACAAAGTCGCGCGACGCCACGAGTCCGGCGATTTGCCCCAAGAGGCCATTGAATCCGCTTTGACCCTGGCGCGCGTGCCTCGCGAAATGGTGGACTGCGTCGCCCTAGTTCGACCATTCACCAGCGGGCACGAAAGCGCGCTCCATTTGGCATTGCGCGCACAGTTTCCTTCCAGCCGCCTGGTTTTGATTGAACATCACACGGCGCACGCAGCCTCCGCCTACTTTGCCTCACCGTTCCAGGAAGCTGCGGTCCTCACGCTCGACCGCATGGGCGACTTCCGCTGCGGCGCGCGCTGGCAGGGCCAGGGCAACGAGCTGCGCCTGGAAAAAGAAATCTATTATCCGGATTCCCTCGGCGATCTCTACGGACGTGTCACCGAACTCCTCGGCTTCCGCGCCAATGCCGACGAACACAAAGTGCAGTGGCTCTCCACCGCTGGCGACCCGCAGCAATTCCTTCCGCTATTCGATGAGATGGTACTCAGCCAGGAATGGCCTCGCCTGGACCGCAGTTTCTTCGATGCCGACCGCGTCAGCCACGGCGGCTTCAGCGCCAAATTTTATCATCGGCTGGGGCTCGAAGACGGCGCTGCGATTCCGGAGTCCATGCGCACCTCCGTCGCCGCAGCTCTGCAGAAATCCATCGAGCGAACCGTAATCTGTATGGCCGGCACGGCCAAGAACCTCTGCCTCGCCGGTGGCCTCGGCTACAATGCGCTGCTGGTCAGCGCGCTCGAACAGGACATGAATGTCTTCGTCCAACCCGCCGCGGGCAACGCCGGAACAGCCATCGGCGCAGTGCTGCACGCCTGGCACAGCGTTTATCGCGAGTCCCGCCGCGCCAGCCTGCGAGACATGTGCCTGGGCCCCAACTTCACCGCCGAAGAAGTGAAGAAGGTACTCGAAAACTGCAAGCTGCGCTTTCGCTACCTGCTTACTACCGAGGAGTTGATTGGCAGCGCCGTGGCCGCCATCGACAATCAAAAGATCATCGCCTGGATGCAGGGCCGCATGGAGTTCGGCCCGCGCGCGCTCGGCAACCGTAGCATCCTCGCGTCGCCGCTGAATGCCTACTCCACCGAAAACCTGAATATCTTTATCAAGCACCGCGAACCGTTCCGCAAATTCGCTGCGTCCGTCCCTGCCGAACTGGTCAACGAGTATTTCGAGGTTGGGCCCAACGCCCGCTACCTGGCCACCGTCGGCCGCGTGCGTCCGGCCCATCGCAAAACCTTTCAGAGCGCCATCCTGGGCGAAGACCTGGTGCGCGTCCATACCGTAAGCGTCGAAGACAACCCGCTCTACCACCGCCTGCTGCACGCCGCCGGCAAAACCACCGGCCTCCCGGTTCTCTACAACACCAGCTTCAACCTCTTCAGCGACCCCCTGGTCTGCAATCCGCGCGATGCCGTCCGCAGTTTCTATTCCTCCGGCATCGACGCCCTGTTCGTTGGCAATTTCCTCCTCGAAAAATAAACCTGCGCCCGGAAGCTAACGGATCATGCATTCCTGCGTCCACTGATGGTAGAATGTCTACCAACGAGGGAACTCACGATGCGGTGGTGGAAACGCAAGCAACGCGAACACGACCTGGACCGCGAGCTTAAATCGCACCTGGACCTGGAGACCGAAGAGCAACAGCGAGAAGGTGTGCCGGCCGGCGACGCACGGTTCGCCGCGCACCGCGTCCTCGGTAACGCGACGCTGGTGAAGGAGCACACGCGAGAGACCTGGGGCTGGACGCGAATCGAATCGCTGTGGAAAGATACGCGTTTTGCGCTGCGCATGCTCCGTAAGAATCCGGGCTTCGCCGCCATAACCGTGCTGGCACTCGGTCTCGGTGTCGGCATAAACACGGCAGTGTTCAGCCTCTTCAATGCACTGCTGCTGCGTCCACTGCCCTTCTCGGAGCCAGATCGGCTGGTGAGGATGTGGGATACCTACGGCTCCAACATGGCTGGACCTGTCTCCTATCCGAACTTCACCGATTGGCGATCCTGGAATCACACTTTTGAAGATATGGCCGCTTTCAGCTATCGCGCCTGGGTACTGACCGGATCCGGCGATCCGCTGCTGGTGCGCGGCGTGGCCGCTTCTGCAAATCTGTTCCGAACCTTGCGCGTACAGCCGATCCTCGGCAGAACCTTCTCTCCGGAGGAAGACTGGCCGGCCGCGAATGCCACCGACGCGATCATCATCAGCCACAAACTATGGCAGGAGAGATTCGGCGGAGATCCAGCATTCCTGGGCCGCAGCATCACCTTGTCCGGCCACCTGTTTTCGATAGTGGGTGTCATGCCTGCGGGATTCGACTCCCGGACCGGCATCGAAAATCCGGATTTCTGGGTGACCATCGCACCGCTCTCTCAACCGTCCCCGAATGCCCCCAGGCCAATCACGGAGGAGCGAAGCATGTCCTTCTTGCGGGTGATCGGGCGGCTCAAAACCGGCGTGTCCATCGCCCAGGCTCAAGCCGACATGGATCGCGTGGCGGCACTGCTGGTGCGCACGTATCCGCAGGATGACCCGAAAGCGGGAGTTTACATCCAAGGTCTCCAGGAATCCGACTCTGGCGATACGCGGCCCACGCTACTTCTGCTGCTGGGCGCGGCAGGAGTGGTCTTATTGATCGCATGCGCCGACGTCGGTGGCTTGGTGCTGGCGCGCGCCACGTGGCGTCAGCGTGAGATGGCCCTTCGCGCCGCCATCGGCGCTGGGCGCTGGCGAATCATCCGGCAACTGCTGGTGGAAAGCCTGGTGTTGACCACCTTGGGTTGCGCCGTAGGCTTGTGGCTCGCGGCGGCAGCGTCCGATTTGCTGGCGCGCGCCTTGGGGCTGGGCCAAATTGCGGGTCCGGTCCTGGATGGACGTGTGTTGGGATTTGCTGTTCTCATCGCCACCGCGGCCGCAATGATCTTCAGCCTCGCGCCGGTTTTGTACGCCGTGAAGACGGACCTGATCGACGGCTTGAAGCAGTCCGCATCCTCCACCAGTCAGACGCGTAGCCAGGGGATGTGGCACAGTGCCCTGATCGTCGGCCAGATCGCCCTGTCGATGGTTTTGCTCAGTTCCTCCGCCCTGCTCACGCTGAGCCTGCTCCGGCTGCAGCGCATCGACCTCGGCTTCGACCCACGCCACGTGCTGACCTTTCCCGTGAGTCTTCCGCCCTCGCGTTACCAGCAGTCTCAGTGGGCGCCGTTCTTCGATCAGTTGCTCGGGCGCTTGCGATCTTTGCCGGGAGTGGTGTCGGCCGGCGCCGGCGGAAGCCTGCCGCTTCAGGGAAATGTCTCGCGGACCATGCTCGACATGGTATCCGGTACCGATATCCCAATCAGCCAGCGAACCGTGATCGTGTACGGCTCGGTGACAACCGGCTATTTCCGTGCGCTCGGTGCCGCCCTGAAGCGAGGCCGCGACTTCACCAACCAGGACACCACGCAATCGGCGCCCGTGGTGATCATCAATGAAACCGCGGCCCGTCAATACTTCGGATCGAAGGATCCGCTAGGACAGCAAGTCGAGCCGGGAATGTGGAACGGCGCAGGAAGCACGACGAAACCTAGAACCATCGTCGGCGTGGTGGCGGACATGAAGCTCGAAACCGTACCAGGCGGCGCGCCACCGATTGTCTACTGGCCGATCGCGCAGGTCCCTTGCGACGGCATTGTGTTTGTGATTGTGCGAACCACGGGCGATCCGAATAATCTGATCGCCGCCGTCCGCGCAGAGTTACACGCTCTGGAGAAAGATCTGCCACTATACGACGTCCAGCCCCTGGAACACTATGTCAGCACTTCACTCGCCCGCCCGCGCGACACCGCTGCGCTAGTCAGCCTCTTCGCGCTGCTCGCCCTTACCCTCACGACAGTCGGACTCTACGGTGTGATCGCTTACTCGGTAGCGCGCCGCACCCGCGAAATAGGCGTTCGCATCGCCTTGGGCGCCGAGCCTCGAAACCTGCTCCGAGCCGTGGTTCTGCGGGGTCTGTTCCTCGGCTTCCTCGGCGCAGCCATCGGCTTGCCCGCGGCAATCGCGGTCGCCAGGCTCTACCGAACTATGCTGTACGGCGTCTCACCGCAAGAACCGGCGACGCTGGCCGCCGGCGCCGCAGTCCTGATCGTCGTCGCCGTGGCCGCAAGCTACATCCCAGCCCGCCGCGCGGCAAGTGTCGATCCAATGGTCGCGCTGCGATACCAGGAGCCCGCGCCGCCTGCCTCCTGCTTCATGCCGCCCGCCGCCCGCCTCCTGCCTCCCGCCGCCCGCCGCCTGCCGCCTGCCGCCCGCCTCCTGCCTCCCGCCTCCTGCCGCC
>DASQGY010000213.1:0-5741 GCA_035632375.1 Bryobacteraceae bacterium | reverse complement strand
CATCCTGCGTCGGCTTGGTAAGCCGGCCGTCTGTCCTACGCGCGCCCAGGCGGGTAAACAACCCGCCGCAGGATGCCATCCTGCCCCACGCGCTACCGCAACTGGCTCTCTACTTCTTCCAGCCAATCCGGCCGCTTCAGCACCTCGCGCGGCTTGCTGCCGTCGGGAGGACCGATGATGCCTTCGTGCTGCATCATGTCCAGAATGCGCGCCGCGCGGCCGTAGCCTAAGCGCAACCGGCGCTGCAGTGTCGACGTGGACGCCTTGCCCATCTCCAGCACCACGCGAACGGCATCGGTATACGCCGGGTCGTCACCGCCTTCGAACTCCTCGGCTTCGGCGCCTTCGCCCTCTTCAGGCGGCGGAGCCATCAGGAACGTCTGGTCGTAGTCGGGCCGCGCTTGGCCCTTCCAGAACTCCACCACCTTGTTGATCTCGGCCTCGGTGACAAACGCGCCATGGACGCGAATCAGCCGCGAAGATCCGGGCGGCAGGAACAGCATGTCGCCCTTGCCCAGCAAGTGCTCGGCGCCCATCACGTCCAGCACGGTGCGCGAGTCCACGCGCGTGGCCACGCGGAAGCTGATGCGCGACGGAAAATTCGCCTTGATCAAGCCGGTGATCACATCGACACTAGGCCGCTGCGTCGCCAGCACCAGGTGCATGCCCACCGCGCGAGCCATTTGCGCCAGCCTCGTCACCGCCTCTTCCACATTGGCCCTCTCCACCATCATCAGGTCGGCCAACTCGTCGATCAAAATCAAAATGTAAGGGAGCGGCTGCAGGTCTTCCGCCACCACTTCCTCGTCCTCGAACAAACTGCGCGGCTCGTTCTGAATCTGCCGCACCTTGCGATTGTACTGGTCGATATTGCGGACCCCTTGCGCGGCCAGCAGCTTCAACCGGCGCTCCATCTCCAGCACCGCGTTGCGCAGGGCGTTGGTGGCTTTCTTCGCGTCCGTGATCACCGGCGTCAGCAAGTGTGGTATTCCCTCATACAGCCCCATCTCCAGGCGCTTCGGGTCGACCAAAATCATGCGCACCTCATCCGGCGTGGCCTTGTAGAGGATCGACATGATCATCGAGTTGAGCATCACGCTCTTCCCGGCGCCAGTGGACCCGGCGATCAAGAGATGCGGCATCGATTCGAGCGCGGCTACTTTGATGCGTCCGCTGATATCCTTGCCCAGGCAGATGGTCAGGCGCGAGTTGGAATCGCCAAACTCCTCCGATTCCAGAATCTGCCGCAGGCTGATCAGCTCGCGCCGCGTGTTGGGGACTTCAATGCCCACCGTCGGCTTGCCTGGAATGCGTTCAATCAGAATCGACTCGGCTTGCAACCCCAGACACAGGTCTTCCGACAGCGTTGTGATGCGGCTGTACTTGATGCCCGCTTCCGGCTTGAACTCGAACGTGGTGACCACCGGACCGGGATTGATCTGCGTAACGTTGCCGTGAACATTAAACTCTTCGAACTTGTTCTTGATACGTATGGCGATCTCTTTGAGCTCCATGGAGTCGAACGCGCTACGGCCCGGCACTTCGTTGAGCAGGTCGGTCGCCGGCAGCCGGTACTCGGGATGCTCGGTCACCTCGGGAGCTGGTGGCCGCCGGCCGCGCGATACTGGCGAGGGAGCTTCCACAGGCGCGGGAGCCGGCGGCGGTGGCGGCTCGTATTCCAGTGTGTGAATCGGAATCTCTTCGGCTGTTGCCGAGTGCTCTACCGGAGCAGATTGCTGGTACAGGGACTCCACAACAGGGATGTCCGCGCTCTTCTTCCCAGATCGGCGCCCCGATTTTTCAGCCTTGGCAGCTTCCTTAGCCGCGAGCGCCGCTTCCTTCTCAGCCCGCGCCTCGGCTCGGCGCTCCGCACGAAGCTGCGCTTTCTCGATGGCCATCTCCCGCCGCATGGCGCGCCAGTGCGACCATCGTTCCCGGAGCGTCGACACGAAATGAAGAGGTCTCGAAAGCCAGCCAGCCAGCTTGGCCATGGAGAAAGTCGAGATCAGATAAATGGACAGGATCAGACTGATGGAGGTCAGCAGCACCGCTCCGGTCATGTTCAACGAGGCTTTGAGTGAATCGGCAATCAGGATACCCAAGATCCCACCCGCCGAAAACGCCCCGCTCCACGGCCGCCATTCCGGACCGATGGATAACGCCGTACATACGCTGAGGAAAAACAACAGCGATCCAAAGACCTTCGCCCAAGGGTTGTTGACGTCTTCCGACCGGACCCATCGCCACACCAGCATCCAGAGCAGCACCGGAATGCCCAGCGCTCCGAATCCCATCAACTGAAAAAAGAAATCGGATGTGTACGAGCCGTAGAACCCGATCAGGTTGTGCGCGCGCGCCGCGCTGGACGCCGAATTCCAGGATGGATCTTGAGGATAGTAGGAAACAAGGCTCAGGGTCAGGCACAGTCCCGCGACCAGGAACACCAATGCCCCCGCTTCGTTGAGCCTATGGAAGCGTGTCGGTCCTAATAGTTTCATTCCGCGGTGCCGCGGAAAACAGCAAGAGCGATTACTATTATGCCAAAAACAATCCGGTAGTACACGAAGGGCATCAGGCTGTTCCGGCGCAGGTAGCGCATGAAGAACGCGATCACCACTGCGCCCAGGATGGCGCTTAGGGCCGTACCCAGCAGGAACGGCATCTTCATCTCCGTTGGGATGCCCTTCTTGTGGATCTCCCACGCTCCCTTGGCCGCCGCTGCCAGGATGGCGGGCGTCGAAAGCAGGAACGAAAAGCGCGCCGCGGTTTCCCGGTTCAACCCGCGAAACAGAGCCGCGGTGATGGTGACGCCGCTGCGCGAAGTGCCGGGAATGATAGCGAGTGTCTGCGCGATGCCGATCCACAGGCCATCGCCCCAATCCACCTGGCCCATGTTCTTCGTCCCGATCGCGCGCCGTTCCGCGATCCACATCGCGATGCCCACCGCGATCAGCATCGATCCAATCAGATAAGGATTCCGCCAGGTTGTCTCGGCTTGTTTGTTGAACAGATAGCCGAGGACGCCGATCGGCACCGAGGCGGCGGCCAGCAACCATAGCAAGGCGCGATTCTGCCGGAGTTGCTCATCGGTTCCGGTCTTGAGTCCCAGCCCTTGCCCGACGATCTGCACCCAGTCGCGGAAGAAGTAAATCAGGATCGCTACCACTGTTCCGGCATGCAGGGAAATATCGAAGATCAGCCCCCCCCGGTCTTCCCAATGGAAAGCCCACGGCATGAACCAGAGGTGCGCCGAACTGCTGATCGGCAAAAATTCGGTGGCTGCTTGAATGATCGCAAGGACGATGACCTGATAAAGGGGCACGGGATCAGTGTGGCACAGGCCGCTGATATATTGGGGATTGCCTCGATCGCGCCCGGCTTCCGGACAACTCTGGCGATACCGATTAGCCGTCTTCCTGCTGCCGCTGCTGGTGTTGTGGCATCGGGATAACGCGCTCTACAGCCCGCCATACTATGGCGACGCCTGGTTCTATCTCGGATACTTCCGCGATCTTCTGGAATTCAAGCGCCAGTTTTTTTACGGTTTCTACTACGGCAGTCGGCTCTCCTGGATACTGCCCGGCGTTCTCATCCACTCGCTGTTTTCGCCTCTCGCCGCCAATGCGATCTTGCACCTCGCGGTACAATCCACCGCCACGCTATCGATATTCTCCATTCTCCGGTTGACCGTGGGGATTCGCAGCGCCTTTCTCGCGACCATGGTATTCGCGGCATATCCGTGGCTCTGGGTAGCGACAGGATGGGACTACGTGGACGGCGTGGGAATCGCGTACACCTTGCTGGCGATGGCCCTGCTCACTCGGTCGGCGATCGAACCCCAGCGCAAGTGGACCTTGCTGCTGGCAGGCGCGGCTCTCGCGGGCATGGTCTACACCCATCTTTTCCTTGCGCCGTTCGCGCCGCTGCTCTTCCTCTATTTCATCGCGATGCTTTGGGCCTGGCACGGCAAGCCCGGGTTGCGCTCCATACTCGTTTGCTCAGTCTGGCTGGCGTCGGGATTCGTACTCGTCAGTTTGCTGCTCTGTTGCATCAACTATTGGCTCGATGGCAATTTCTGGTTCTATGCGCCATCACTCGCGCGAGGACGCTACATGGCCCAGAATTTTCAATTCACTCGATCCATTTGGTTTCAGAATCAATTGGTTCCCTGGCTGTGGCCGGCGGTCGCAGGCTGCCTCACCGCGATTGTTCTTCTGCCATCGGTGTTGCGAAGGCCTCGCTCCCCAGCGAAACACATTGCGCTGATTTTCTCGGCATTGCTCCTGATGGCCGTTGCGTATATGTCCATCTTGCAACTCCGTGGCAGCACTGTATTGGGTCATTACCCGTACGTGAGCTACCTGCTTCCCTTCATATTTCTAGTGATGGGGGCTTCCTTCTGGGCGGCGGCAGAAACCATGTCACCGCGAACTTTCTTGTTCACTTGTTCCGTCGCGGCCCTGGCTTTCGCGGCGCTTTGGTATGACCCAACCCGTTACCTGGCCCGAATCTCGCCCTCCACCGTCCGTGCGCTGGTGATCTTCAGTACTTCTGCCCTGGCTGTGTCTCTGCTATTGCGCCGCCGCATTGCAGGACCGCTCCTGGCCCTCGCGGGGTTCGTCGCTTTCGCCACTGTTTCGCTGGCTCACACCGTTTATTTCGACGGCAACGATCGGCACGGAGACCGCGCCATGTACCAGCGCATCATGCATGCCCGCGGCCGGATCGAAACCTTGCGCCACGGCCGTCCGGTACGTTTTTGGTACGACCAGAAGGAAGCGGATTTCTACGACTTCGTGGCCCTGAACTCCACCTACCTTTTGGAGTTCAACCGCGTGGGAACCGATTTCCCTCACGACTGCTCCGAGCCCATCCCTCCAGACGCGATGATTGTGGTCATCTCCCAAAAAGAGCACCCTGGCGAGCTGGCTCGCTCCGCCCTGACGGATTGTTTGCAGCCTTCGGGAGTTCACCCCGTACTGGAAGGCGCTGAAGCTGTGAGCGGAGCAGCGGGACCTTTCACGCTTGCCACCCTGCGCATCGAGGCTGGGGCATCTCCGGCCGCGGTCAATGAGAAACTGCTGAAGACCATTGAGCTGGATCGCGCGCTGTTGGGCGACCCCAAGGCTTCCATCGCTCGCTGGCCGGAGGGAATCCTGGTGACTACATTGCCGGACTTCGGCGCATTTGCCGCCCGGCTGCCTCTCGGTCTGGACCCCAGTCTCGGACCCGGCCTTACTGTGTACGTGCGCGCCCGAGTACTCGACGGCAAGGTAGGGTTCGGCGTTCTGGATTCCGCCGGCAAAACGTTCCTGCTCCACCGCCCCATGTGGCCGCTGCCGGTTGCGACTGACGTTATCCTGGCCCTCCCTTCGTCCGGAGCCGGAGATTTGATCGTTGATAATTTGTCGAATAACGCCGTATCCAAGGTTCTGGTCGAGAGAATTGAAATCCGCCAAAGGCGGTAAGCAAAGCCGCGCCCTTCTTTCCAATTCACAGGCTAGAGCCTGTGCCATCGTTTGCCGACAAGGCTCTGAAGGTGGCACGGACTTTAGTGCCTGTCAAGGAATAACGTTTCCAGTGAGGCAAGTCCGCTCCCTTCACGGTCACGGCTTCCATGAGAAGGCCACCCCGAGTCAAGCACTAATTTGGTCCTGTCACCGAAAAAGGTGACCACCGACCAACGGGAGGCGCCAGCGTCCTTCAAACTTTTGCCTCCAGGGAAAGATTTTGACTTTGAC
>DASQGY010000212.1:0-3655 GCA_035632375.1 Bryobacteraceae bacterium | reverse complement strand
GCAAAGCAGATCGATGAGCGGAAGCTGCTTGCCACATTCCCGCGGCACACTACCCGTCGCGACGAGCATGAGTGTCTCATTCAACGCGGATTGTTCAACCCCGGCATCGAGGATAACCTTGGCGACATCAACAATGTTCTTCGGCAGCTTGCCGCGGCGGACCGGATTCTCTGCGATGAACTCCAACAATGTCGGATTTCTAAAATAGTTTCCGCCTTCAAAGATGACGCGCTCACGCGTCAGTTTCGGATGCTGCTTCAGGTGTTCGTGCAAGCCAGCAACATCGCCGGCATCGAGCAGCTCTACCGCGCGGCGAAAGGTTGCGTCTTCGATGCGTTGATGATGAGGCAAATCCAGCCGGTCAGCAGGCGTTGGTTTTTCAATATGCGCTTTCAACCTTGCCCAACTGGGAAATCCCGACTCGCGCGCGATGGTGAGTTGCGCATCACTCAGCTTCAGCGGGGCGCTGAAGATCGCAGCGTCCGTGGCGCGCCCAAAACGCGGGTGAAACTCCCTGATCCGCTGGGCTGCATCCGGAGTGCGGGCTTTGTGCTCCTTGAGCAGGTCCTTGGCTTGGTACTTGAGGTGATCGAGGTTGGGATTCGGGGGGAGAGGTCTTACCGGCATAACGAACTTCCTTTCGCACGCCCGAGGTCCGCATGAATGGGCAGAAAGTTAGCTCGTAAAAATGAATTTGATGCGATCAGGTGGACTTCTGTCCTTTCCGCGGACCGGATGCGCCCTTAGCGCGCTTGGTGATATTAACACGGAGGCTGTGGTATCGATCATCGGAGAAGGGCTATTCGTAACGCAGCGCGACTATGGGCTCCACACGGGTCGCACGGCGCGCGGGAATGGCTGCTGCTATCAATGCGGCCACGCCGAGCAACAGTGTGGCTAGTGACAGCATGAGCGGATCCCACGGCCTTACTCCGAAAAGCTTGCTCGCAATGAGATATCCTGCGCCGATTGCCGCCGGAATCCCCAGCGCCAGCCCGATGCCTACCTGCCAGAAAGCTTCGCGCAGCACCATGAGCACTACCGAACCGCGGTCTGCTCCAAGCGCCATGCGCACGCCAATCTCGTTCGTCCTTTGTTCCACGCCATAGGCGGTCACACCGTAGAGGCCGACGGCGGCCAGCACCAGCCCGACGGCTCCAAAGAGCCAGGTCAGGCTGGCGATCATGTTCTGCTGCGCAAAATTGGCATGAACGATTTCGGAGTAGGGCTGAATGCCGTTCACTACCAAGTTCGGCGCCGCATTCGCCAGTGCCTTCTTCACCTGCATGCTCAGGTTCGCCGGATTTCTCGGCGCCCAGATCACCACATTGGAGAGGTAATGCGACAGTACCTCACGCTCCTCCGCCTCTCCATCAAGAAAGGATGTGCTCTGCGCCTCTGGAAGGAAATACATGGGCTGCAGATCATCCCCGAAGTTTACGTCGGACGCGACGCCGATAATCTCGTACATTCCCGCGTTTTTTCCCGGAGCTGGGCCGAAGTGCTGCCCGATGGGGTTCTCCTTCCCAAAGAACCTTTTAGCAAACGCCTGGTTGATGACGGCCACTGGCCGGGTGCTCGCGTTGTCTTCATCGGTGATTGGCCGTCCCATTACTATCCTGTCCCCGAGAGTCTCGAGAAATCCCGGTGTCACACGGGTCCAACCGGATGAGACATCATCCTGCGGGCCAGGCTCGGGTTTGCCCTCAACCCGGATGTCATGAGGCCAAACCCATCCATTCTGAGGCGCCGTGACCACAGAGCCAACCGTATGCACGCCCGGGATCAGCCGCAGTTGGTCCTCAACGTCGCGAACGAGCGGCAACAGCTGCTCCTGCTTGTAGTTGGAAAGCTTCGGAAGGATCGTGACCAGGTAGCGCCCACTGGTATCGAATCCAAAATTCTGGCGCTCCAGATTGCGCAAGCTCTGGCCGAGCATCGCCGCCGCGCTCAGCAGCACCAGCGATACCGCCGCCTGCACGATCACCAGCATCTTCTGCGCTCCAGCGCTCCCAAAAACGCCGCGATTGGCTCCCACGGTGCGGCTGGCTCCGCGAATCGCTTCGATCGGCTCGGCGTGCGAGGTCATCCAGGCTGGCACAATGCCGAAGACGAGTCCGGTGATGACCGAAAGTGCCAGCGCGAAGAGCAGAACGGGGCTGGACGGAGTGGCATCCACGGGGCCCCATGCATCGGGTCGGGCGAAAGCAAGGTGGAGGATGAGTCCGGCTCCCGCGTATGCGACGTAAATCCCAGCGCCGCCGCCGATCACAGCCAGCGCAAGGCTTTCGATGAGCGCCTTCCGAACCAGACGGCTGCGGGGCGCGCCCAGCGTTGCACGTATCGCCGTCTGTTGCCGGTCCTTGAGGCCGCGCGCCAGCAGCAGATTGGCGACGTTGGCGCAAGCCACCAGCAGGACACAAGCAGCGGCCAGCAGCAGCAGCCGCAGACCGTCTTTGTATTTCTCGCGCATCGGGGAAACGCCGGCCCCGCCCGGTGTCAGGCGCAAAGTTTGGTTTTGTAAGAGCGTCTTTTCCTGCGAGGTCATGTCCGGCACATGGCTCGCGAGCCACTGGTGCAGCTGCACGTTGAGCTGCGCCTGCAGGCCTTGCGGATTCGTGCCCGGGCGAACCCGCCCGATCAGATCAAGCCAGGCGAGCCGGGGATTCTTGAGGCGCGAAGTTGCGCCGGCAATCAGCGGCTCGGTCGCCAGCGGCAGCCAGAAGTCGGGCATAGTCCCGCTGTCGATCTTCGCTCCGAAAAAGCCCGGCGCGGCGACACCGACAACCGTGAATGGGTGGCCGTTGAGCTGGTACGTCGCTCCAACCACTGACGGATCAGATCCATACTTCCCCTGCCAGATGCGAAAGCTCATAACTGCGACCGGCGGCGCGTCTTCCCGGTCATCGGCGTCAGTGAACAAACGCCCACGCCAGGCCGAAATACCAAACGTCTCGAAGAAATTGCCGGAGACGTACTCGCCATTTCGCGTCTCGACCGGGCTCGAGGAACCGGTGCGCCGCACAGCCAGGTATGCGTTAGCTTCACCCACCTGGAACGCCGCCAGGTTCTCGAATGCGGGAGTGTTGGCGCGGAAGTGCTTGTACGCCTCCCACGAGAAGAAATTCCAGTTGTCCTGCTGCAGGGAATCGCCGCTTCCCTGCGTATACCCGTTTGAGAAGCAGCAGCGGTCAGAATCGCCGATGCGCCAAAGCTGCTCGGGCCGCGTGACCGCCAGCGACCGCAGCATCACTTGCTGAACCAGCGTGAAAATCGCCGTGGTCGCTCCGATACCGAGAGCCAGAGTGAGGACGGCTACGGCAGTAAAACCGGGGGACTTGCGCAACATCCGCAGCCCGTAACGCAAGTCCCAAATCAACGTTCCCACATTGTCTCCTGTTTTTGCGAAGGTGGCACGAAGGACCGATCGTATCGCAAGATACAGGTGTCACTCCAGTGTCTCTGACGCTTCCGGGCGGATTGTTCGCAACTTGGAAGTTATCCCATCAACTTCATCTTCATCGGGAAATGTTCTGATTTTCAATTCGACTACTCTTTTGCCCAATTCACTCACGATTTTCCGCCGTCCAGCGTCTGTGGGTTCCGAAAATCGAGAACTTTTGTTATTCTGGCTATGCATTAGGAGAACGCCGTT
>DASQGY010000211.1:0-21467 GCA_035632375.1 Bryobacteraceae bacterium | reverse complement strand
TCCCCAAGGTGTCGAGAGGAGTCTCGACACGGCACGCACGAGTGCGTGCGCCACATCGCCGCGCCGCCTAGTTTGGTTCTACAGGCGGAGTCTCCCGCTCTTCGAGCCAGGACGAGCCGGATGTGCCGTGTCTGTAAACGCTAGACCATTTGTAGCCAGTCAACTTCCGGCATGCGCGTGATGCGGGAGCAATCCGAACAGAGCATGTATACGACATTGCGACTACGGTCAACTGGACCGTAAATGTTGCGCCGTCATCGTCGGTCATTAGACAGTCAAATGAATTTGAAACCTGGCCTCTGGTCGCTCATCGAGCCTTCAGTCTGGCATCCCGAGGCCTTTTGCGCCTCTTCGTCCGGCGGCCTCCCCGAGTCTTCGGTGCCTCGGGAGGGACCTGCACCAACCGTCCGAATCGCGGAGGCACGGCGGCTGCACTGACGATGGGACCCGCGGCTACCAGCCTTTTCCGGCGAGCATCCACTTGCAGATTCAGACCTTCCAGAGCGCGCGCGCCGAGCAGTTGGAGATCGCCTGCTTCGGCGAAAACCACTTCGTCCACGGTCTCCGACTTATCCACGGTGAGTACGGCGTAGCCAACCGATCGAGTAATGATCTGGCCATTCGCCAACTGAAATTGGAGGTCCTTCTTGCGCCGCTCAATCCCGATCGCCTCCAATACCGTCGCGGTGATCCACGTGGACTCGGCGCCCGCGTCGACCATCAGGCGCCGTACGTCGGCCGATTTGGAAGTCACCGGATTGAGAACCCGGCAACCAACGTAAAAAAGTCCCATCTATCCGCAATAATAACGCGTGGAGTCCCGGCCTGCTGATTTGACGCGGTCTGGCCATTCCGGGCCATACGTCGTCGCGAAATGAAACTCCCTGGGGAGAGCTGGCATAGTAGCTCGAACGCCATGATCGTTTCCGGTTCAAAAGAATTGCGCTTTTCGTCCTCGCTCGGCACCCGCCAGAAAATCCGCCATGTTCGTGTCCTTGGCAGCGTACCGCGCCCACCCCTCCGCCGTCGCGTTCCAGCGATAATCCTGAATCGTCATATCGATGCCGCGGTCAATCAAAAACTGCGCCGCTTCGTAGTTCGCGTGGACGGCGCACTCATGCAGGATGCTTGCCGGCTCGTGCGTGCTCCAGTCCGTATTAATGTTGGCTCCGCGCTCCAGCAGAAAATCCGCAATCTCGAATTGTCGATTCATGCACGCCCATGCCAACGCGACGTCCAGGACGTGCTGCGCGTTCGGGGGCATCCAATGTAGATTCCGCAGCCAGGAAGGATGATTGGCCGGGTGATGCTGGCTGATGCTCCCCAGCCTCGGACCTCCGGCCTCATCAAACCAACCCCTCACTCGCGCGAAATCCCCTACGCCTGCCGCGTGAGGAAGATCGTCGGGCAGCGTCCAAATCTGAGTCAATAGAGGGATGAGATGCGCATTCCCATACTCCAGCGCGAATTCCAGCGCGGACGAAGGCGGGCGCTTCACCCTGAGCGCGGGACTGAGCTCTATCAGTCGAGCGATGAAAGGCCCCCGATCCCTATACGCGGCGTTCTCAATTAACTCCACCTGAAGCCCGGCATTGGATTCGCCCAGCAGATCGGGTTCCCGCTGTAGCCACCGGTTGAACTCTTCCAGGTCGTTTCCATGCATCGCCGCTTGCAGTTCGTTCATAACCACTGTCCGCCAGGGGCTTCCATGGACTGGATGTTCGGCCAAGTAGTCGATGAACCCGCTTCGTCCACGCCATTTCTCAACTCGCTCGCCGAGCGCGGGGTCCAGCTCCACGCACCGGCTGAGAAGGAGACCGGCGGCCGCCTTATGCTGAAAACGGCAGGCACAAAGGAACGCATGCGTGATGGCGTCGACATCGCCACCGGCTGTCCGCGCCACCCTCAGAAGCTTGTCAGCAAGTGGTGGCACAGGCTTTAGCCTGTGAACGGTGGCGGCATCGCCACCGGGGCGTGTTGACTCAAGACAATGGCGTACGCCGTCGATGTCACCCAGCGCCGCGAGAACATCCAGCGTGCGCGGCAGTACACCCTTGCGCAAAAGAAGCTGCAACACTCCCTTCGCGCGGGCGCTAATTGCGCGCTCCCATATCCCCGGCTCTACTGTCGAACCCGCATCCAGGAGAAACTCGGCGCAGTCGATGCGCGTGAACACCTTCTCCCGGTAAGGATCGCCGCTGTCGCCAAACGAGCCGGTGGCAAACCCAAGTAACGATTCTCCGGAATCGTCGCGCCACGATAGAAGCGCGGGATACTCCTGAACCAGTTGCCCTAATCGGTCGACCTTGTTGTCATGGATGGCGCGCTCCGCCTCCGCCGCGGCCCACTCCAAGCCCTTGCCTTCCAGGCGCAGGACTGCGGCGCGAAGATCCTGCCAGCCGGCGAAACCGCATTCCCGGGCCAGCGCCAACTGCGCGTCGCGTAACGATAGAGGAAGCGCCGCAGCCGGCAATTGCGCATGTACCCGGGCGACTGCATCCGCGTCGGCGGCGGCGAACTGGCGCGCCAGTTTCTTTGCTTGCTTCCGGATGGATTCAAAAGACGAGTGAAGGGGTAAGAGCTTCGACGGGGTCACAAGACCTCCTTTCATATTTGCTGGTGTCCCGCTGATACCAGGCTGAAAGAAGGTAACGGACGCCTCAAAATGAAAACAGGTGGGATGCTTCCCTTGCCGCGGGTAGGAGACGCCCTGTTAGCGCACTGCCTCAACTGTATCCGGCTCCGTCGAGATTGTCAATTTCATTCCGCGCCCATCCACATGAGTGTATAGTCGCCTATGCTGCGACTGGCCGGAGCGCGGCGCCGGAGGAATTACTCCTCCTGGTCGCGAAGGGGCGAGTGATCCCAACGGGCCGCCTTTTCGGCCCGGCTACCGGCCAACTCGCCCCTACGCCGTTAGAGGATCTGATCACTGGTATCCCGTCAACCTCCGGTTTGCGCGTGATGCGACGGGCGCAACGCAGATCGGGGTCCACTAGCCGACTTGCGAGGCCTAATCCGGCCAACCCTCGATGCCGTTTCCGGACCGTGTGGCATATCGCTGCTGAGAAGGGCTGTTATGGACAGCAATACGTCGCTTGCGCGTGGCGGATGAGCGGCTCTTGTCGGGACCGCTTGCTAGCGGCATTAGAGCGCCGTCCAGAAACAGTCCGTTCAGATACCTTGACTTGTTGGTCGAACTGATGTGATCCAAACCGTTGGTGCGATTGCCGCACGGATTCGAAGACGGCATAGATTTGCGGCGAGAACTTTCAGAATGGTCCGAAAGTAGTAGCATAAAGCAGGGATAGTAGGGATAGTAGGGATATTGCCCCGCCGCCCGCAGGTAGCGAGGTCAATTGAGGCCGACTGTGCAGAAGTTTATTGTTGGCCTAGACATACTCATACGGTACGGAAACCATGACAGAAAGGGATGCTCGATGGCAAACCACCACTGGATCACACTTGGTGAGGAATCGCGGTGGCTTGACCTTGCTGCCCTCGGCCGCGATGCCTGGAACATGTGGGCCGATAGTGAACTCAAGAAGCCCGCCGCACAACGTGCAACAGTCGAACTTGGCGGAAGCAAGATCAACCAGACGAACTGGGGCGGATTCAAATTCCCTGGTCGGGCCCACTTCAACAACGCGATATTTGTTGGTGAGGCTCATTTCGCAGAAGCCCACTTTTTCGCACTCGCGTGGTTTGCAGGGTCAACATTTCCGAGATCGTCAAACGCCACGTTTGCGGACGCGGTATTCCTTGATCGCGCGGATTTCAAACAATGCGTATTCAACGGCGTTAACTTCTTCCATAATGTGCGATTCGAATCGGACGCATCGTTCAACGGTGCCCGATTCAAAGGGTCCGTGCAGTTTCACGACACCATTTTCGCGGGAGCAGTTGATTTTTGCCGTGCGCGCTTTTGCGATAATGCAGGCTTTGGTCATGCAGTGTTTTCGACCGATGCTCGCTTTATTAACGCCATGTTCTGTTTAACGGCGACCTTCGACCAAGCCAGCGGCGATGGCTTTGTTCGATTCAATGGCGCACAGTTTGCACAACCTCCTGACTTTACGACAAGCAACCTCACACATGCGCCTTCATTCCTGGATACAGTATTTGATTTTTACAAAGCACCAGACGCTCACGCGCGCTATCGACGTCTAAAGAAGTACGCCAGCGATGACCAGGATCACCGGGGCGAGCTGAATCTCTTTGCGTTGGAGACGAAGGCTCTTCGCGGGTATCGCCTCAAATGGACTCGCCCACAGGACTGGCTAGAGTTGGTCCTGAATTATCTCTACGAGATTGTGTCTGACTATGGGCGCAGCGTGCTACGCCCGCTGGTCGCCGTGGCGATAACGTTCTTGATTGCGGTGTGGCGATTCGCACTGCTTGCTGGGCAGTTTGACGCACCATGGAAATGGAAAGATTCGGTATGGGTGGCAGGCTTCCTCAATCTGATTCCCTTCGCAGGCCAATCCGAGATTGGGCGTCGAGTGATGGAGACCGCCATTTGCCCGCAGGTCAACTTGGTATCTAGTCCTTATTGCCTCGCTAGTATCTACAGAATCGGGGCTATCGAAGGCGTAGTTGCGGTTATTTTCCTGTTTCTTCTTGTTCTTGGAGTTCGTAATCTCTTTCGAATCAAATGAGGAAGGGAGGAGTCAACCATGGCCCCCATCCATCACCTTAGGCCCGCGAAGCTGCCGAAATCTCGATCCGTGTTGCGAAATCCCCATCCCACCAGCAAGCCTCGGAGTCCTTTGGCTCCAAACGCCTGCCGGATTGGTACCGAAAAACTTGCATAGCACAGCCCATCCGGCCGCGGATGTCGCCTTCGTCACGGTTGCCATGCCGACCTATAGGGACTAACTGCGCAAGTGTCCCGGAGCCGGACGGCCTCTGTCCGAGTACAGGCGCACGTGCTGTTGGTCGAGCAGCGGAATTTCCAACAACCGCGTTTCTTGAAAACCGGCGTTCGAATCATCGAGACGAGTGCGTCGAGCGTCCCGACTGGATCATGTGCGATGCATCCGCTCGCGCGACCTCAGAACAGGACATCACTCATCCAACCCTGCACAAAGGCGTAGGCAGCGGACATCCGCACCCGCTCAGACGGATCTGAACGAATAAGGTTCTTCAGAGTTGGCAATGTTTCGGGGTCGTCTTTCCAGCGGCGCGCTAATTCTCCAACCATGAGCGCACGCACCTCCTCGTCTAGGTCGGAGGAGATGAATTCCCGCGCTACAATTAGCGCTTCAGCATTCGTTTTCCAGCACCGGATCAAACCTCCAGCTGCCGGAAGCGCGACATCTTGATCTTTGTCTGAGCGTGCAACGTCCTTTAGAATAATGAGCGTGTCAGGATCGTTCTTCCAGTTTTCCGCCAAAGCGTAGATGGCAAATCTACGCACGTAAGAATTTTCATCGGAGCGGATGACGCGTATCAGCATGGAATATATTTCCGGATCTTTCCCCCAGCCTCGTGCGAGCTCCTCAAGCGCCGCTGCCCGCACGTAGTAGTTGGACCCTGGCTGGGCGAGTGCTTTGAGTAAGGGGAAGGTCTCGGGATCGTCCGGCCAACATCGCGCCAACTCCCCTATCGCAGTCCTCTGCACAAACGTAGGCCTATCCCTGTCGGCACACGCTAGAGACCTGATCAGGGGCAATGCTTCTTGGTCGCTTTTCCATTCCCGCGCGAACGCACGCACGGCCGCACTTTGGGTCGAGAGATCTGCGTCCGAGTGGGCGAGCTTCTTCACTATCTGCAACGTCTCCGGGTCTTCTTTCCGCCCGCGCACCAATGCGTCCATTGCTGCAGTCCTTAGTAATGGGTCCGGGTCGGCAATCGCAGCCACCCTCAACCAAACGCCCCCTCGTGTCGATCCCCATACGGAGGCAATAAGTCGGGCGGCTCTTTCGCGTATCGGAATCAGCTGGTAAGGTTTCTTTCGTGCTTGACCGGGAGGAGCATCATACCGGACTACTTCAGTTACGAATCTTTCCCACAGCACCTCCTCCACGCCTCGGATCGCTCCCCGATTGCGGACCTCACCAAAACATCCTGCAGCCAACATAAGGTTCGCCGTCTCGGCATCACTGCCGTCCTGGTCCATCAGGAACTGAATGATATTCTCAACGCTCTTTTCGTCGACCATCCCCGCGACGAGTAACAAAACTTCATGCCACGATTCGTCCTTCCAGTGTTTGCCGTACACGTCCTCTCTTATCTGCAGCAGGGTTAGCGTCCGCTTGTCGTACAGGTCTACAATCCAGCTTGCGCAGAAGTATTCGAGGAAGGTGCGATGCACAAACGAAAAGCGGTCCGCGCCAGCGTAACTAAGGACGAAGTTTCGCTCCGTCAGCTCCTTGATGAGCGAGATCGCTTTCTCGTAGTGGCCCCTCACACCGAGGTTACTCAGAAAGGTGCGGCAGAGGTCGACGAGTCGGGCGCGATCAATAAGATTTTCCGACAGCCCGGTGTCTTGCTGCATAATGCCCGCGAGCACACGCAGCAGTTCGGCCTTTTCCTGCCACGCCAGAATTTCTACTGGCAGAGAACGACTTGCGTCCCAATCGTGAAGCATGAGGCGGCTCATCTGCGCATAGAGCGCAATGCGATCTCGCGGTAGGTCCTGGTCTCGATTGAGTATGGCCATTACTGTTAGCAACAGCGGATTGCTTGCCAGATCTCCGAGCACCCGCGATTCCTGAGTCGCCTGCACGAGCTTGCGCCCCAGACGTAAGCGCTCACGGGAGTCTTCCTCCGCCACACCATACCACCTCGTGAGGAACTCCGAGACTTGGGCCTGGTCGAAGTCTTCAAGTGTGACATGCGCAAAACCTGCGCTACTAAGTCGGTCGGCGTCGTAGCCCAGTATGCGCGACGTGACCAGAACCTGTGCGCGATCATATCGCGCTGCGACGGCTGCGATTTCCTCGATCACGGATCGACGAGTAGGCCCGTCGAAAATCTCATCGAGAGCGTCCAAATATAGTGCGGCCGTTCCTTCATTGAGGCGTTTCTCAACCTGGCTCGCGTCCAGACCGTATACGGTGCGTCCAGTCTCGAAGTATTTCACTAGGCCGGTCCGCTCCTGTGCGTACTCCTTCAGATCGATCCAGACCGGCATGGTTCCCGCATCGTCGCAGGCCGGCTCTTGGGTTGCCCATCGCATCGCCATGAACTTCAGGAGTGATGTCTTTCCTGCGCCCGGGTCACCTAATATCACCACCTGTCGTCTACGCGCGAGCGTGTCGAGAACGGGTGAGATTGTGCTCCTCTCGTAGTCCCATCGGAATCGTGCTCTTTCGAATTCGGAAAGCTCGTGGGCGATTTGTCCTTCTTGGCGTAGCTGCCGAAGAAGCGTGGGCGAGATATCTCGCACGGGAATAGCCTCGCGCGCACTTTGTGGAATGAAGATACTCAGCAGTTCCACGGATTGACGGCGGCTCGTGCTGGCCTGGATCGACGAGAGTTGCACTGTCGCGCACTTGCTGAGTAAGTATTTTCGATAACCGGGGAGGTCGAGGCCGATTTCACGGCCCGCAATGCGCGTAAGAAGTTCTACTGACCGCTCTTGGAGCTGTATCTGCCTTTCCCTCAGCGAGGTATCGAGCACTCCCCGCAGGGCAGGATCGCTCTTTATGTACGTGCGAATTGCTCGCCCGTAACTCTTGGCCACCAAGGTCCAGTCAAAATCTTGCGGGAGGGGCACAAGCCCAAGCCCATTCCACATATGCTCAACCGAGGAAAGGTCCACGTCCCTCGTGTCCGGCTGCAGCCAGATGGCAATGTCTTCAGCAGCGCTCTCGATCAGACGCTTTAGCTGGTCTTGATAGCCCGGCAGAGAGCTCGTAAGCGCCGTTTTGTCTTCAAGCTCGCTGAGAAATTCATGGATGAAAAGCTCTATCGCCTTTTTGGCAGCTCTTTCGCGGTCATTCGATCCCAGGCGACCCAGTAAAGCCTTGACGCTCTTGTTTGCAGCATCTGTGGCAAGTGCCTGGCCAAGTCGTTTCCAGTCGATTGACGCTAGAACAGCACCTGCGGCGACGGATAGGCTCGCGGGGTCCATCGGTATGATTCGCTATCAAGTATGGCACGCACCAGGGCGGAAAAATACTGCCCTCTCTAGTCCGAGCCTCCTCGTGAGAAATTTACCCGATTAGTCTCGGCAAACGGGGCGGCGTACACCGGAACGCGCCGGTTATCAAGTTGATTCGTCGCTCCAACCAAAACGCGCACAATAGATTGTTGGGACTCCGGCAGTTGTGATCACCGCGCGAACGAATGTCGTTTACCGCCCCGGGGCCTCCAACGGACATGTGCAACTGTTGAGATTAGTAACGAGAAACGCACCAGCATCGGGGCAAGCAACGTCCCAGACACCGGGGCCAATCCATCCGGCAAACAGCGGCCATGGCAAAGAACAAACCCAAGCGCCCTTGCATCCGCCAACGGCCGCTCCCGGCGGATGGTCGTCAAACTGGACATTGGGAAGCTGCGGCCCCCGAGCCGGTCCAAGTTCTTGTTCGCGCGTAACTCGGGCACAACCCAAGGAGGCGTCGCCCGCGGCTGTGGCGAATCCTCTTCAACGAATATCCCAAGCAGCCGCCACCAAGATAGACTATTACTGCGATGCCAATCTCCATCGCCCTACTATTGGGACTCACCATGATGCAATCTGTACCAACCCCGCCGCCGATACTTTTCATCGCTCGCGAGCCTTTGGTAGCCGGCCGTGAAAATGCATATCGGAAGATCGAGGAGGAGACCGCCCGCCTCAGCGCCACACTTGGGTGCCCACATCCCTATCTGGCCATGGAGTCGCTCACCGGGCCGAAGGAAATCTGGTGGTTCAACGGTTTCGATTCCCCCGAAGATCAAAACCAAGTCGCCGAGGCCTACCAGAACAACGCGCCGTTTTCCGCGGCGCTCAAGAAGAATCGCGATCATAAGGCCCCGGCAACTGGAAAAGTAATTGAGATCGTTGCGCAATATCGTCCCGGCCTGAGTAGCGGCGCTCCGTGGATTCTGGGCCATGCGCGCTTTCTGGCGATTGCCGTTTCCAAAGACCGGCCGTCCAGCGCCGGCACGGTTTTTCAAGCAGCCGACGGAACGTTCTTCGTTTTCTCACCGGCTCGAACTCGAAAGCAGGCCGATCGTCTTGCGGCCTCAATTCCCGGTTCAACAGTCGTCGTGGCACGGCCCTCGTTCAGTTTTCCTGCAAAGGACTGGGTCGACGCCGATCCGCGATTCTGGCGAGCCAAGTCGCAATAACGTCGCCAGGCGTTATCGTGGACGATCGGGCAGCGCCAGTCCCGTGCCGCCAACTGGCGTAGTAACGACGCGATCGCTAAAGCCGGCGATCAGCGGCCTGCCTTTCGCGATCGCTTCTTTGACGGACGGCAGGGACAGCGAGGCCTCGTGGCTGGCTTTGCTGTCCCACGCTTCGGTAATCCAGATCGCGTTGGCGTCGCCCGTGTCCTTCGCCACTATGTAGCTGAGACAACCGGGCATCGTGGCGGCGCCTTCCAACAAAATCGAAATTAGCTCGTCTCGTTTGCCGGGAGCGGCTGTCATTTTCCCGATCAGGCCGTACATGTCCCCTCCTCGTTGTGCGAACGCCCGTGAGACGCTGCCAACGGTCGCAACCGCGGTTGCACCGGCCATCAGGAAGTCGCGTCGCCGTATTCCCACGGCTTCATTCTACGATGAGCGAAACATGTGTCAATGGCTTGACAAGGTAGGTCCTCAGTAGTCGCGAAGGGGCGAGTGATCGGATCGAGCCGGCTTCGCTTTCGTATCGACGTCCGCGCCCCCGCCAACATAAACGCACGCATCAGCCATTTGGCCGAGAGTCAGAGAGCTGCCCTTGAAAATGCTCACGCAGCCGCCGGGGCCGCGGCAGTTAAATATTGTCCTGCCCATGAACTCCTCGGCTCTGAAGTCTCGAAATGGCGAACGCTGGAGCGGTACCAGGACTGGGCGGGCCTGCGTCTTCAAAGCGCGGTCGAACTTTCGATAGTCGGGATCGGGGCCCGCGGCGGCTCCTGGCGGAATGTCTAGACGGCCGCCCAGTGGAATCACCGCCAGAGTTCGACCGGGGTAATCGCTTTCCAGCATCCTCACGATTCCGATGTCTTGGCCCAGGCTGGAAAGGTAATCCTTGTCCATGGTCCGATAGAAATGCGCGGCGCCATAAATAACCAGGGCTTTACCGTGATTCTGAAGCACCTGCTCCTTCAGAACGGCGACGGCGGCGGTCTCACGGCTGCGGTTGTCTCCCGGTCCGGGGTCACCCCCGAAAACGCGAATTCGCGCATCGGCGGGCAGCTTCGAATTGACGTCGCGAACGGCTGCAAGAAACTCCGCGTAAATTGGCTGGTCCCAGACTCCGTTGGCCGCCTGGGTTGTGGTCTTCCACACCTGCTCCAGTTGCGCTCTGGATACGTTCTCGCCTCGAATGTAACGGTCCAGGGTCGGCTGCTCCGTGGTGCTGCCGAACTCCACCACGATGGACCGCACTTTCTTCGCGAAATCGGGATGGCGAACCATGGCGATCCGCAGATCGGAGTCCACTTTATACCGCCCGTGGGCCTCGCCTAACGCGACAATGTCGGCTTGATCGAACGCGGAAATCAGGGTCCGGACAATCCCGTCGAGACCCGCCGCTTCGTCCGGCAGGCGCCAGTTCGGCGGCGTCGCACTCTGGGGCGATTGAGCGCGAATCGGAAATTCATTCGTCAGGCTAACCGCAATCAGGGCGGCCCAAGCGACGGACAGCACCCCGGCCATTCGCAGGTCCACGTTCTTTGCGGCAATCGATCTGAACGACACGGAAAGCCCCTTTGCCCTTTGGACGCCCGTCACACTGCGAGGGTTAGTTTACATCATCGCGCTTCGGACTTACTTAACGCCCAAAGCCGCCAGGAATTGTTCGCGCTTATCCGCCGGAAGTTTGGCTGACAATCCATCGCAGAGTTCTTTCCGGCTGCGGGCTTGCTTCGCCGTCCGGTCCACCAATACCCCGGCCATCGGGCCGATGTATGCAGCCAATTCCTTGCGCGCTTTTTCGAGCCAATCCGCGTCCCAGGTTGGCGAAGCCTCATTCGCAGGAACCGGCAATTCCTGAGCAGGCTCTGCAGGGACACCGGCCAAGCGGCCCGCTTGCGACAGAAATTTCGCACGGGCGTCCGGATTGGAAATGCGCGATGCCAACTCTCGAACCAACGCGCCGGCATCGCGGGCCTGCTCGGCGGATTGCTTCACCAGATGCCCCGCAATGGGCCCCACTAAAGGCGCCAGCAGGGCGCGCAAAGAGGACAACATTTCGAGATCGAAGCTGACAGGTTCAACCGGCTCCGCAGCCGCCTCAGTATCCGGTGCGGGTTCGGGTGCACCCGGTGCGGCGACCTCGTGGCCTGGCGGGACCAGTTGGTACACCACATGTTCGCGGACGTGTTTGTCCGTTTTCGCGCCCTCGTACCGGAACAACTGCCGATAGTCGTCGGCCAGGCAACTGATCACTTCGAAAAAGCTGCGCGAAACCAATATCTGGTTTTCACCGGCGAAGGTCATCACGCGCTGGCCGGTATTCATGCCGTCTCCGATCGCGTTGAAGTTCTCATTGATATCGCGAATCAGCTTCACCGGGCCCAGATTGATGCCAATGCGGACCTTCAGGCCAGGTTCATGCTCCAGCGCGTCGTGCACGAAGGAGCTGCGCAGCTTCAAACCGGTAAACATGGCCGCTTCTGGAGCGCCCAGAAAGCAGATGGCCGCGCCGTCTCCGGTATCCAGGATGACGCGATCGTTCTCCGCGACGTCGCGTAGGGCGTCCGAAACATAGTGGTTGAACCGGTCTTTCAACTTCGCTTGAAGCTGAACCGACCTCGTCGAGTAACCGACGATGTCCATGAACAACACGGGGCACAGCCAGGTGCGGTCCAGTTTTGCTGGATCCATAGGTTACTTCTATTGTCCCAGCATTCGGATCGCTTCCTTGAGGCTCCGGTACATGCGATTGAACGCTTGGGCCAAGGTCGCGATCTCGTCCTTACCTTTGACCTCCAATTCTGGGACCTCCATGTTGCCCTTGCTGATCGCATCGGCGGCCGCGGCAATGCGGCTAACCGGACGGACCACCGTCCAGGAGAGCACGATGTTCAACATCAGCAGGGTCAGAGCGGCCACTCCTACCAGCGACAACATGAGCCTCCGGTAAGCGTCATCCGCCATCTTCACCGGAACCGACATGGGTACCGAGACAATCTGAGCGCCGATCACTTCGTCCTGTTTCCACCCGAACCCGTTCGTCTTGCCATAGAACCGGATCATGCTGGCGGGTGCGGCTTGGGGCGTGCTGTGGCATTCCAGGCACGACTTTGCCGCGCGCATGGGCCGGGCCAGGTAGAGCATCCGTCCGTTGGCCGCATCCCGTTCGCCTGAAAATTCGTCGCGTTTTGCATCGTTCCGGAAGATATTCACCACATCCACCTCCCAATCTACCGCCCGGTCCCGCAAGTTCGTCGGATTCAGCGTGGCTTCGCGGTAGGTGTAGTCGGCGTAAGTAGCGCGCATGTAGTTGAAGCTCTCGGTTGCCGCATAAGCAGGTACGGTCTGAGGGAGAAACGCCTCCCTCCTCGATCGCATGTCGATGATGGGTCGAATCTGCTCGGTGGTGTACGTCCGCATCGACATCGCCGCTGCCATCATCAGCTTGGCCTGCTGCAGCACCTGGTTGCGCGCGTTCTGTTGCAGAAAGCTGTAACAGATCCAGCCGGCGACCGCCAGGCCAAGGCCGAAAACCAACAGAAAGATCAGACTGAACTTGAGGAGGAGTTTCATGCTGTTTGGAACACAACTGCTCTCACACTAACACTGCATCATGATAACAGCATCGGTACTTGCGGACCGTGCGCGGTTGGAGAGCGCATCTTGCCCGATCACAACAATTCCGCTAAAATTTCTTCGCCCCGAAACCCTTCCGATTCAGAAACTTGTTCCAATCCCACGGCTGTCAAATCGCGCCGGACGATTTTGCCCTCCCGCTACCCTGTAGCCGAAATGGAGGCAGCATGTTGCGTTGCAGCCGGTGTCTGCTCGGTGTCACCCTGTTCGGCGTACAATTACTCGCCGCACCCCCGCTTACCACGATTCAGGACATCCTCTACCGCGCCGATGGCGACCGCTTCACCGGCGTCGTCATCATCTCCTGGAAAACGTTTGAGGCTTCCGACGCCTCGAACATCGCCTCTGAGGTCGCGCGCGTCACGGTAACCAACGGCAATCTCTTCGTCCAATTGGTCCCCACCACCACCGCGAACCCGCCGGCCACCTACGCGGTTTCCTACAGCAGCTCGGGAAGAACGCAGTTCACCGAGACCTGGGTGGTGCCTGCCAGCACGGTTCCCCTCCGAGTACGCGACGTGCGGCTCGCTCCCGGCGCCGTGGCCACTCCCGGCCCGCCATCAACCACCACCGTGCAGATGACCGACGTCGTCGGACTGCAAAGCGCGCTCAGCCTGCGGCCTGCCATGGGTACCGGATTCGCCGCGTCGCGCGCCGCCGTGATCAACTCGATCGGCGGATTGGATGGCGCGGTCGGAAATCTCTCGGACTGTCTGCACGTCGACGGCACTTCCGGAGCTTGCGGCTCGTCCATCGCTCCGGCGGGCAATGCCGGCTTTGTGGACAACGAGGTTCCCGGCGGCGCGGTCAATGGCGCGAATACCATTTTCACTCTCGCCAACACGCCGAATCCCCCCTCCAGCGTCGCGCTGTACCGCAATGGTTTGCTGCTGAGGCAAAGCGTGGATTACACTCTTTCCGCCAACTCGGTCACCATCCAGGCGGGGACGCCCCAATCGGGCGACATGCTGCTGGCGTCCTATCGCGTCGCCGTGGCTCTTCCCGGTGTCGGCTTCGTCGATGCCGAAATGCCTTCAGGAACACCGAACGGTGTCAACACTGTCTTCAACCTGGCGCAGGCGCCCAATCCGGCCGGCAGCCTGGCAGTCTATCGCAATGGAATCCATTTGCGATCCGGGGCGGATTACACCGCTTCCGGGAATGCCATCACGTTTACCGCTGGCGCCGTACCGCAAACCGGGGATGTCCTCCAGTGTTCTTACCGGATCGCGCAATGAGGCGCTGGTACTAACGGCCTAGGAGTGTTTGGCCGCACAGTTACGGTCAATACTTCATTGCCTGCTTGCGTCATATGGCCCAAGATGGAGATGCATGGGGATGGCGACAATGGGCCGGTTTCTAAAGAAGCTCTGGAGAGCCCAACTGGGGCAGGACATGGTGGAGTATTCGTTGATCGCAGCCACTCTGGTCGTGGTCGTCGCTGGATTCCTGCCGCCTAGCGTGATGCCGGCCGTCAGCACCATCTTTTCGAAGATCGTCAGCAGTTTCGCCGCGATATAGAAATTGGGTCAGTTACCGATTTCGGCGCCCTGGAGAGAATGATCGAGCCATTCTATGGGCGGAAACCGGTAGCTGTCCCAATTTCTATTCCAGATACTTCTTCAGATCGGGATGCAACTGGGCTTCCACCGCCGGATCGCTGAGGCTCTCGCGAAGAATCAGACGCGGTTGCATGTCCACGATCTTGGTCACCGGCTGGCCGGCGAGATGATGTACAGCGGTACTCACTGATTGATAGCCCATCTGGAACGGATCTTGAATCACCAGCGAATCGATTAGCCCGGATTTCAGGTCATCGAGCAGCGTAGGGCTCCAGTCGAAGCCAACCAGTTTCACTCTTCCGCGGCGATCGCGCAACGCCTGGGCTGAACCGATGGTCCCCGACTCGTTCGATGCGAAGATGCCATCCAGGTCCGGATGCGCGGTGAGCATGTTCTCCGCGACAGTCATCGAAAGCGCGACCGCGGCCATTCCGAAACGCTTATCCAGAATGCGTATCCCCGGAAACTTCTCGCGGATGACGTCTTCGAACCCTTTCTCCCGCGCCTCAGTAGACGCCGCCCCCGGCTTCACGCCAACGATCACTACCCGGCCCTTCCCGTCGAGAATCTTGCCCATCCGCTCGCCGGCCATCTGCCCGGCTTTGTAGTTGTCGGTAGCCACTTGCGAGACGAAGCGCTGTGTATCGATGCCGGAATCGAAGATGATGACGGGCACCTGCCGGTCCGCGGCCCGCTCCACCACGCTGACCATCGCCTGGCGGTCGATGGGCGCGAGCGCGATCGCATCCACGTGCCGGTTGATCATGGCATCGACGATCTGGAGCTGCATGGTGTAATCGGTCTCGCCCGCCGGGCCGTTCCAGACGACTTCGACGCCGTTTTCGCGCGCGGCTTTCACCGCGCCGGCGTGGACCGACTGCCAGAAGATGTCGGAATTGCCCTTTGGAATCACGGCGATAACCTTCTTATGCTCGCGATTGCAGCCGATTAGCGCGAGCAGGGCAACGCTGCAAATAACTGATTTCATTCGGGAAACTTGTCGGGGGCTTTGATGTTTTGCCAGCTTGTGCCGGTCAGGGCGCGCATAAACTCAACCAAATCAGCCTTTTCGTCGGCGGTGAGCTTGAGCGGTTTGATGTCGGGGTCCAGGTTTTTGTTCAAGTTACCGCCCTTGTCGTAGAACTCCACTACGTCCTTTAGATTCTTCAAGCTACCGTCGTGCATGTAGGGCGGGGTCTCGGCGATGTCGCGCAGCGTGGGGGTCTTGAACGCACCGAAGTCCTTTGGATTCTTGGTGATAGCGAAGCGGCCGGCGTCGGGATTGGGCTTGTCGATGCCGACGCCCAGGTTGTGGTAGTCATTGGTGGTGAAGTTCATGCCGTCGTGACATTTGTCGCACTTGGACTTCTTGAAAAAGACGTTCATACCGCGAATTTGGGAGGGCGTTATCGCCTTTTTTTCGCCCGATTTATAGCGATCAAAGGGTGAATTTCCGGACAAAACGGTGCGCTCGAAGGTGGCGATGGCCTTGGCCACGTGGTCGATGGTGAAGTCCTCGGTGCCAAAAACTTTCAGGAACCAGGCGCGGTAGCCGGGGATTGCCTGGAGCTTCGTGACGCAGATTTCGGAACTGGCGCCCATCTCGATCGGGTTGCCGATGGGTCCCTTGGCCTGCTCTTCGAGCGTGGCGGCGCGGCCATCCCAAAACTGCGCGAGGCTGTAGGCGCGATTGATAATCGTTGGAGCGCTGCGTGTGCCGCGCTGGCCGCGAATGCCTTCGGACACTGGCATGGAATCGGTGAAGGCGTACTTGGGCGAGTGGCAGGTGGCGCAAGAGACGGTGCCGTCGGCGGAGAGGCGCGGGTCGAAATAAAGCAAGCGGCCAAGCTCGGCTTTGTCCGGCGTGTAGGGATTGTCGGCCGGCCAGACGATGGGGGCCAATCCGAGCGGCACGGCAATGTTAGTGGGCGAGGGCTTGTCGGCGGCGGATGCGGCCCACAGAAGGAGCAAGGCTGGCGTGATGCGTACCAGCCTTCGGATGATGGTCGACTGCATCGTTTACTTCTTCACGTAGCCCTGAACGAAGATGGCTTTGTAGCCGCCGAAGGACGTTTCGGTGCCGGTGACTTCCATGATTTTGGCGAAGTTGTCGATGGCGGCTTGGCGGAAGGTGGTGAGGCCGTCGCGCCGCGGATCGTGCTCCTCATCCATCAACATATATACCGCGCCGCTCTTGGTGAGCAAGCCGATGGGCTGGCCCTGCTGCAGGCATTTGGTGCCGCACGGTTTGTGTTTCTCGCCGTGCTTGCCGACCTGGAAGTAGCAGGAGAGATCGATAATCTCGCCGGTTACGTTGACTACCTTGCCCGGCTGCGCTTTTTTGTCGACGGCCGCGCCGATGGTGGTGGCGCTCCAGGGCTCGGATGGTTTCTGGCCGAGCGTGCCGGCGGGTTTGTCGAAGGTGCCCGCGCCATCGGCGACGGTCATTTCCGGATGCAACGTAGCGCCGCTGGATTTCGCGGGCGCTTTCTTCTTCGCCTCGTCGGCCATGAGGCCGGACGCAATCACGGTGGCGGCCAGAGTACAGAGAATCGTTTTCGTCAACTTGTTCATTGTTCCTCCCTGGAGTTATTGTACAGAGGCGGAAGGCGCGAAGCACTGGTTCCGACCACACGTGAAGTTGTTTCCGTCCGGCATGGCGCGTTATCTTTGAAGGGAAGAGAATCTTCCAATGCCTCTAGCGCCCAGCGGGATTGTCAGCGAACGCCAGATCGCAACAGCCATCCAGAAGGCCGCCGCTCGATTGGCTCCCGAGGTCGAGAGGATCCGGTACGCGTTGACGAGCGACTCCACTGGTTCGGCAGCAATCTTCTTTCGCGTCCTGCTTTCCGACAGGGCAAGCAGGCCAGACGGCCTTTACGAAAGGACAGAACGGATCACCGCAAGAATTCTGGAGATGGTCCGGCCGCGGGAGAGATTCGGCGTGGAAGCCTACTTCAACTTCCGCAGCGAATCAGAGCAAGCCAAGTTGCAAGATGCCGCATGGGAATAGTGCACAGGCTAATGGCATCAGTTCGTCCGAGCCCAGCGAGGGCACCGTCACACGATTGAGATTTCATCGATTGGTAATCGAACGCTTGCCACAAACGGCGTTCGCGTAAGCGCGCTTCAAGTCTCCTCCAAGCGGACTTATCGCGAGTTGGCACGAATTCAGCGCTCCGCGCTATTCTGAAACATATATGGCGGTCTTGCAGCGGTTGCCTGTGGACGATGCTGTTTTGGATGAGTTTTGCCGACGGTGGAGAATCGCCAAACTCGAGCTGTTTGGATCTATGCTGGTCGAGCCTTCGCGGGCTCAGGATGTCGATCTACTGGTTACCTTCGCCCCGGATGCAAGGTGGGGGTTGTTTGAGCATGAGCGCATGGAGCGGGAACTTGCCGAACTTCTTGGGCGCAATGTGGACTTGGTGAGCCGGCGCGCCATTGAGTGGAGTGAGAACGCGCTACGGCGAAACTCCATCCTCGCTGGAGCCGTGACCGTCTATGTCTCCCGATAGCGGGACGGACGCGGCAACTCTCGGCGATCTGATTACGGCGTGCTCCAGGGTGATCGACTACACTCGCGGATTGAGCCGGGCCGACTTTGATGGTAATCACCAGTTGCTCTCGGCTTGTTGTTATCAGATTGCAGTTATCGGCGAGGCGGTGAAGAGGCTTTCTGCGGGAACGCGCGGCATACGGGGAGTGTATGATGCTCACAAGATGCGTGAGCTTCATGGGATAGTGTCCGGTGATCGATTGAGCAGTCAAGAGGATCTGAAACGCTATCTGATTCTTTTCGACAAGCTCCGTGTCGTGTGGATGGGTGGCCCTACGATATACGGCTACGTTGGCGGCTTCACCCGCGATCTCGAATACCTATCGTCGAAAGGGATCATCGCACATGTAACGAATGTTGAGAGCGACAATGTCAAATTCCATCCGAGCGAGATACCGATTTCGCCTTCCGTTCGACAGCTTAGAATCGGGGATATTCTTGTTCGTCATGTCCTCGCGAAAGCCCTGGATCAAGAATGTGATGTCGCCGGAATCTATGCTCTGGGCCCGTGTGCACCCGTCAACCCGGATACCGGTGGCTTAAAGGGCTCCTCCATGGAAACCGCCCTAAGTGTCGGCCTCGGAGTATTGCCGATTCCGGATGAGACGTCCGCGCTCGAAGATATTTTTGATTTCAAGAATGAGATGCGCGACAAGCGCTGGGGTTTCAGACGGTTCATCAAGACGCTCGCTACAAAGCAGCAGACCGAAAGCGAAATCGAGGACGAAATCGAATGGATGCTGAACGAGTACAGCAACGCGATGAAGATTCATGGCCTCAAAGCATCACAGAGCTTTTTCGAAGTCTACATTCTGCCAGTAATCGAGATCGCCGAGGACCTTGCCAAATTTAACTGGAGTAAGATCGCCAGGGGCGCTCTCGATGTGAGAAAGCGAAAAATCGAACTGCTCGATGCCGAGACGAAAGCGCCGGGCCGAGATTGCGCCTATGTATTCGACGCGCGGAAGCGGTTTCGAGGCTAGCTTTGGCCGCGGTGCTGTCCGCCGGAGCGGGCTGATTTTGGGAGCAGTCCAGCTTTTTCATAGAAGCGGATTGCCGAGGGCGGAGGCCCGCAGGCTTTGCTACTTCGCCGATGGATAACATGGATCGCCGGTATTGATTTTAGCTGACAAAGAACCAAATCATGATCACCGGCGTATGAACGAGTCAAGGGCACGATGGACTTTTCGAAACGTTATTGACCACCTGGGAGCTGGTGTAGCCTTTCACCGGATCGACGATCCATGTGTACCAGGTTCCCGGCGTGTCCGTGCACTTGTAAACGTAGGTCCAACTCACGTTGCCGCTGCCATTGGCTTGGATGGTGGCGCTGCTAGTCCTGCTCGGCCCCTGGAACCATTGTTGAATCGTCCCGTTCGGCGTCAGCCCCGAGCCGGAGTAGCTGAACGTGGTCGTTAACTGTTGGCCGGACGAAGGGCTGCCGCTGAAACTCCCCGGCGTGCAGCTCGGGTTCGCCGACACCGTGTTGGTCACCTTGGGGCTGGTGTAGTTCTTAACCGGATCGACGATCCATGTGTACCAGGTTCCCGGCGTGTCCGTGCACTTGTAAACGTAAGTCCAGTTCACGTTGCCGCTGCCATTGGCTTGAATGGTCGCGCTGCTGGTCCCGTTCGGCCCCTGGAACCACTGTTGAATCGTCCCGTTCGGCGTCAGCCCCGAGCCGGAGTAGCTGAACGTGGTCGTTAACTGTTGGCCGGACGAAGGGCTGCCGCTGAACGTCGACACCATACCGGAGGCCTTGATGTGGATAAAACGCTTTGCCGTTCGTACTGTGGATCGAAACCCATACGCGTGATCGTTGGCGTAGTTGTACTCCGAGACGTCTATGGAGCCATCGCTATGGACGGCCTCAACGTACGCCACATGACCCACGGTGCAGCCGGGGCACTCGTCCGAATTCCATTGAGCTATCGAGCCGACGGTTGGACTGGCGTCAACACTGTAGCCTAGTGCCACCGCGTTGGAGCCCCAATTACCAGCGTTCCCCCATCTATGCCCGCCCATCGTGTCTGTGAATGAAGGATGGGCAGGATCGGTTGTGCCGGCGTCGCGGTTCATCCTGTAGGCGAGGAACGACGTGCACTCGCGGTAGAAGAACCCATATGGATCGACTGTGTTGATTGTGGCCGTCTTATAGGGGTAGTCGTCTAATGAGTTACCTGTTACCCTCTGTATCAGGAATGCCGCAGAGCGGGCGGACTGCCCGGCAGACGTTTGGACGTAGATCTCCCATGACCCACTGGCGAGCGTCACGTTGCTCACAATCAGACTGCTCGGGCTGGTGACATTGACAAGCGCCGCCGGTTGCTGGTAGCAAATGTTCGAACCGCTCACGCAGAATAAAACCTGGATACCAGGAACGAACCCAGTTCCCGTTATCATGCCGCTGAAGGGCTGGTTGTCGACCGGTGTCGAGTTCCAAGTGTATAAAGAGATCGTTGGCTTCGCCGCTGCCGAGTTGGGCTCAGATACTCCTATAATTCGACTGCTCCGGCTATTTGCTCCCTGTGGATCGGACGCCGTGCAGGTAAGGGTGTAGAATCCCGCGGCTTGCGGGGCAGTCCACGTTGTCTCCGCGCCGGCAATCGAGGAAAGGCTCCCACCAGTTGCGGCCCACGAATAAGATATGCTGCCCTTCTCGGGATCATGAGCGCCGCAGGCAATTGCGACGCTCTGCCCGGGATTCACGGAGTCCGTACTGGTCGTTATCGCATCCATGATTGGAGGTAGATTCGCAGGTAGCACAGTGATCGTGAAGTTCTGGAATTGAGTGTTTGAGACACCGTCTCGAACGCTTACCGTAAACGCATAATCGGCCACGGCGACGGTTGGATTCCCCGTTACCACGCCGTCAGATGTAACTTTCAGCCCGGGCGGTGGTGTCTGGTTCACGGGCGCACTCAATGACGGATTAGGAACTTGAGCAGATTGCGAAGGGGTAGACTCATTTTGGACCGAGCTAAAAAGCCCCTCGATCCACTGGAGGAGCCCCTGGCCCGCCGCCGTCAGCGGATTGCGGTATTGAACACCTACCTGAGCCGTAGGAAGGTTCTTTCCTGATGTGATCGACAGAGTCGAAGATGCTGATGGTGAAACTACCAGCGTTACCAACCGCTCGGCTGCTTGTGACGTATTCAATAGAGGAGTGGAGTCTGTTACCCTCAACCTAAAAGTGAAGGAACCAGTCTCAAGGGCAGTTCCAGCAAGCACTGCTCTCTCACCTACGTGCTCCGCGTCACCGATACCTATGAGCGCGAGACTGCCCTTGGGCAACTGGTGTTGAGCATCGGGCACCAACGTCCAGTAGTAAGGCGGCGTGCCGTTGATCGCCGAAAACTGCGCAGCATACGCCTGGTTTTGCTGAGTGCCCGGCAACAATAGGATATCTCCTTGCACTCTCCCTTGAG
>DASQGY010000210.1:0-9908 GCA_035632375.1 Bryobacteraceae bacterium | reverse complement strand
CGTCATTGCCAAGCGTAAGTTGAGCGACGATGCGCCGAATGCCTGAAAAGCCAAGGTGATTAATCCTGGTGATCGGTTTAGTTGCGTCCACCAAGCCGAAAGCCGCCGTGCCGAGACCGCCAACAGCGGTGATGGTTGATCCCAAGTCCACTGCCATTTTGCCTCCCTAAACCCAATAAGCGTTAAAAGTCGTCCGCGAGGGACACGAGGCTTGTTCGGCGGCCGGAATGTCGTCCGCCGGGGCGCCGGCTGCGATGATCGGAGCGAAAGCGAGGATGTGTCGCGCCAGCGAGTTCCATAGAGAATGTCGTTCCAGGCAGGTTGTCGTTTTCTTTCTTTTCGTCGAATTCGAGAGGCACCCACGGTGGAAGTGAAACTATGGCTGTAGAAATTCTGAGTTGATACGACTCTAGATTCTTGCAATGTCGCTCTCGGAGAGCCGCCCTCAAGTCGCGCGCTGACAGTGACCCGGAAGAGCGCCGCCAAGAAATGCAGATTCGATGAGATTTACCTGGGCACTCGTTGTTGAAAAGGCTTCGGTGTGCTTCTTCACTCACCCCAGCAGTGTGCCAGGAGCCACAATCGGCCCAGCAGAATCACGACGAATCGCGTCATCAGCGGCAGGACGGCACTCCCCGTGTGGCCGCAGACGTTTTTCGCAGCCGCTTCCCACGGCATGCGATGATGAAACATTGGGGTCATCTGCAACGCTCGGAAAGCGCTTCTGGCGCTTGATCGGCGCAACGTTTCTGGGATTTCTCGGCTTCGGGACGGTGTTGCCCGCGCTCGCTCCGCACATTCGTCACGATCTGGGCGGTTCGGACCGCACGGTGGGGTTCGTCATCGGGACGTTCTCCGTAGTTGCCTTATGCAGCCGCCTATTCGCGGGACGGCTGGCCGATCGCAAGGGTCGCAAGCAAGCCTTCCTGACGGGCCTCGGCAGTTGCACGCTGGCGGGCATTGCGTACCTGTTGCCGATGGGAATCGGCGGAGTCTACCTGGCGCGCGCCCTGCAGGGAATTGGCGAAGCCTGTTTGTACACCGGCGCGGCGGCTTGGGCGGTGGAAGTCGCGGGACTATCACGCAGTGCGCGAGCCCTCGGCTATCTAAGCAGCGGTATTTGGGGCGGCATCGCAGCCGGTCCGCTGCTCGGCCAACTGCTGGGTTCCTTCCATCGCGCGGCCGCCTTCCAGATTGTTGCGGCACTCGGCGCTGCGGCGCTGCTCATCGGCGTCTCCCAAGACTACCGGCCTTTGAGCCATGTGCGCCGGCGCGGTTGGCTCCGGCGATCGCTCGTTCCCGCGGGCTTGGCCGTGGGCTTCGTCAATGTTCATTACCCGGTGATCACCGGATTCCTGATCCTCTACCTCGCGCAGCGCAGTCATGCCGGTCCCGCTGCTTTCTCGATGTACGCGGCGCTCGTTCTGCTCTCGCGGTTTTTCCTGGGCGGTTTGCCTGATCGCATCGATCCACGCATTACCTTCTATAGCGGGCTGGTGAGCATGGCCATCGGCCTGAGCATTCTGGCTACCGGACCAGCCAGGGGTTGGGCAGTGGCGGGCGCGGCATTCCTGGGCTTCGGATTCTCGTTCCCCTGGGCTTCGGTGGCGTCCACCGTACTTCGCCGGTCCTCCGACGGGGAACGCGGATCCACCGTCAGTGTACTCAGCGCGTTCTACGACCTCTTCGTCGGGCTGAGTTCATTTTCCGCGGGGATTGTAGCCAATCGATTCGGGTACGCGGCGACATTCCTGATGGCCATCGCAGCCTTGGGCGCAGCAGCAGTCGCCGGACGTTTTGTGTTCGCTGAACAGGCCCCGTTGGAATCCGCGGCACTCCCCTTCGAAGCCGAACCAGCCGTGACCGCATTGCAGGATTCCCAGACAATCTCATAACCGTGTCGTTTGCTCGGTCGCATTCGAAGAGCCGCTGTCGCGATCGCTCGGTCTGCCAGGACTGAGCCGGTAGATGTACCCACGCGCAAGTGCGCTGCGATGCGCCGCGGAATCCGGTGGTCCAACGTCTGACGAACGTGCCGGTGATTGTGCTCAATTCGCACACGCACTGCGATCCGCCGGCGGCAACTACGCATTCACCGACGTTCTCGGGGTCGATTCGGATTACGCTCGCCGGAGCGCCGCAGGCAAAGAGAACTCGCTGACGGCGGAAATGGTGAGGGCTCGCCGTACCGATTCAAGATCGATCTCCGCCTGCCGGCGCGCCGGAATAAGAGAAGCCGTGCCGCCCTTAGGATCTGCAATGGAATAACCTGTCCAACCCCTCCCTTACGGTCCGGCTCAGAAACCGTTATTCCTTGACAGGCACTTAGTTGTGGATGTTAATCGTAACCGTTCCCGGCGTCGAGACGCCGCCCACCGAGGCGGAGAGCACCTGATCTCCATTCGCAACATTCGGCACCGTCACCACAAATTGGTACAGTCCGATAAACGTTCCGGCTAATCCGGTGTAGGCCGCAGTCTGCTGCGCGGCGCTTCCTCCAATCGTGATCGTGACCGGGGTCGCAAGAGGCACTGCCGGAAGCGATATGTTTTGGCCCGCAGGGCTCTGCCCAGCCTTTACCGGAGGATTGGCCGGTCCGAACCCAAACCCGTAAATCACGATCAATTCCCCTGGCTTTGCTGGCGTGGCGCCTGTGACTCCTCCCACAATCGACCCATCCAGGTGAGTCGCCACCGCATAGTTGTTCCCGTAAACCAGGAACGCGGGCGAAAACTGCTCCAAGACTCCGTTGGCTGTGGCCGATCCAGCAGGTGTCGTGACTTGGACGGCGACCGTGCCGAGCGTCACGTCATCCGGCGCCTGAACATTAATCTGAGTTGGACTGACGAACTCCACAAACGCCGCCTTGTTGTTGATGGTGACCTTGACACCATCCAAGGAAGTCGGAGCAATACCCGCAGCGGTGCCATCGGAGAAATCTCTTGCCGCCCAGGTTCGGCAGCCGGTAACCGGATTACCTACCGGATCGCAGTTTGCCGCCGCGCTGGTAAAGTTGGACCCCTTGATGGTTACATAGTTGCCCGATTCAATACCTGGCTGGAAGCTTGCTCCGTTGACTACTCCATTCTGCGAAATAGCGGGCCCCGAAGCAGGCGCGCCACCCTGCCCGGTAGGCCGCCAGGTTTGGCCATTGTTTGTACTCTTGAAAACTCCGTCACTGGTTGCGGCGTAAAGCGTGGCTGAATTGGACGGATCGATCGCCAGCGCCCATATGAACTCGTTCGCCGGGAGGCCGCTATTCGCTGCGCTCCAGTTTCCTCCTCCATTGGTACTCTTGAAGACACCGCTGTCGTTCGTTCCAGCATAGAGTGTGGTGTGGTTGGCACCATCGATAACCAGAGCTATAACGTACGTGGCCGGGATACCGGTATCCGACTCCGCCCAACTCGACCCACCATTGGCGCTCTTGAAGACGCCGAAGTTATTCGAGGAATAGAGCGTGGCGGAACTGACGGGATCGATAACAAAGGCGTACGTGTTTCCGGGCGATGGAAGGTAGGCGAGCGGGATAGTGCTGAAACTGCTTCCACCGTTGGTGCTCTTGACCACAAAGAAGGATGTTGCGGCATAGAGGGTGCTTGAATCGATTGCCAGGGTGTAGTCAAAACTGCCGCTTGGATCGCCTATTACATCGATTTTGAGCCTGCTCCAGCCACTCCCTCCGGTGGTGCTCTTGAAGAGGGCCCCTGGGACTCCAGCATAGAGGGTTGCGCTGTTGACCGGATCGATAACGAGGGCGCTGACGGCCGTACTGGTCAGGCCGGTGTTGGCGACAGCCCAGTTATCCCCTCCGTTAGTGGTCTTGAAGACACCATTCGCGGTTGCCGCATAAAGGGTGGTGGGTTTGACAGGATCGATGACCAGAGTGTTGACAGCCATACTGGTCAGGCCGTTGCTAGCCGCAGTCCAGGTATCCCCACCATTGGTACTCTTGAAGACGCCCGCTTTTCTCATCCCGCAATACAGGGTCGACGGATTGCTCGGGTCGATGACAATCGTCTGAACAATGCCTCCGGGAGGGCCCGCCGGGGGTTGCTGCGCCTGCGCTGAAAAGGTCCAGGCCAACAAGATAGCGGAAAGAAGACAAACAACACCAGAGTTATCGAGTCGGCTGAGATATCGTGCCATTGATTTTCTCCTTTCTTCTTCGTCGTCTCATGTCCGGGCTTGGCGCGGTAAAAAGCGACTCTGGCCCGGCCACAAGGCGATCATTTTCTTACGAGGACGGGGCGATATTCGCCACGAATTCGAGCTTGGGGCGTCGGAAGCTACTAGCATACACCCAACCTTGCGCGCGGGAATCATGAGAAACACCTGTCCTGCGGATCGATGTCGAATGGGCTACACCCCATCCGTCATACAATCAGGCGCACAAAGGTGCACACAATAGTTGGTCAAGGAGAAGGCTGATGCAATTCGTCCTGCTGATCTACGAATCACCCGAAGCTTTTGCGACACGGAAGAACGATGAAACCGATCCCTACACCGGCGCTTGGCGGTCGTACTACAAGGCTATGGTTGAGGCGGGCGTCTATGTCGGCGGGGATCCATTGGAAGTGCCCGAGACCGGGACCACCGTGAGGATTGATGGAGGAAAGCGGCGCGTACAGGACGGTCCCTACGCCGATACGAAAGAGCAGTTGGCTGGATTCGTGATTTTGGAACTCGCCTCGCTGGACGCAGCGCTCGATTGGGCGGCGCGCTGCCCCACGGCCTGGGCCGGCGCTGTCGAGGTCCGTCCGCTGGCGCCTGCGGCGAAGCGCCGGATCACGGGATGAATGGTAGTGCGCAGGAGGACACGCATCGGGAGATGGAGCGCGTGGCGCGCCAGTCGTACGGCCGGCTGGTGGCCTATCTTTCCTCTCACACGCGCGACGTGGCCAGCGCGGAGGACGCCCTCAGCGACGCTCTGATCGCCGCTCTCGGGGTTTGGCCGCGAGACGGGCTGCCACAAAATCCGGAGGCTTGGCTTCTGACGGCGGCGCGCCACGCCATTATCGATGAGGCGCGTCATCAACAGGTGGTATCGGAGAGTGAGCCAACTCTTCAACTCCTAAAGGAAAGCGCCGCCCAGGCGCTGTTGTCGGCCGAGTTCCCGGATGAACGGCTGAAGCTGCTGTTTGTGTGCGCTCACCCGGCGATTGATCCGGCGATCCACACTCCCCTCATGCTGCAGACTGTCTTGGGCCTGGACGCAGCACGGATTGCCCGAGCGTTCCTGATTTCGCCAACGACGATGGGGCAGCGTCTGGTGCGCGCGAAGACAAAAATCCGCGCCGGTGGCATTCAGTTCGAAGTCCCGCAGGAGCGCGAGTTGCCTGACCGGCTAGAAGCGGTATTGGAAGCCATTTATGCCGCGTTCGGGATCGGCTGGGACGATATGGCGGGCATCGATCAGCGCGGCCGGGAGCTGGCCGAGGAAGCGATCTGGCTGGCGCGAGTCCTTCTGGAGCTAATGCCCGGCGAAGCGGAGGTGCGAGGTCTGCTGGCTCTCATGCTTCACTGCGAGGCTCGCCGGCCAGCGCGACGGGGGCCTGACGGTGGCTACATTCCTCTCTCCGCGCAGGACCCGCGGCAATGGTCGCTTCCATTGATGGAAGAGGCGGAGCATCATCTCGCTGAAGCGTCATCGCAGCGCCGCACCGGGCGCTTTCAGCTTGAGGCCGCGATTCAATCCGTACACGCGGAGCGGGCGCGAAGCGGCCGGACGGAGTGGGCCGCCATCGTACTGTTCTACGAACAGCTTGTTCGCTTATCGCCCGCGATTGGCACGCGAACCGGATACGCCGCAGCGGTCGCCGAAGCGAGTGGGCCTGAAGCCGGGCTGGCGATACTGGATGCAATGGACCAGCGGGACGTTGCGGACTATCAGCCCTACTGGGCGGTTCGCGCTCATCTGTTGCGGCGGCTGGGGAGAGTGCATGAATCGGTGGAGTCCTGCGACCGCGCGATCGGCCTCACCGAGGATCCTGCGGTGAGAGAGTTTCTGGTGGAGAGGCGCGGCTAATTTTTTCTGGTTGGCGCTGTCGAAACCGGCATCTGCTATCCGTCACCGGTGTAGGAGGTTGCTTGAAGAAGGTTCAGAGCGCCCACAGGCTAAAGCCTGTGCCACCTAAATCAGACATTTCACAGTGCCAATGTTCGTGACTGAAATATCGCACGCGAGAGAGAACGCAGGAGTGCGTGCGCTACCAATCTCGGTGCGGCAGAATCAATAGCTTTTGCGAGGCGAGGAAAACTCAACGGCACAGGCCTTAGCCTGTGGATCGCTTTGCTACATGAAGAGGTGAACAATGTGTCCATTTTGCTTGGCGACCATGGGACTGATTGTTGCCGGCGCAGCCTCCACCAGCGGGCTGGTAGCGCTGGCCGTGAAAATGTCTCTCAAGAAGAACTCCGATGAAAGGAAAAATCAAGATGCCCACGAGCACGATCAACAATCCGAAAATAGTATCGCGAGATGAATGGCTAGCCGCCCGCAAGAAGCTGCTGGCCAGGGAGAAGCAACTCACACATGAGCGCGACGCAGTAGCCGCCGAACGCCGTCAACTGCCCTGGGTCCAGGTGGAAAAGAACTATGTTTTCGATTCACTTGGCGGCAAGAAAACTCTCACAGACCTCTTCGATGGCAGAAGCCAACTCATCGTTTATCACTTCATGTTCGGCCCGGAATGGAACGAAGGCTGCCCGAGTTGTTCCTTCAACATGGATCACACCGATGGCGCGCTGGTGCATTTGGCGCAACGCGATGTATCCTTCGCGGCGATTTCAAGAGCGCCCCTGGCCAAAATCGAAGCCTTCAAGAAGCGCATGGGCTGGCGGTTTAACTGGGTGTCGTCGTACGGAACCGACTTCAACTACGACTACCGCGCATCGTTTACCCAGGAGGAAATGGCGAAAGGCAAAGTGGACTACAACTTCGATCTGGTGGAATTCCCCAGCGCGGAGGCGCCGGGATTCAGCGTCTTCTACAAGGATGGGGATGGCAGCGTCTTCCACACGTATTCCGCCTATGCGCGCGGAACCGAGAACTTTGTGAACACGTACAACTATCTCGACCTTGTTCCGAAAGGCCGCGATGAGGACGGCCTGCAATTTACGATGTCATGGGTTCGGCATCACGATCGCTACGCGGACGGTCACTTAGCGGATGCGGACAGGCCCTACTGGCCCGAGGGCGCCCGGTCGAACGCTTGAGCGGCTTCCATCTCGACCGAAGCGGTTAGCGGCGGACTGGCTGCGGGGAGGCGCGAACAGCTCGCTCGAAGGCCCAGCCGCGGATGTGGTTGATCTGTTCCTTCATGGTGCGGGAGAGGGGGACTAGTTTCACGGCTACGCCGATCAGATCCTGCTCGGTGACTTCGCGATTGGCTAGCTTCGCTCTGGTTATGGCAGAGATGACGCACTGCTCGATCTCCGCGCCGGTCCAACCGCCGGTGAATTGCGTCAGTTGTTCGATGTTGAACGCGGCGGCGTCTACTCCTCGGCGCTTCAGATGAATCTTGAAGATCTCCACCACTTCGTCTTCGTGGGGCAGATCGACAAAGAAAACTTCGTCGAAGCGTCCTTTGCGGATCATTTCGGCGGGAAGCAAGTCGATGCGATTCGCGGTGGCCGCGACGAAAAGCCCGCGGGCCTTTTCCTGCATCCAGGTGAGGAAGAAGGCGAAGATACGGCCCTGCTCGCCGCCCGCGTCGGCGCTGGTGAGTCCCATTTCGATTTCGTCGAACCAGAGGACAGCGGGCGCCATGTCCTCCATCATTTTGCACGCCGCGACGAATGCGCCCTCGGGCTTGCCATGCCGACCGGAGAAAATCTCGATCATGTCGACGCGATAGAGCGGAAGCTGAAAATAAGAGGCGATCGCTTTCACCGAGAGGCTTTTGCCGCAACCGGGAATGCCCATGAAGAGCACGCCCTTGGGCACGATCTCCTCGGTCAGGCTTTCGCGCATTTGAAAGAGCTTCTGGCGTTCCAGGAGCCACTTCTTGAGATTTTCGAGGCCGCCGATATCGCCCATGTTGGTTCCATCGGCGACAAACTCGATGACGCCGCTGCGATTCACCAGGAGGCGTTTTTCTTCGAGCAACGCGGGAAGAGATTCCGGGCCTAGAATTTTGTTAGCGGCCACGGCGCGTCGCAGCGCGTACCGTGCTTCGTCCAGCGTGAGGCCCTGCAAGGCTACTGCGACCTGGCGCAGTATATGCTCATCGGGGGAGGCGCGTTCTTCGCGGAGAAATTCCAGCAGCTCGATCTGATCGGGCGGGCGCAGCTCGAGAAACATCACGTTGCGCTCCACTTCTTCCGGCAGGAAGCGGACCGCCGAGCTGATCACCACAAACTTTTTCTGATCGACGCAACTTGCGTACACGTCGCGCAGACGGCGGCGGATCTCCGGCGATTCGCGGAGCGGCTCGTGGAAATCCTTCAGGTGGAAGATGGCCGGGCCTTTGGCGGCAATGATGTGATCCAATGCTCCGCGCGGAGTTTCGGTGCCGGTTTGCGGCGCTTCGGTGATGCTCCAGGTCCAGACGGGTACGGAATCGCCCATGCCGCGCGCGACTTCGCGGAGTACACGCCCGACGCGTTGTTCTTCAGAGGAGCGCACGTAGGTGATCGGGCGTCCAGACTCGAACACCTCGCGCACCATCTTCGCCGCGCGGCTTTCAGGCGGGTGTGGCAGGGAACTTGTCGACATTGTGGCGGACTCTTCCATTATGGCGGCAATTCTCATGACGATGCCCCTTGTGGAGCGAGCGCATCAAGAAGAGTACAGAGTCACCCACAAATCACGACGCGCGAAAGGGGGAGAAAGTCTGAACCCGTTATGTCTCTTCGGTCGTAGCCCGGGATAATGACGACTCGACACAAGTGTCGAGTCGCACAGGCTAAAGCCTGTACTACTAAATCTTTGTTTCTTTGCGCGGCGCGACGATTTTTTCATGCCGCGTTCCCCAGTTGGTTCAGTTGTTTGACACTGGTTCTGGCTGCGGTGAGAATGGCCACTAGGATAACTCGGCCGGCCTCAGTGACGTGATAGCGGTGGGTGCGAGGCACTTTCCGGATGATTCCATGTGCCCGCAGCATTCTGAGCTTCCGGCTGGTGGCCGACGACCGCCGCCGTCGCTCCTTCGGCAACTCCGTGGGGGCGTCGTAGAGCAAGTGCTGCAGGTCGCGGTTGCGGAACCCGTTCAGCAGAAACTCGCCGTGATTGATCGCCGCTAACAGTGGCTGGTCCTCGGCCCAGGGACGTAGTCCGCGCACCCGACGGCCACCCCAGGTGGTGTGTTTCTGCAGGTCGGCGGTCAACTCCCGCAGGCTGCGGCTGTCATCCACGCTGGCCAGCGCGTTCATCAATCGATCGTTGGTCTGCTGCGATACTTCCGCCCGGCGATGCAGGTCGGCGATTCCTTTCCGCATTGGACGCCACGCCAGTTCCGTTTCCGGCCCCCCTTCTTTGGCTCGATACGTACGAAAAACGCGTACATTGTTAAGCGTGGTCTCGGCGCCCCGCAGCACACCGCCCCACGGGCTGTACGCTTTGTCGTAAAACTTCGCCGAGTTGCCATCCATCCGGTATTTGACCCGCTCGCCTTCCTGTCGCTGCTTCAGATCCGTTTCCAGCGTCCCGTGGAAGTTGGCCGGGATGGCGCCCGACTGATTCACTTTCCGGCCCAAGTAACGCAGCACATCCGCACTGCCATAGCTCAGCAGGCCGTGCCGCACCAGCAGCGGCATGAGCCGCTGCAAAAAGTCCGCCTCCCGGAAGACCAGGTCGGTGGCCCATTCCGACTGGTGACAGGTCCAGTAATAGCTAACCGGATAACGCTCGAAGATGCTTTCCTGCACCGGGTTCAACTGCCGCGCAAACCCATTCAGCAGCTCGG
>DASQGY010000209.1:0-12809 GCA_035632375.1 Bryobacteraceae bacterium | reverse complement strand
AATTCTACAGCACAAATAAGAACGGCCCGGGGGCTCGATTCCGGGCCGTTCTCCACCGACAAAAAAAAGTAGATTCGCCCGCTAGCTTCTCGCCGGGAAAACTCCCTGCAGAGCAATGATAAACGTCAGGCAAAGGTACGGCGGCATGTTGTTGTGCGGCAAGTTACCGCCGGCGATGGATGTTGCGAGCGGGCTCATTGGCGCGGTGGCGCTGGCTGAGGACGCGTACGAACCGGGATGGCCTTTGAGTCCTGAAGCCCATGCGTTGCCTCCCGGACCGGCGAGACCGCCGGCGGCAGCAGCCTGCACGCCGTGGGAGTGCGCGGGCATTTCGACATCGAGCAACGTCACGGTAGGCTCGCCGCCCGTTTCACCCAAGTCTCGCAAAGACAGGCCGGGTCCCTGCCCGGCCTGCATCGGCGCTGATCCCTGGAGATTCGGGAGAGCAAACGTACTCTTGCCGTCGCCGCCATAGGTGGTGCCGAGAAGCGAAAACAGAGCCGTATTCTGGCTGATGGGCATCAGTTGGCCGTTGCAGAGCGCCCAGCCTGTCGGAGCAAAGTTTCCAGCAAAGATTCTGATTTCCGCAACAAATGGATTCGCCATGAGCTTGCTTCTCCTTTGCTAATTCTGGCTGGGGAATATCCCCTGAAGCGCGATGATGAAATTGAGCACCAAATAGGGAGTCATGTTTTCATGCGGCTGGCTGCCGCCCATGGGTTGCAAACAGGCAGGGTTCATGGAGGTGCCGTCCGAACCGGGGCTGTAGGGATTGGCAGAGCTGCCTCCCCACAAATTTCCGCCTGCGGCGGAAAGCGTGCCGGTTGCCGAGGAGCCCACCGGCGCGTGGGTGTGCGCGGGCATTTCCGAAATGTTGAGAGTGTGCGTGGTTTCTCCGGCGAGTTCGCCCAAGGCGATCCCGTTACCCATGTGCACGGCGGTACGGCCTTGAAGATTGGGCAGGCCAAAGGTCTGTCTTCCGTCTCCGCCGTAGGTGACGCCCAAAATGGAAAACAAGGCCTGATTCTGGTTGATGGGCAAGAGTTGGCCGTTACAAAACGCCCAACCTTTCGGCGGAAAATTCCAGCTGATGATCTTAACCTCGCCTAAAAATGGTTCTGACATACTTTGGTCCTCCCGCGTGTCTGCGTGTCAAATTCGGACAACCTTTATGATTGCGATGGAAAAACTCCGAAGAGCGACAGAATGAAGTTGACGGCCAGAAACGGCATCATGTTGTCGTGGGGCTGCGATCCTCCGCTTGACCCCATGGCCGTCGGCGCCATGGCGCTGGAGGGAGCCGCAGAAGAGAACTCTCCAAGGCTGGACTGCGCCCAAACACCGTTGGCGGGGCTGGACTGGGTTCCCACGCTGGAATTGCCTAGCGGCACGTGGCTGTGCGCGGGCATCTGGCTGGTGGTCAAAGTGACTGTTTCGGCGCCACCGCTTTGCCCGAGGGCAAATCCGGGGCCGACGTGAAGGGGAATGCGGCTTTGCAAGTCAGGCAAGGCAAAGGTGGTCTGGCCGTCGCCTCCGTACGTTGTCCCTATCAATTGAAACAGGGCGGTATTTTGATCGATGGCCATCAAGGCGCCGTTGCAAAAGGCCCAGCCTTGCGGCGCGAAATTGCCGCCGAACATGCGAATCTCACCGATGAACGGGCTTGACATAGGATCTCGTCTCCATTTTGCAGTTACCGCGTGACAAGAGTTTCACGCTGGAAGGTACAGCCATCCTTCGAGCCGTTTAGAACTGAACGACGTGCTGGTGATACTAACATCAGACGGAGCGGAGCGGCGCACCAATTTGACTCAGTTATGTTCCAAGATTAAAGAGATCAAATGCATAGTACGTTGGTACTGTTAGGCGATTCCCATATCGGTACTGCTACTCTATTGAAGCCATGTAGGGTGTAACGGAGACTCGAAAGCGTCATCCAACGATTCATTCAGGAGCTTCCCTCGATGCCAGTTACCAGACGTGCGTTTCTTGTTGCCGGTCAAACGCTGATGGCGGCAGCGGCTCTGCCCGCGAAGTTCCTCGGGGCTGCAACTTTGAACTTTGCCTCGTCGAACTCGAACTTGGGCTCGTGGACCAAAGGAACGTTTCAGCCATTGGTGAGCAGCAGCTTTGCGGTTCATTCCGGCGAGCAAATCGCGGCGTGGCTCACGCTTCTGTCCGTCGAGCAGTTGAGTTTCAACGCACCGACAAAAGCAGCGCCGATGGCTTTTGGGATAAGACCTTCGAAAGCGCCGCAGACGATCGTTGACACCTTTGCGCTTCACTTCCAAGGAACCGGCGAGACGCTCCCGCAAGGGACTTATGACATGGAGCATCACGCACTCGGACGGTTTTCGTTGTTTATTGTTCCTTCGGGAGGAGCCACGTATAGCGCGATCATCAGCCACCTCGAGAGCGCAACGCCGATCCGCGCTCCCAAGCGGCTCAATTCAAAGAGTCTGGCGGCCGCTCCAAGAGAATTAGAAAGTCGTTGACGCCAGCCGGCCGGAATCCCAAGCGTTCGAACAGCCGCACGGATGGATTGAAGTTCTCCACATGAATCGTGGTTGGCTTTCCCGCGTTTTCTGCTTCCTGCAGGACTTCCCGCAGAACCACTGTGCCAATGCCCTGATTGCGGTGCGTGTCCGCTACCGTGATGTCCAAAATGTGAAAGCGTTCCTGAGACCTGGACAGATAGAGCCGACCGACAGGTTGGCCATCGCGACAGATTACGGTGTGCTGCGCGTCCGGGTATTGCTTTGCGTAGGAAGTCCTTTGAGCGGCGAATTGCATTTGCAAGAAGGCATGCTTGTGAGAGTCAGGCCAAGGCACCAAGGCCATCTCGGAAGCCCGGGTGCTCGCGTAAAGCGCGTACAAAAACGGATCATCCGATTCGCTGACCGGCCGCAGAGTGATATTCATTCGGAATTCAGCGAGGCGGTTGCCGCAGGCGGTTAAAGACGACTTGATAGGACATGCCGTTCGAATCGGGGCCCAGCGGGACGACAAAAAGATCGAAGGCTCCCAGTTTTTCGTGCACGAAAGAGTAAGTTCCCTGCCGGAAATGAGGGGTAAGCGGACCTCGGAAAATGAGGGAAAATTGCTCGACCTTGGGCGATGGATCCTTTTCGGCGACCTCGAGTAGTTCGAGCGGCACGGGCGCGGCTCCAGGAACCTTGAGCTGAAAGGTGGAGCGCAGGTGCTCGGAGAACGCACGGCTATTCAGATTTTCCAGCATGGGTTCTTTCTCCAGAGAGATGTTCAGATATCCCTTCGGCCTGGGATGGACGCGACGTCCATTCCATCTCCGCATACATTTCATCGCCGCCCGTTGCGATGAAGCCGAGGCGTTCATAGAGATGAACGGCCGGGTTGCTTCGCAGGACGCTCAGCCGCAGGCTTGCCTGCGAACGAGCCGCTTCCGCGAGCAACATTCCAAGCAGATGGGCGCCGATGCCGCGTCCGCGAAATTCCGATAGCAAGGCAATGTCCACGAGGCGAATTTCGCCGCGACCACGAGAAACAATCAGGGAGCCGCAGGGGATGCCGCCGGCGGAGACAACGCTGGTCTCCGCCGCGGGATAGGCGGCAAGATATCCGCGATGCCGGACATCAAACTGCATGCGAAGGAAACCGGTCTGCTGCGCGAGGTCCCATCCCCAAGATGCCATTTCGTCGTGGCGGGTGCTGGCGTAAATATGAAGCAAGAATTCATCATCGCCGGCCGTGGCAGGCCGCAAAGAAATTTTCAGGGAAGAAGCCTGTTCGTTTTCTGTGGCTGCCATGAAGCGATGGCCCTGTCTTCCCGGCCCGGACGATCCGCTATCTGCTACCGAACCGGACGACCAAACCCGCGGAGATGCGCAGGTCATTCTGCGTGGCGGAATCGCCGGTGACACGATCGAAGCGCGTCAGCAGATATTCGGCCTGTATCACTCGGAGTGCGAAGCGGCGGCGAAAAGGCAGGTCGAGGCCCCCGCCCATGGCCATGGAGAATCCATTCTCACCAGCATCGATGCCGCCGGAGCTGGCGTTGACGCGGCCCACGCCGAGAAGCACGTGAGCAAAGGGAGTGAAGCGGCGCACTTTTCGAAATGAGTACCGCGGGCCAAAGAGAAAGGTGTACATGGTGCTGCTGAGCCCGGAAGGCAACCCGCTGAAGCGGTATCCACCTACGTCGCCGACCACCGAGAAGCGATCGCTGACGTTGTAGGCCACAGAGCCACTCGCGCCATTGAGATTGAAGCTGCCGGCGGAGTTGGCAGCGTTCGCGCGGATGTAGGAATAGCTTCCGGATACCTCGACCTGAGGCGTCGAAGCGGTCGCCTGTTGGGCATGCGCCCCATTTGCGAAAAGAAGCACAAGGCCGGCAGCTGCGGCAAACCATCGAACACTGCAAGCGATCACCGTCAGACGATTCCTATTCATGAGTAGGGGTTCTCTCTCGTTTCTGTTTATTGTCAAGCAGCTACTTTTATGGCGTAACAATCAGCGTGACGGGCGACGAATGCTGCGTCGGGCCGGAGGACGCGGTTATGGTGAGGGCGTAGGTGCCCGGAGGAGTGCCAAGCTTCTTGAAATTCTGGGCGCTGGCGCATCCGTAGAGGGTGAATCCGGCGCAAGCGAAGAGGGCGATGGCCAGAACCCATTTTTTGACCAGCTTGCCTTTGCGGAAACCGATGCCGGAGAGGATCAGGCCGGTAAAGGGCAAGAACATGGCATAGAGCGGCATGCGCGTTCTCTGCGCGTTTTGCGCGAGGAAGGGATCGCCCGCCGTGGTCAGGATGTTCAACGTAACAGGCGCGGGAGTGGAGCCCGGAGTGACTGACGCGGGAGCGAAGGCGAACGAGCTTCGATCTGGAAGGCCCGTCAAGCTAAAGGTGATGGGATTCGAGAAGTTATTGTTCAACGGGTTGACGGTAAACGCGTAGTTTGCGGTCTGCCCGGCTCGTATGGTGATGACCGGAGTGGTAATCGCGAGGGAGAAGTCGGGCGGAACGGTGATGGTGGTGAGGTCGGTAGCGGTGTCGTTGGCGGTGTTGAGTTCGCCGCCGCCGGCAACGGTTGCGAGGTTGGAGACGCTCGCGGGGGCGCTGGCGGCAACGTTGACGGTCACGACAATCGCGGGATAGCTCGCGCCGGAAGCGAGAGCGTCGGTACGCGTGCAGCTGAGCGTGGCGACGGTGCAGTTCCAACCGGTGCCGGCCATCGCGGTTGCGGTGAGTCCAGCAGGCAAGGTATCGGTGACGGTAACCGTGCCGGCAGTCGGGCCGGGGCCGATGTTATTCACGGTGATCGAATAGGCTGCGCCCGTCTGTCCCTGGAAGAAGTTGCCGGTATGGCTCTTGACGATGGTGACGTCGGGAGCCAGGACGTTGATGGAAGCGGTGGCGGTGTTGCCGGTGCCGCCGTTGGTGGCGCTGACGGTGCCGGTGGTGTTGACTTGATTGCCGGGCGTAACGGCTGTGACGTTGACGGCGAAGGAGCAAGTGGCACTGGTGGGGATCGTGCCGCCCGCCAAGGTGACGGTGGATGAGCCGGCGACGGCTGTGACATTGCCGCTTCCGCAAGTGCCGGTGAGGCCGTTGGGAGTGGAAACGACCAAGCCAGCGGGGAGAGCGTCGGTGAAGGCCACACCAGCGAACGCGATGGAGGCGTTGGGATTGGTAACCGTGAAGCTAAGCGAAGTGGAGCCGGCCAGGCCAATGGATGCGGCGCCGAAGGACTTTGTAATGCTTGGCGGCATGGCTACGGCCAGGCTTGCGGTGGCGGTGTTGCCGGTGCCGCCGTTGGTCGAGCTCACCGCGCCGGTCGTGTTGGTGTAAACACCGGGCGTCGAACTGGTGACGTTGAGGCTGATGGTGCACGAAGATGCTGCGGCGATGGTACCGCCTGCATGGTTTACGGTGCTGACTCCGGCGGCAGTTTGGACGTTTAGCGTGCCGCCGCAGGTGTTGGTCAGGCCAGCGGGGAGCGCCGAGAGAATTCCCGTGGGCAGGACGTCAGTAAAGGCCACGCCGGTCAGCGCAACGGAATTGGCCGCCGGGTTGGTGATGGTGAAGGTCAGGGTGGAGGTGCCGTTGGGTGAGATGGCCGCCGGGTTAAAGGCTTTGACGATGGAGGGAGGAGCGATGACCACGAGAGTTGCTGAAGCGGGGGCGCCCGCTCCGCCCTCGACGGAGGTCACGTTTCCGGTGGTGTTGTTCTGAGAGCCCGCGGCGACGCCGGTGACGTTGACGGAGAAGGTGCACGACGCAGTGCCAGCCAGAGTTGCTGCGGTCAGGCTAACGGTGCCGGATCCGGCGGCGGCCGTGATCGCCCCGCCACCGCAAGTACCTGTCAGACCATTCGGCGTGGAGACCAAGAGGCCGGCGGGGAGGGTGTCGGTGAAGGCGACGCCGGAGAGACTCTGCGTAGCATTGTTGTTCTGAACGGTGAAGCTAAGGGAAGTTGAGCCATTCAGGGGAATGTTCGCAGCGCCAAAGACCTTGCTGAGAACTGGCGGGATGGTCGCCGTGACCGTTGCGCTCGATGTGTTTCCGGTGCCGCCGTTGGTCGAAGTCACCTGAACGGTGTTGATCTTCACGCCGCCGGCGACGGCGGTTACGTTGACGGAAAAGGTGCACGAGCCGCTGGTGGTTAGAGTGGCGCCTGCCAAACTAACGGCAGAAGAGCCAGCCGTCGCGGTGATCGTTCCGCCACCGCAGGTGCCGGTTAGGGCGTTCGGGGTGGATACCACTAGGCCAGAGGGCAAACTATCGGTAAAGGCCACGCCTGTGAGGGCCACCACGGAATTGGGGTTGGTGATGCTGAAGGTCAGTGAGGTGGTCCCGTTCAGGGGCATCGTCGTGGCGCCGAAGAGCTTGCTGATGATGGGCGCGACGGCGACGCTCAAGGTGCCGGACGCAGAGGTGCCCGTGCCGCCGTTGGTGGAGCTGATGGGGCCGGTGGTGTTCAGGTAAGAACCGCTGACGGAACTGGTTACGTTCACGGTGACGGTGCAAGATCTGTTGGAGGCGACGGTACCACCTGTTAACGATACAGTTCCCGAGCCTGCAACGGCGGTGGCTGTGCCTCCGCAGGTGTTGGTTAGCCCGTTGGGAGTGGCGACAACCAAATTAGCGGGAAAGCTGTCCGTAAACGCGAGACCCGCCAGTGCCAACGGATTGGCAGCGGGGTTCGTGATAGTAATGGTCATCGCGCTGACGCCATTGGGAGCGATGGATGCGGGAGCGAACACTTTTGTGGCGGTGGGAGCGGTGAGTACTACCTGCGGATTTCCGGTCAATGAGCCGGTGTCGCCGTTAAAGTTGGCATCGCCGGCATAACTCGAGGTGATGGTGTGGCTGCCCGCGGTGAGGGCCGAAGTGGTAAAGGTCGCAACGCCAGCGCTCAGGGTTGCCGTGCCGATGGAGCTACCGCCATCGAGGAACGTCAGCGTCCCCGTTGGCGTTCCTATCGCCGGCGCGAGTGCAGAGACCGTCGCGGTGAAGGTGACTGACTGAGCCAGGGCGGAAGGATTCTGAGAAGAGGTTAGCGCAGTCGCGGTGTTGGCTTTGGTGACGACCTGGGGATTGCCGGTTAGCGAACCCGTGCTTGCGTTGAAGTTTCCATCGCCGCTATAGGTGGTGGTGATGGTGTGGTTGCCAATGGCCAGGGCCGAGGTGGTGAACGTTGCCAGCCCGCCGCTAAGTGTTACTGTGCCGATGGGGCTGCCACCGTCCAGGAAGGTAACCGTCCCAGTTGGTGTTCCAGCGCCGGGCGCGACGGGGGAGACTGTCGCGGTAAAGCTCACCGATTGTCCGAAGACGGATGGATTTTGCGAGGAAACGATTGTCGTCGCAGTGCCGGTTTTGGTGACGACCTGCGGATTACCTGTCAACGAGCCGGTGCTTGCGTTGAAGTTTCCATCGCCGCCATAGGTGGTGGTGATGGTGTGGTTGCCGACAGCTAGGGCCGAGGTGGTGAACGAGGCGAGTCCGCCGCTGAGGGTACCGCTGCCGATGGGGCTGCCGCCGTCAAGGAAGGTAACGGCTCCAGTAGGTGTTCCGGCTCCCGGCGCTACCGGCGAAATGGTCGCAGTAAAGGTGACGGATTGCCCGAAGTCGGACGGGTTTTGCGACGAGGCGACCGTCGTGGCGGTAATGGCTTTGTTGACAGCCTGAGGATTACCGGTCAGCGAACCCGTGCTCCCGTTGAAGCTGGGATCGCCACCATAGCTCGTTGTGATGGTATGAAGGCCCGCTGCGAGGGCCGAAGTGGTAAAGGTTGCCACGCCGGCACTCAGCGTTCCGGTGCCGATGGGGCTGCCGCCATCGAGGAACGTTACTGTTCCCGTCGGAGTGCCAACTGCTGGCGAAACGGGGGAAACGGTGGCGGTAAACGTGACAGACTGGCCGAAAACGGACGGATTCTGTGACGAGTTTACCGCCGTAGTGGTATTGGCTTTGTTGACGACTTGCGGATTGCCAGTAAGCGATCCCGTACTGCCGTTGAAGCTTCCGTCGCCGCCATAGCTGGTTGTGATGGTGTGACTGCCCGCAGCCAACGCCGAAGTAGAGAATGTGGCCACACCGCCGCTGAGCGTTCCAGTACCGATGGGGCTGCCACCATCAAGAAAGGTGACTGTTCCAGTAGGTATTCCGGAACCGGGAGCTACCGGCGAAACCGTCGCGGTGAAAGTCACCGACTGACCGACGCTCGAGGGATTCTGAGACGAGTTGACCGCGGTGGTAGTGTCCGCCTTGTTGACGATTTGGGGATTGCCGGTGAGCGATCCTGTGCTTCCGTTGAAGTTTCCGTCGCCGCCATAGCTGGTTGTGATGGTGTGACTGCCGGCAGCCAACGCCGAAGTGGAGAACGTGGCCACAGCGCCGCTGAGTGTTCCCGTACCGATGGGGCTGCCACCGTCGAGGAATGTCACTGTGCCGGTAGCAGTGCCGGCGCCCGGTGCAACCGGCGCGACAGTTGCGGTGAAGGTCACCGCTTGGCCGAAGACCGAAGGATTCTGGGAGGAGGTCACGGCGGTCGTGGTGTTGGCTTTGTTCACGACTTGCGGGTTGCCGGTCAAGGAACCGGTGCTGCCGTTGAAGTTTCCGTCGCCGCCATAACTGGTGGTGATGGTGTGGTTGCCTAGAGCCAACGCGGAAGTGGTGAAACTGGCCACACCGGCACTCAACGTCCCCGTACCGATGGGGCTGCCGCCGTCGAGGAATGTCACCGTGCCGGTAGCCGTTCCCGCGGCTGGCGGGACCGGCGAGACCGTCGCGGTGAAGGTTACAGACTGGCCGAAGACCGACGGATTTACGGACGAAACTACTGCCGTGGTGGTATTGGCTGCCACGACGGTGACCAGCGCGGTGGAGGTGTTGCCTGTTCCAGCGACAGTGTCAAGCACGAGGACGCTGTTGCTGACCGCGCCAATCGTGACGCCCTGCACCGACACGGAAACCGCACAACTCGCGCCTGGAGCTAAGCTCGCGCCGGAAAGCGCGATCGATGAGGAACCGCTGGCGGCGGTGGGCGAGCCGCCGCAGGTGTTGGTCAAACTGTTGGGGGTGGCCACAATCACCCTGCCCGGTGATGCTGGCGGCAGAGTGTCGGTGAAGGCGGTGCCGTTCAGCGTCACGTTCTGGTTGGGATTGCTGATAGTAAAGGTCAGGCTGGTGGTGGAGAAGAAAGGAATGGACGGTTGACCGAAAGCTTTAACGATGTGCGGGGGGTTAACGACGGTGAGGGTGTCCGAGGAGGTGTTGCCGTTGCCCGCGTCGGTGGAATCGATGGTCACGCTGTTGGTGTAGGCGTTGTCGACTGAACTCTGCACGTTCACCTGAACGTTGCAGGCGCCGGCCGGCAAAGTTGCGTTCGAGAAAGTGATGCTGCTGGAACCAGCGGTGGCGGTGACCGAACCTCCGCAGGTGTTCACCACGCTCGGCGTCGTCGCCACCACCAAATTGCCCGGACCCACGCCTATATTTGTGGGCAGATTGTCGGTGAAGCTGGCGTTGATGGGGACGCTGTTGGGGTTGTTGATCGCGAAGGTGATGGTGCTGACTGTGACTCCGGTACCGGCCGTGGTTTGGATGGTCTTGGGGCTGAAACTCTTGGCGATCGACGGCGGTTGCGAAATGGTGATGGTGGCGGTGATGGTTTGCTGATCCACAGTAGCGTCCGCGGAGCCGTTGCCGCTCACGCCGCCGGCATTGTAGGTCGCGGTGGCTTGCGCGCTTGCGTTCAGCGTTTCGGGCTGAGCCTGGGGAATCGTTCCCAGAATGGCGTTATGGAAATTGATGGCGAGGCCATTGAATACGTCGAGATTTCCGGCCAGCGCTACGGCGCTGCCGTGATTGTCCTTGCTCATATCGGCGGTGAGCGTAGTGGACTGGTTGATCTGGATTTTGTTCGGGCTGGCGGTGTGGGCCAGAACGATAAAGGGGTCGAAACAGACTTGATGTGGACCGGCAGGGCACGTCGAAGTGCCCGAGTCGATCGTAGCGCTTGGAGAATTTGTGCCCCACCAGTTGTTCTGCGCGGTAACCGCGGTGCCAGGATCGGGGTTCACGTCGTGGCGATTGTGAAGATTGCTGCCCAGACCGCCGGTCGTGTTCCCGGTCAATCGGCTGAATTGAATGTTGACGGCGCCGCCGGCGTCGTCAATGTGGACGCCGCCACCGTTGCCAGTCGCGGAATTTCCGGTGATGGTTACCTTGGTAAGGTTGAGCGTCGCCGGAGCGATGTTGGCCCAGATTCCGCCGCCCTGCCCTGCCGAGACGTTATTGCTGATCACAGTGCTTTGGTCGAAGAGCGCGCCTTGCGTAGTCCAAACACCGCCGCCATCGCCGGAGGAGTGATTGCCACTGATGGTGCTCGAATGGATAGCCGTTCTTCCGCCGGCTGAGGAAGGGCCAATAATAAAGATGCCGCCGCCTACGCCGACGCTGGACCCGTTGATCTGAGTAGCCTTGTTGTTGATGACCTGGCTATTGGTCATCACCATTTGCGCTCCGGAGGTAACCCAGATACCGCCACCACTGCCTGCGGCTCCTGTTGTGACCGCCGAATTGTTCTGGAAGATGCTGTTATTGACCGTCGCAAACCCGGTGAGAGGCTTTGTAAAATTGAAGATGGCGATTCCGGCGCCATCCCCTTGGAGGGTGTCGCAGTTGTTCAGCGTAACGTTGGTCAAGGTGAGATTGGCGGTGCCACTGGTTCCGGTATCAAACTCCATGCAGCCGCCGTCGCCGTCGTTGCCAAGCGTTCCGCGATTGTGACCGTTCTGGAGAGTGAGGTTCGAAATGCTGGCCGTGGCATCCGTAGGTGGATTGATGTCCTCGTTGACGGCCATAACCATGTCGACGCCGTTGGGAGTTCCCGAACTGTCGCCAAGTGTTCCCGCTTGGATGATCGTGGTGTTCTGCCCAGCTCCAATGATGTTCACCGAGTCGTTGACGTACAAGGCTCCGTGCTGGCCAGAGAAGTCATTGGCAACTTTTGGTAGCGTGAGGGTGTAGGTTCCAGCGGCAACCATAATGGTGTCGGTACCAGCGGTAGCGTTGGCCTTGAGGATGGCTTCGCGTAACGTGCAGTCACCCGAACCGTCTACTGCCGCGGTATTCAGGCAAGTCACAGCGGTGGCGCGCGGCGTTATATCGTCAAAGCGATTCGGGAAAAATGTCGGGTCTGGCAGCGGCATCATGACCTGTGGCGCCATCTGGCCTTGCTTCAGGACCACCACACCGGGGCGTCCATCGATGTTCACGCGCATGGGAATACCTGCAACGGTCGCTTGGGAAGGGCTCATCGCCAGGGTGGAGTGAAAGGAAGAAGGAAGGCTTGACGGCGCCGTTCCGGCGGACGACATGCTCTCGTGCGATAACACATGCACCTGCGCCAGGGTCGAATCCAGAACCATTACATCATCAGCGCCACGGCTCGAAATGCGCGTGCGGAAGAAGACAGGAGGCAGATTGGCATTTGCGGCGGACACGACTGCCGGAAAGGACTCCGCGACTTGCCAACCTTCGGCGGGATCGGCCGGTATGGCGAGCGGATCAGGCTGGCCGGCGCGAATCGCGCGATGCCGTGCTTGCACCTCGGCCAGGCTCCACGGGCGAGTATCTAAGCCGGCTCTCGTGACGATGTGAACGCTGCCGTCGGTGCCCAATACGGCCATCTGCAAACGAGAAGCGCGGTCCTGGATAAAAGCGCCCACCGCGACTGACGCCGCGGCAAAAGGAAGCGAGACAGACTCTGGTTGCAAGATTGCCGGGCCCTGGCCGACGCGCGCGGCATGGACATCCCTGCCGTGGACGATCGCCAATTGTCCGGCAGAGATCAAAGCGACATCCTGAAGAGAATCACCGGTGAGCGAGCCGAAGGCGAGAGACGTAGGAGGCGCCCGCAAGGCCGAGGTGGCAATCACGTTCAACCCGATGGCAGTGCCCTCGAATACAGTTAATTGTCCACCGGTTGGCGCGCCCGTTCCGGCGACGATTTGAGAATATGCTGTACCCGCATCCAAATGTGCGGTGCTAAGGGCGCTCAACGGCCCGGAGAGGGCGATGGATAGTGGCGCAAGCAGGCCGCCTTTTCCGTCGTTGGCCAGGATATAGAGTGTGTGGCTACCTCGCGCGCCAACGGCCACATCCAGATGCCCTTCGCCAATGAAGTTGCCTACGACGAGAAAATCCGGTGCCTCCGGCAGCTCGAACACTTTCGCTTGCGACAAAAATGGACTTGGAAAACGCCCTTCGCCGATGGCTTGCCAGGATGCCTGGCTTTGCGGGGCAAACGCATCGAGGTTGCCGCGA
>DASQGY010000208.1:0-4243 GCA_035632375.1 Bryobacteraceae bacterium | reverse complement strand
ATCGAAGCCGTGGAATCCTTTGCGGATGGCCTCGGCGACAAGCGAGTCGGCGTGCGTGGCAATCATGATGTTCGTGTAGGACGGGTTCGGCCACTTCGGCATCCATCCGCCTTCCCGGAAGTTCTGTAGGAGAGCAGTTATCATGCCATCGATACGCTCCGGCGCAAAGAGAGTGAGTAGACTGTTCTCGGCGCGGAACGTGTCCCAGATGGAAAAAGCGGTGTAGCTTTCGCCGGCGTGCACCTGGTCGTCGAAGGCGCTGTAGTAACGGCCGTATTCGGAGAAGACGCGCGGGTAGAGCAGCGAATGATAGAGAGCGGTGTAAAGACGCGTTCTTTCGGGATCCGTGGCACCGTCCATTTCGAGGCGGCTGAGGTTTTCTTCCCATGCCGCATGCAGCTTGGCGCGCACTGCATCGAAATTCCAGTCCGGGATCTCGTGGCGGAGATTAGCGCGGGCCTGATCGATGCTGAGGAACGATGTGCCGACGCGGACTTCCACTAACTCGCCAGGACGAAACTCGGCGAATGCTCCGCGGCTGGTGGAGGCGTCTTGCTTTTCCAGGCCGTAGGTCGCTACGTTCTGTGGCGCGTTCCGGAACTCAACTACGAAGTAGCCTTTGAAGTTCGGCAGCTTCAAGGGTCCGAGATGCGCATCCATGCGGTGCGGATTGTAGCCGGTGATCTCGCGCTTTTCTTTGTCGACGGCGGCAAAACCGCGGATGCCCGGCCGGGAGGTTTCGACCAGCACGCGCGCAACTCCGGCGCTCGGAAAACGGAAGCGAAGATATGCGCAACGATCCGTGGCGGTCATTTCTGCGCGGATCTGCGCTCCTCCCGCGATGCGGAGCGATACGGCATAGTAATCCGGATGAGCGATTTCGTCGCTGTGCGAGAAAGCAAGCCCGCGGGCTTCCGGCGTGGTGCGGAGTTCGCCCGGCTTTTGGCCAATCTGCGGCATCAGAGTGATGTAGCCGTAGTCGCCCATCCAGATGGCAGGCTGATGCGTGCCGATGAAGCCGGTTATGGACGTGTCGTCGTACTCATAAGACGTAATGCTGATCTTGTTCTGGCGAGTCTGCGGCGTCCAGTTGGTCATGGCGAAGGGAGGCGAGACAAACGGCATGGTCCCGCCGTATCCGATCTTGCTTTTCCGCGTTCCGATCAGGGGATTCACTTGAGCAACCGGATCGCGGTCGGCGGCGAACAGGGCGGGGGCAAAAAGCAGGCAGACTAAGATCCGAAGCACTCAGACTCTAGTGCCGCTGCGCGACCTGAAAATGGCTCAGCGTGCCGGCGTAATTCGATAGACCCTTGAACAGCGCTTCCGCCAGCTTCTGGCGATATTCCGGACGATTCATCGTAGCCTCGTCGCGCGAGTTGCTGATGAATCCGATCTCGGCCAGCACCGAAGGCATGGAGGCGCCGATCAACACCACGAACGGCGCTTTGCGCACTCCGCGATCGCGCGCATGCGGATCGTTCTTTACCGTGAACGAATAGAGCGCGGACTGGACGCGCGTGGCGAATTCCCGCGATTCCTCCACCTTGTCCTTCAGCGCGATCTTTTGCAGCAGGTCCTGTAATTCGAAGATGCTTTTTTCCGATCCGGAGTTCTCTCGTGCGGCAACTTCGATCGCAGACTTCGATGTGGTGAAGTTCAGATAGTAAGTTTCAACGCCGGCGACGGAAGCCAGCGGAGAAGAGTTGGCGTGAATTGAGAGGAACAGGTCCGCCTTGGCCTGATTGGCGATTTCGGTACGGCGCTCGAGCGGGATGAAGGTATCGTCGGAACGCGTATAAATCACTTCGCTGCCCAGGCGTTCTTCAATCAGCGCGCCTAATCGCTGGGCGACATCCAGCACGAGATCTTTTTCGCGCAGCCCATCGGGCCCGATGGTGCCGGTATCGTGCCCGCCGTGTCCGGCGTCCAGCACGATTTTTCCGACCTTCAATCCGAGCACGCGGATCATCGACCGATCGCCAGACATGTTGCGTTTGGCCGGCAGAGCCGATTTCGGCGCGGGTGCAGGAGCGGTTGGCGCGACCGGTGCGGGCGCGGGCGGAATGACGCTCGGAGCCGGAGTAGTTACTTTCGCCAGCGTAACCGGAGGAGGCGGCGGCGATGCGCGGTAGTCTGCCGGCGACAGCCTCGATCCGAGACTCGCTCCCGCCGCAGAGGACTGCGCTTGTGACACCGTCGGCGGAGTCTCCAGCGCGGAAGTTGATGGAACGTATCTCGGCGCAGCTTCGCGTACTGGTGGCGGTTGGAACGGGCGGCGCTCGGTCACTACCGGTGCGATGGGATCGGGTTTGGGCGGGAGGGGTTCTCTTGCTCGAACCACTTCCGCTTCGATCGGCGGCTTCGGCGTAGACTTCGCCACGGCGGCTGCGGGATTGTGAATTTCGATGATCAGACGATCCGGATTCTCCAGCCGCGACGTGGTGACTTCCGCTGTTGCGCCTTCGAGATCCAGCACTACGCGAGTGACGTTGTGCTGTGTTTCGGCGACGCGGATCCTTTGCACCAGCCGATCGGACACCGGAATCACGGTGATGCCTTTCGGCCCCAGCGCCGGGCGTGTGCCGATCAAATCGAAGAACAGCCGCTCGGGATTTTCCAATCGATCCGAACGGACGCGGAAATCGCCATCAATCTCGATGGCCACGCGCGTGATATCGCCGAGCGTCCAGAAGCGCACGGCCTTAACGTGCCGCACTTCGGTCGAGTCCTGGGCTTGGAGCGTGGCGCAGCTCAAGATCGCTGCAAGGAGACGCCAGCGGGCGCCGGAGATTTTGGGGAGGTGGAGCATAACGTGACTAGCGAGTCTCGATGTGCAGCCGCCCCTCCTGATCCCAATAGCCGCGGATATGGCGCGGTTCGTTGTCGTCGGCCGGCTTGGACTGCTCGGCGGCCACTTTCACCGGCGGAGCCTTCTTCTGCGCGGCGCTCTTAGCCTGCTCGTATTTCTTGCCGACGTTCTCCACGTACTTCATCGTTTCGGCATAGGGAGGCACGTCGCCGTACTTGGTCACCGCGCCCTCGCCTGCGTTGTAGGCCGCCAGCGCAAGCCGGTCGTCCTTGAATGTTTCCCGGAGAAGCTTGAGGTACTTGACGCCGCCTTCGATGTTCTGGCGCGGATCGAATGTGTTGGTGACACCGAATCGCTTCGCGGTGGCAGGCATCAGTTGCATCAAGCCCTGCGCGCCTTTGGGCGAGATCGCGTAAGGATTGTAGTTGCTCTCCACCTGAATCACCGAGTGCACCAGTTCCGGACTGACATCGAGACTCTTCGCGGTTTCATCGACCAACGCGCGAACGCCGTCATTCAAATTCGCGTTAGCAGCCGGCGCGGGAGTGTCGGGTTTGGGCGAGACGACGATCTGCCGGACAAGCCGCCCGGTTTTCTTGTCCACTCGAACTACGGAGACAACTTTCTGCGCGTTTTCCGCCATCAGACCCGCCGCTGTCACCAGTAAAACAACCGCTGTCTTCAGAATCACTTCCAAACAAAACTGCATCCTCTTGTTTGATCCGATTATAACCGGAAACCTCCTAGCTGCAACACTCTCTTTTTCACCGGCGGCGCGGGAGCCGAATGCTATCATTCTCTCATGATTGCGTCCGGGTTCGTTCTGGCGGGTGGGGCAAGCGTCAGAATGGGCCGGGATAAGGCTTCGCTGCCGTATCGCGGCGCGACGCTGCTCGATCACATCGCCGCGGCTGTCCGGGAAGCTATTGGAAACGTTATCGTTATCGGCGGGACCAGTGGAGTTCCAGATAAAGTTCCAGGGCTCGGTCCGATCGGCGGGCTGTTTACGGCTTTGAGCGAGACCGCGACGGATTGGAACCTGATTGTGGCCTGCGACATGCCTGGAATCTCCGCCGAGGCGTTGCGTATCTTGCTGAAAAAGAGCGAGATATCTGCCGCAGAGTGCATCGCCGCGGCTATTGATGGCGCCCCGGAGCCGCTTTGCGCCGTTTACCATCGGCGATGCCTGCCCAAAGTTACGCGCGCTATCGACGACAAACGACTGAAAATGTTAGACTTGCTAGCGGAATTGCAAGTCGAGACGGAGCCGCTGGACCCGGCCGCGCTGGACAACGCCAACACCCCGGCCGAGTGGGCCGCAATCGAGTCCTCAAGATGACAGACAGGAGCCATTACATCGATTTCCGCAACGTTTATAAGACGTTCGATCATCCCGTTTTAGTCGATGTCAGCTTTCACCTGGATGTAGGC
>DASQGY010000207.1:0-7716 GCA_035632375.1 Bryobacteraceae bacterium | reverse complement strand
TTGAAAACTATTGGCGCAGGAAGCTAGCCGGCGCAGTGGTGAAATAAAACAAAGAAGGCCGCGCAGCGGTAATCCTCATCTAACACCTAGCACCTAAAACCTATAACCTTTCTTCAAGCCGGTGCCACTGGCTCTTTCCTGCACCGGATCTCCCGCACCGCGTAAATCCTCCGGCCCTGACTCTCGAAGTAAGTCCGCATTAGCACTTCGCCCAGCAGTCCGGTGCTGAACATCATCAGGCCCCCGAGAAGCAATAGCCCCCCGGCGATAATCAGCGGCCCATGCTCCATTACCAGCTCATGGCCCATCAGTTTAAGCACAGCGAGCGTTCCCAGGATTCCCGATCCCAGCACGAAGCCGATCATCCCCAACCGCCCAAAGAAATGCATCGGCCGGGTAAAGTATTTCAGTAGAAACTTGATGGTCACGATGTCGAACATCACGTTGAACGTCCGGCCCAGGCCGTAGTGCGAATCGCCGGCGATCCGCGGCGTGTTCCGAATGGGTACTTCCGCGATTCGCGCCCCGTAGAAGCTCGCCAGCGCTGGAATGAAGCGATGCAACTCGCCGTAGAGATTGATTTCCTTCAGCACTTCGGAGCGGTAGGCTTTGAACGTAGTTCCGAAATCCCGAAGCTGGATTCCGGACGCCTTGGCCATCAGCCAATTCGCAATGCGCGACGGAATCTTGCGCGTGATGGCGTTGTCCACCCGATCTTTGCGCCAGCCGCTGGCGATATCGTAGCCTTCCTCGATCTTGGCCAGCAGCGCGGGAATATCCTCGGGGGCATGCTGCAAATCTCCGTCGAGCGAAACAATCACGCTGCCCTGAGCTTCATCGAACCCGGCAGAAAGCGCCGCGGTCTGCCCGAAGTTGCGGCGAAGACGTACCACTTTCAAGCGCGGATCGGTTTCCACCAGGTTGGCCAAGAGGTCGAAGCTGCGATCCGTCGACGCATCGTCCACCACGATGATCTCGTAGGGTTTCTGCACCGCCTCCAGCACCGTGGTGAGCCGGTCGTATAGCGGCAGGATAGACGGTTCCTCATTGTGAATGGGGATGACGATGGATAGCATGGCTGCCAATGTCCTAAGTTTACCGCAGCCCCTTGACGACATTTTCCTTGCAATCCATCGCGGTTTGTGTTACAGTATGTAACGTTACGAGTAGTAGCGAGCCAGAATGAAGCCGAAAAACATCAGCGACCTCGAACACGTGGTAATGGAATTCGTCTGGACCCACGGCCCCTGCACCGCGGAGGCGTGCCGGGAGGGCTTGGCGGGGAAACATCCACTGAAGGACTCCACCGTCCGCACCCTGCTCCGGCGCCTGGAAGCGAAAGGATACGTCCAGCACGAAGTGGATGGCCGCACCTTTCTCTACCGCTCCCTTCAAGCGCCCCAGACCGTCGCTGCCCGCGCGGTAAAACAGATCATCGATAAATTGTGCGGCGGATCCGTGGAGCAACTGCTGGTGGGCATGGTGGATCACGATGTGCTCAATCGAAAGCAACTCCAGCGCCTGGCTCAGAAAATCGCAGCGAGAAAGGGAGAATCAATATGACCGGCGAGTTCCTATCGGTCCTCATCAATGCGGCAGTTCGTGCCTTGCTCTTTGCCGGGGTCGCTGGTTTGGCTCTCAAGCTCTGTAGAGTACGCGAGGTCACTGCGCGGCTTGCTGCCTGGACTGCCGTTTTATACGGGGCCCTGCTCATGCCACTGGCTGTCGCCACCGCGCCCCCGCTCAGCGTTACTGTCCGATCCGCGGTTGCCCATCCCACCAATGTGCTAGTGTCGCGCCCGAGCGCGTTTCAAGACCTCAGTGCGCCAATTTCTGCGCCCTCCTCCACACCGCGGTTTGATTGGTCGCGGGCCATAGTAGCTGTATATTCCGCCATCGCAGGCCTCTTGTTCGTCCGTCTCCTGATGGGTTGGACGCTCACCACGCGATTGCGGCGTCGCAGCCGTCGCCTGGATGATCCGCGCCTAGTGGCTCGCGGCGTTCGACGCATGCCGGAACTGCTCGAATCGGAGCGCCTCGCTGTTCCCATCGCACTCGGCTGGCTGAAGCCGTGCATCCTGCTGCCGGTCGCGTGGCGCGAGTGGGAACAATCGAAGCTCGATGCGGTGCTGACGCATGAACTCTCTCACATCCGGCGTGGCGATTATGCTACCTTGCTGCTCTCCTCATTCCACCGCTGTCTGTTCTGGTTCAGCCCGTTGAGTTGGTGGCTGGACCGGCATCTCCGCGATCTAGCCGAGCAGGCCAGCGACGACTCCGTTTTGCTCTCAACCGCCGACCATACGAGTTACGCCGAGGTTGTGCTCGGATTCTTCGAAGCGCGTCACAACAGCCGGGGACGCATCCGCTGGCAAGGCGTGGCCATGGCGCAGTCGGGACGCGCGGATCGCCGCATCGACCGCATCCTGGCCACGAATCGCCGCCTGGCCGGGCCCGCCAGACGGCCGGTGCTCGTAGCGCTCGCCGGAATCACTTTGCCGCTGCTCTACCTGTCGGCGGCGATAACTCCTCGCACGCAAGCCCCCGCGCCGCCTCTCCCAATTCTCGCCGCACAACCTGTTTCGCAGACCCCGGCGCACAGTCCGGCGAGGCCTGCCGCAAGGGTTGTAGCCCAAGCCGCGCCACAGGCTCCGGCTCAGCCCACTCCCTCAACCGCGCCGACTCCTCCGCGCGATGCCACTCCACGCGACAAGGCGCAAGACAGTTACGTCATCGTCCACGGCGACAGCATGACCATGAGCGGTTCTTCGGAAGATCTGCAACATGTCCGCGCTCTCCAAGACAAGTTCGGCGACGAATTCGTGTGGTTCCGCCACAGCGGTAAATCCTACATCGTTCGCGATAAAGCCACGGTGCGGGCCGCGCGCGAGTTGTTTGAATCGAACAACGACCTGGCGCGGCGGAAGGCCTACCTGGCCGACTTGAAAGCCAACCTGGCCGATCAGAAAGCATTGCTTGGCGAGCGCAAGAATTCCTTTGCGGCGAACATGCCCGACATGTCGCGAGAACTCGAATCGCTCAAACAACGCCTGCGCGACGGCGGGACCCAAGAGCATCTCTCCGAGGTGCAGGCGCTGCTTTCCGAAATGCAGGCCAAGGCAAGCGAGCGACGAGCCAACATTAGCGAGCAGCAGTCCAAGCTCGGAGAACTACAAGCGCAGTTGAGCGAGCGACAGGCCCAGTTAAGCGAACAGCAGGCCGTGCTGAGCGAAATGCAAGCTCGGCGGTCCGAAGAGGCGTTCCGAGCGCTCAAAATTCTGCTGGACAAGGCAATCCAACAGGGCTTGGCCGAACCCGAGATTCGCTAGCCGCTTCAGTTGCTATCATGGCCGCAAGCCGCCATGATCACTCCCGGTACGCCGGAGCAGCAGCCATCCGCTCCGGCGGTTGAAATGGCCTCGATACTGTTCCTGGATATCGTCGGCTATTCGCTGCAACCGATGGATCGGCAGTCCAGTTCCATCACCCAGCTCCAACAGATCGTCCGCGGCACCGAGCAGTTCAAAACCGCAACTGCCCGCGACGCGCTCCTTTCACTCCCCACCGGCGACGGCATGGCTATCGTGTTCTTCCACGATCCTGTCGCACCCGTACAGTGCGCCATCGCCATCGCGCAAGCTGTGAAGAGCAACCCCGATTTCGCGCTGCGCATCGGCGTACACAGCGGACCCGTCTACCGGCACGCCGACATCCGCGACCAACTGAACGTCGTCGGTGGAGGCATCAACATCGCCCAGCGCGTAATGGATTGTGGCGATGGAGGGCACATCCTGGTGTCGCAGTCGGTGGCCGACGTGCTGCGGCAACTGGGCGGTTGGACCAGCCTTTTGCACGACCTGGGCGAGTGCGCGGTAAAGCACGGGACCATCGTACGCCTCTACAACATTTACTCGGACGACACTGGCAATCCAGCAACACCGGCCAAGCTCCGCGCGCAAAGGCGGCCGGCCCGGCAATCGATCCTGAAAAGCATCGCCGCCTACGGCCTTCCGCCGTTGGTCCTCACCTTCGCGGTCCGGATGTACTTCAATACTTCATCAGTCACTCGCGAGAGCCCCTTCGGAGTGGCCGAGACGTTTGTTGTTTTCCTGGTGTTCCTGTTTGCGACTGCGGTGATACTATGGCTGAAACGTGTAGTGTTCAAGCGCCACGCTAATCCAAAATGACTTGCCGGCTAGCAGTTTCGATGGCACTATTCGCATCACTGGCGCTGGCCCAGGGCGACCGGCGGCAATGGGACGCGAACTTCTTGAGCCACCGTCCCGCCGGACAAGCGAATCACGTTTCCGTCAAGTCCTACGACGACGCCTATCTCGGGATAACTGTCTGGCGGCTGCGGCCCAGCGTGCCGTCGGACAATCCCGCCGTGCGGATGAAACTCGAGGATGGCCAGGAATGGACGCCGGAGCGAGTCTCCTCACGCAACGCTCTATCGAGCGGTGACCGAATCCGAATCAGCGTTGAAACGGCTCGCCCTGGATACCTTTATGTCCTGGGCGACAAGTATTTCCCGCGCGTGATCTTTCCATCCGGCACAAGCGACAACTATGTGGCTCCCGGCACAATGGTGATGGTTCCATCGGACCAGCGCCAGCCAGCGTACTTCAAGTTCAGCAAGTACGAGACCTTCACAGTTCTCCTTGCACCGCAGCCAGTGCCGAGAGTCGCCGTCGAATCCATGCCGGACCGAATCGGGCCCGCGCTCTTCGCGGACTGGCAGACCCTATGGGGCAATTCAGTCTCGCGACTAGGCCCGACATTTCCCGGAACACAGCCTATCACCGCGGCGGAAGCACGTTCGAGACAGCTTACCCAGGACGAGCCCCTTCCGCAAGACATCTACCATTCGGACGTCCAGGGAGAGCCGATCCTGGCAGATATTGAGAAGTCGCTGATCGCCAAAAGCACCTTCGGCACAGGCATGCTCGGTGGCATATCGAACAGGCGAAGTCCGGATGCAGCCCCTACTCCAACATCCACATCTCCGCTGTCGCGCATCACGGAAAGCTCCTTACTGACGCCCGCGCAAGAGGAGAAACCTGGGTATGGACTATACAGCTACGTCCTCTTCGGCGCGCCGCCCGATTCATTCGACTCCAACCGCTGGCATCGCTATTACCAGACGATTCTGGCCTTCTTGACCTTGCCGCCCGCGAACGCCGCGGAAAAATACGTGCCTCCGCCAGGCTTGAATCTTACGTTCCTCCCAGTGACCCTATCCGCCCAAGAGTTGCCGGCGATTCGCTATCTGCCGATCCAATTCCATTTCGATCCCGAGCGGATGGCGGCCCACGTCCGTGAACATCAGGCTGGCGGAAAGCCCTTTGCCGGTCACGGGTCCAGTAACGGCGACAACGCGTGTATGTTGGTCAGCAGTTACGATTACGCGCGGGCGCAGAAACTTCTCTCCATGCTTCCGGGGCCGCATCTGGAAGGACCATACATCGTGTCGGTGGAACAGCCCCTCGGCCAGGCAAGGTCACTGCCTGCGCATTACCTCTACCAGGATCTATCGTCAGTCCCTCCGGAACTGGTCAACTTGTGGTTCAAGGAATTCATGGTTCAGGCGCAGGAAGCGGAGTTCTGGAAGACCCGCAGCAGGGAGCAGTTTATCCTTCGTCTCCGGACGGTCATCGGCATCGCCAGCCAGCAAGTCCCGGATTTCCGTAGCACCGTCACTTGGGCTTTCATCGCTCCGCCCCGCAAGTGACTTCAGAGTGCCGCCGGCGATCCCGGAAATCTACCCGCCGGTCATGACAGCGACTTCGTCCTCTTTCGCGGTCTGCTGCGCGTCCACAACCAGTTTGGCGATCCGCTCGCGGTGGAACGAGGCGTCGCCCAAAGCAAGTTCCGATGCCTTCGCGCGCCGATAGAACAGGTGGACATCGTTCTCCCAGGTGAAGCCCATTCCTCCGTGGACCTGGATGGCACGATTGCCGACCTCGCGATACGCGTCGCTGGCATAGGCCTTCGCCACCGACACCGCCAGCCGCGCTTCGGGAATTCCTTCGTGGATGGCGTATGCCGCATAGTAGGCCGCCGAGCGCGAGCTCTCGGAATAGACCAGCATGTCCGCGCATTGATGCTGCACAGCCTGGAACTCGCCGATCGCGCGGCCGAATTGCTTACGGGTTTTCGCGTATTCCACCGCGATCTCCATCAGTCGCTGCATGCCGCCTGTCATCTCCGCGGCCAGGCCAACGGTGGCGATGTCCAGCGCCCGATCCAGCGCCGCTCGGGCCCGATCACCCGAAGCGAGCACATCTTCGCGCGCTACTGCAACAGAATCAAAATCGACGGCGTAGAGCTTGCGAGTGCCATCCATGGCGGGCTGCGCGGTGATCTTGAGCCCGCTGGCGCCTTTCGGAACAACCAGCAGAGCAAGATCGCCGTTCATTCGCGCAACACAAATCAGGAAATCCGCAACAGCGGCATCGGGGACGAACAATTTTCGTCCGTGCACCGTGAGACCTGACGCGTCCATGTGCACGGCATCGGGCGACCATGAAGCAGAATCTTCGAGCAACGCTAATGTGGCCTTCGCTTCCCCACGGCAGATCGCGCCCAGGTATTTGTCCTTCTGTGCCTTGTTTCCCGCGCTGTCCAGCACCGCGCCGGCGAGCAACACCGTGCTGAAAAACGGCCCCGGCAGCAGCGCGCGGCCCATTTCTTCCAGCGCCGCCGCCATCTCCACCATGCCCATTCCGAAGCCGCCGTATTCTTCCGGGAAAATGATTCCGGTCCAGCCCTGATCGGCGATCTTGCGCCACAGCGCCGCGTCGAAAGCAGTCTCTGTCTCCATCTGCTTGCGCACTTCGCTGAGCGGGCACTCGGCGGCCAGGAATTTCCGAACCGTGTTCTTGAGTGTCTGTTGAGTTTCCGTGAGTCCGAATTGCATTTGATTTTCCTTAATAGCTCTTGGGCAGGCCGAGAACGAAGTGGCCCACGATGTTGCGCTGGATTTCCGAAGTGCCGGCTTCGATGGTATTGCCGCGAGTGCGCAGGAACGAATAGGCCCACGCGCCGTCGTCGATAGCCTCTTCCCCGCCCTTGGTCAGTTGGACATAAGGGCCAAGCAACTCCGCAGCCACCTGCTGGAACCGCTGGTTCAACTCCGTCCAGAAGATCTTCTGAATCGATCCTTCCGGACCAGGCACGCCCTTCTGGTTGATGCGGGTGATGGAACGCATCTGATTCAAGCGCATGATTTCGATCTCGACGTAGCTCTGCGCCAATTTCTGCCGCATCACCGGATCTTCCGACGCGGGGCGGCCGTTTCGTTCGATGGTGTGGGAAAGCTGCACCAGGCGGTCGAACTGGCGCTTGAAGGTGATCTGCATTCCCGCGCCCAACGTGGAGCGTTCGTGCATCAGCGTCCCGATGGCCACGTTCCAACCGTCACCCACCTGGCCGAGAACGTTTTCAACTGGCACGCGAACATCGTGGAAAAACAGCTCGCAGAATTCGCTCTCGCCGGTCATCTGACGTAGTGGACGAACTTCGACGCCGGGAGAGTGCATGTCCACCAGGAGATAGGAGAGGCCCTTGTGCTTGGCGGAATTCGGATCGGAGCGCGTCAACAGGGCACACCAATCCGCGGCCCAGCCGTAGCTGGTCCACACCTTCTGACCGTTTACCACATAATGATCGCCATCGAGCTTCGCCTCAGTGCGAACGTTGGCCAGATCCGATCCT
>DASQGY010000206.1:0-30590 GCA_035632375.1 Bryobacteraceae bacterium | reverse complement strand
CCGGGAGGCGTTTCTGTCCGATTTGGCGATGTCGCTGAACAATCAGGCGAATCTCCAGAGTGAAATGGGGCAGCGTGCGGAGGCTCTGCAGTCCATCCAAGAGGCGGTGGAGATCCGCCGGGAGCTGGTGGGGAAGAACCGGGAGGCGTTCCTGCCCGATTTCGCGCTTAGCCATGGTGCATGGGGCAATGTGCTGCTAGCGTCCGAGAAACCTGCAGACGCCGCTGAGAAATTCGCTGAAGGCGTGAAGCTCATCACGCCTCTCGCGCTGCAACTCCCTCAAGCCCATTTCGAGCTTGCGCTGAAGCTGGCTCGGAGCTATCAACGCGCAGCTTTGACCGCTGAACTGGAACTCGACCCAGGCTGTACTTGGCCACTGGACATGATGTCGAAGCTGGACAAGGAGGCCCGTGGAGAAGGGGCCAGTTAAAGCAGAGGCGTATGCGTGGCTGTTCGCGTCATACCTCAGACTACGAGCATTGCAACTGCGGCCGCGGTCATGAAGACGAAGGTCGCCCAGCCGAGCCAGCGCAGCAGCGGAGAATTGACGCGATCGGCCATGACCCTGCGGTCGCAGGTTAGAAGAACCACCAGCAGGACCAGCGGAGGCGCTAGCACACCATTTACAACCGCGGAAAAGAACAACATCTTCACGGCGCTGATGTGGACGAAATTCAGCGCCAGACCGCCAATCATCGCGATGGCGATCACCGAGTAGAACTCCGGACACCGTTGCGGCGGCCGAGCGAGCGTTCGGCGCCATCCGGCAGCTTCCGAAACAGCATATGCGCAGGAGCCGGCGAGTACAGGCACGCCGAGCATTCCGGTGCCGATGAGTCCAATGCTGAAGAGCCAATACGCGCCGCTTCCGGCGAGCGGCCGCAGCGCTTCCGCAGCCTGTTTCGCGGTCTCGATATTCGTCTGGCCGTGAGCGTGCAGCGTCGCAGCGGCCGTCAGGATGATGAAGTACATGATGAGATTCGAGAAGAGCATTCCCGACACCACGTCCACGCGCGAATTCTCCAGTAGCTTGTCGGAGGCGGGTTTTCGTCTTGCGAAGCGGAGCCGGCAGATAGAGTCTTGCTCTTCCACTTCCTGAGCCGCTTGCCAGAAAAACAAGTATGGGGAGATGGTAGTCCCTAGTATCGCGACCAGGACCGAAAGATAATCGCGGGTGAGTGCGATGCGCGGAACCAAAGTTGCTTCCAGCGCGGCGCGCCAATCTGGTGTAGCGAAGAAGGCGGCGAACACATAGGCGAACAGAACCAGTGTCAGCCACTTGAAGATCCGCGCGATGTGGCGGTAGGACGACCAAAATAGCAGGGCAACTATGCCAATGGCGTAGAGTGGCGTCCAAATGAACCCACTCGATCCCGTGACCATACCGGTGACTTCGGCCATTCCGCCCAGGTCGGCGGCGAGATTAGTAACGTTAGCAATCGCCAGAAGCGTGCAAGCTGCCCACAATACCCAGCGCGGAAAATGTTTGCGGATGTTCTTCGCCACTCCGCAACCAGTCACCAACGCCAGCCGGGCGCACATCAACTGCAGCGCCGACATTAACGGGAAGGTGATCAGCGCCGTCCACAGTGGACTGTACCCAAGCGATGCACCGGCGACAGAGTAAGTCGAGATTCCCGACGGATCGTCATCGGCCGCGCCGGTAATCAGGCCCGGTCCGAGATTTTCCAGAAATCTCCGTACGCCGCCCGAAGCGGTGGGCGCGCCTTTCCCTTTAGGGGTTTCAGGCGCGGTGGTGGTTGGCGTGAGCAAGATTCAACAAAGAATCCCGGGCAACTTCGGGGCCAGTCGAGAAAGCTATGTTTTGTTGCTGCTTAGAACCGGTAAGGTCAGGTGACAACAAGTAAGATCTACTTGCGGAAGCCCGAGCTTGTTTCGTTGCCGAAGTCAAGAATCGTGTACTCGCTGCGATTCATGCCCGCTGAGGCCAGGCGCACCGTTTCAAGCGCGTTGTTTCCTGCCAGCACCAACACCATGTGCCGATGATCCAGCGGATTTGCAGCGGCGAAGACCAGGGCCTCGGTTTCCGAAGCATGATCCTTGCCGTCGATACGGAACAGTCCCCCGTCCGACTCCAGGCCGATGCGGCCCTTCCATGCGGCCAGTGCGGAATTAGTTTCCGGACGGCCGACGAAGATCACGTCGTGAGTCCGCAGTTCCTCGTCAGTCGCCTCGAAATCCTTGCGAATCGGTACCATGCTCTCGTACCAATCCAGGTAATGTTTTTGCAGTTGCTCGGCGGCGTAGCGATTCGCGCCGGCGTCGGTCACCGTGCCGTAGACCAGGATCGCGGACTTGAAGCGACCCGCGATATCCGAAGCCACGTACATCACTCCGCCTTTGTCCTGCGGCAGCGCGAACTTCACACCCGCCGCGTCCAGGAACGATTGCGCGGCAACGGTCTTGGTGCTGTGCGCGGCGAAGTAATCCTTCATCAACTTGAAGAATTTGTCGTCGCCCATGTCGCGCCGCATTTGATCCAGGAATAACGCGCCCTGGTGTGTATCCATGGCAAAGCGCTGCATGGGATCCGGCTCATCGGCGGCTGCAGCGCGATAGCCGGCCCAATGCGCGGCGATCAATTTATCCAGCGGCGATTTGTCATTATCCGCCGATTGAAGATCGCGATAGTAAGCCGCGGAACCTGCCGTGAACCAATCGTCCGCTTCGGAAGCAGGCAGCACCCAGCCTTTCCACAAGCGGTCCTTATAGTCGGCTTGCTTTTTCTTGTCATCTTTCGGCGCATCGGACTTCGCCGCAACCCGCATCTTTTCGTTTTCCTGAATGGCCTGCCGCAGCGACTCGGACGGCTCGGCGTTGATCAAACGATAACCGGACGAGTACAGACCGTCGTTCTTCGCGTAGTTCTCCTTTTGCCAGGACGACGGCACCCACTCGCGTTGATTGGGCTTACCGAAAACGCCCCACACCATCATGCGCGAAGCCATCTCGGCGGAAGCGACTTTCGCGTCCATCGCGGTGGAACTCACCAGCGGCGCCGTGCGAAACGCCAGGAAAGCAAACTGCTCGTCGATCTTGCCCTGGTATTCGTGATACATCTGCTGCCACTTCAGATCGCGCGACGCCGGCACGTAGGGAACATGCACCGGCTCACCCTGCGGATCGGGCTGATACTCCAGCCGCACGGCGAGATCCTTGGCGTTGTTGTCGCCCCAATAGAAGCCTTCAGTGCCGCCGTACCAATCGTTCCTGGTGCTGCGATAAAGCCGCGTCTTGTAAGTGCCCAGCTCGTACATGGCGATCTCGTTGTTCTTGGCGTCGGCGATCAGCCACTCGTTCGTATACAGTCCGTTGTTCTTGGTGCCGAGATATTCCACCACCTTGTCGATGTTGTCGCCGTATTGAATCGCTTTGCGCGCGCGATAAGCCACCGGCGTCCCCTCGATATTGAACGGGCTCTGTCGAATAGTGGTCTCGGTGAGAATGACACCAGCGTCGTTCTGATACCAATCGGTCCCGCTTTCGATGCCGCCCGGATAGCTCTGCATCAGCAGGCGGTGGCCGGCGGCGGGCTTGATGTCCAGCATCACGTTGGTCTGCTCGGCCAGCGTCAGCGGCCACATGGTGATGTGACCGATCACCATCCGCCCATCGGGAGTGGCCTTGCCGGTTGCGGCGAAAGCGCTGCAGCGCTCGACGATGGTGACATCGCGCTTCTTGTCGAAGTACACGGGCGATTCCAGATGCAGCCCTTCGAGACCGGTTGGCGTCATGGGTAATGCGTTCCGCAGTTCGCCCAGCTCGACAGTGGTGTTGGCGGTAACCATGTCGATCAGGTCAATCCGGCGGCCCTCCCATTTCGCACCGGCATCGGAAGCGCCGTCCGCGATGCCCTTCATCTCCTCCAGAATCTCCTGATCGAATCCCCGCAGGAACAGCGCGTTGGCCGAAGTCCGCGCCAGGCTCCAGCTCTGGTTCTTGCCGCGCGAATCGAGATCGGCCGCGCAACGTTTCATGTACTGCACGATTTCCTTGGCCATCAGATGGCCGTGCTGGTAGCCGCGCTCGTAGGGCTTGCCTTCAATGTGCAGATAAATCCATCCGCCGGTGGGATAGCGATACGCCGGCCCAAAAGTTGTGACTGCTGATCGCGCCGGCCACTCGCCAGCGGAAGAAACTTCGTCTATGCTGACGCCCGCGAACCAGGCCCTGCCATCGAACGCGCCACCATTGCCCGCGGTGAGCAGAATATTGTCCTGCGCGCGCGTGGCGGTGAAGCGCAGATGGACCCGTGTCCAATCGCGCGTCGCGCCTACCGCTTCCGAGTGCACGTCGAACGGCATGGAGGCCATGGTGAGCGCCGCCCCAATGGCGATGGGCGAGCGGTCCAGATCGCGGACAGCCAGCTTCTCGGTTCGAACCCAGCCGGAGAGCTCGTAGTGTTTGCCGATGGAGAGCGCGATCGGCGCAGAACGTACCATGGCATCGCTCCCACCGGGCTCCAGCCGCATGGACTTGTGGTTCTGATAGACCACAGCCGCGTCCGCCGCGGCGATACCGCGCACCACGCTCCAGCCGTTATTGGAGCTTTCGAACGAAGCCTGATAAAGGGTTGTGGCAGCCGAAAGCGGAGCCACTATGGCAAGCGACAGGAGGAGGGAGCGCATAACCATATTATGCGCCAGGATCGCGAGACGGCTTGGCGTGGCTTGTCAGCCTTACGGCGATTCATGCTTTGATCCAAGGCGGCCGGCCGTAACGCCCGCGAATTCCGTCGCGCAGCCCTTGGATCGGCGCGCTCACTTTGAGCATCCATCCGGGACCCAACCCGCGGACCGAATCCTTGACCGCCCACCCAAGCTCGGTGAGGGTATGGAACCAAAACGCCTTCCTGTGAACACGTACACCTCGAGACAGCAGATGCTCACGCGCCAGGAATCGGTTCCTGAAGTGCAGGTAGAGGGACAGGCGCGTATTCGCTTTCGGTTGGCACAACGTTCTGCGAAAGCCCACTTGACGTGCATACAACACGTTGGTATGAAACGATGCCAAAAAACCGTAAATGGTGTCGTCTCCTGAGATGAAAAACCGTGCATCGGGATATCCGATCTTATTCACCACGGCCCGGTTGATCAGCGCACCCTCGAAGTTCCCAAACTGGACGCTGATCCAGAGGCGGTCACTGTCCTGAAATGAAATGTCGTTGCCATACGGCACCGGCTGACAGGCGCTCGCGTCCCAAATGGACTCCAGCGCCTTTATCCCATCCGGTTCCTCGCGGCGAAGCTGAATGAAATTGGAGATGTCCCCGTATGCCAGCATCGCTTCCAGCGTTGTCGGATAGGCCTCGATGTCATCGTCCATCACCCAGATCCATTCGTAGCCGTGCTCGTAGGCCCACTTCATGCCCACATGAAAACCACCCGCACCGCCGAGGTTCTCCGCGAGATCGATCCTTGGGAGGTCTCCAAACTCACTGGCCAGCAGCTCTTCTGTTCCATCCGTGCTGTGATTGTTCACGATGACGATCTCGTCCAATGGGCGAGTCTGCCGGCGCAACGACTGCACGCAACCGCGCAAGAGTTGCTTTCGATTGAACGTGACCACTACTGCGCAGACGGAGCCGTTTCCTGGGGCGCTCATTTTGACTTGCCGATTATTTCACCGCTCATGGCGCTCAACAGGGGTTGCGGGAGAACTGATCGGGCGCCCATCCCTGCGTCACCCAACGTATCTAACTCCGCGCGACACAGCGGTGGAAACCCGATTAACGGGAGGCCGTTGCGTACCGTAGCCGGCGTTCGGCCGAAGAACCCGTTGCCACCTCCTCAAATACTCTTAAGGCCCGCCCTACCGCTTGATCCATGTTGTAGCACTTGTAGTCCGCCAGTCGGCCTGCGAACAATACCGAACCATTGAGCTTTTCCGCCTCCTGGAGGTAGCGGCTGTGGGTCTCGCGGTTTTCAGGCCGCGGAATCGGATAATATGGCTCCGTTTCGCCCTCCACGTGCCGCTGCGGAAACTCCTTTACCAATGTCGTCTTCGGCATGGTCTGCCCGCTGAGATACTTTTGCTCGGTGACCCGCGTAAATTCATAGTCGTTCGGGTAATTCACCGTCCCGGCTTCCTGGTACTGTTCTACGTCCAGCGTGCTGAATTCGAATCGGATGCTCCGATAGGGGAGGGGGCCGTGAAGGTCGTCAAAAAACGTGTTAATCGGCCCGGTGAAGATCATACGGCTGAATTTCACATCACTCAGAATCCGGCGATAATCCGTATCCAGCAGAACCTGGATATTTGGATGATCCAGTTGCCTGCGGAACAGTTCACTGTAGCCCAGCCGAGGCATCGCTTGGTAGGTGTCCTGGAAATAACGGTTGTCCCGGCTGATATGCACGGGGACCCGTCCAGTGACGGAAGGATCCAACTCCTCCGGCCTGCATTCCCACTGCTTAACCGTGTAGCCGTAAAAAACGTTGTCGTATATGTAGTCGGCCAAAAACCGCAAGTCGTCGTGGATAACCTCGCGCAATTTCAAAATCGGCACCTTCGCCCCGATCCCGAACTTCTCCAACAACAGGTTCTCCAGTTTTGCGGCGTACCTCTCAGGCATCACAGCTGCCAGCGAGTTCAGATTGAAGGGAACGGCGATCTTCTTGCCTTCCACCACCGCCAGCACTCGGTGAGAGTAAGGGCGCCACGCGGTGAAGCGCGACAGGTACTCCCACACTCTGGTCGAGTTAGTATGAAAAATGTGCGGTCCGTATTGGTGTACCAGCACGCCTTCATCGTTGTAAAAGTCGTAGGCATTCCCGCCCACGTTCGAGCGCCGGTCTACTAGAACAACCGCCTGTCCCAACTGGCTGGCGATCCGTTCGGCTAGTGTGCATCCGGTAAAGCCAGCCCCTACAATCAACCAGTCCGTTCTCATATCCCTCGCTCTATAGCCCCGATCAAACCTCTAAGCCGGGGAAGGGTAAAACCGCTGATGTCCACCGCGATCCCCTTGCGGCTCATCCTAGATTAGGGAATCCCGGTGCGTGGTGCAATAAGCCTTGGACATCGCGACTAGACATGGCAAACGCCCGGCAGCCCAGAAACGCGGCCACAGGGCGATCGGGTCGCCCTATCCCCAACCGACTGAACCTTCAGCTACAATGAGTCTCCACGAACAACCGGGGGGGAGCGAGTGGACTGACCAGCGCAATTCTCCGCGCGCGCCTGGTACTAGTACAAATACCGATCGCGAGAGTGCGAAGGACAATGAGCCCGTCAGTCTTGCCGAATCTGAACCAGCCATGGTCGTATCGGATGGCCGCCATTATCCTGGTCGGGATCGCTGTGGCCCGTATCCTTTCGACTTACGCGGTTTTCAATCAGGTCTGGGATGAGCCAATCAGCGTTGCGTGCGGCATGCAATGGCTGGATCGGGGAACATACGAATACGATCGGAAACACCCTCCGTTGGGACGAGTCGCCACCGCTATTGGCTTGTACTTAACCGGCACCAGGAGTTTTGGTATGGGCGACAGTGTAACGGAGGGTAACGCTCTGTTGCAGACGAATGGTCGTTATTGGCGTAACCTTGCCATCGCTCGACTCGGAGCACTACCCTTCTTCATATTCGCCTGCTACGTAGTTTGGGCTTGGGCAGAGTGGGTCTGGGGAACCTCTGCGGCACTCCTCGCCGTGGGTCTATTAAGTTCAGTGCCCCCCGTACTGGGCCACGCGGGTCTGGCTATGCCCGATGTGGCTCTCATGGCGACTCTCTCCGCCTCGTTGTTCAGCTTGTGCTTATGGTTCGAACAGCCCTCCTTGCGGCGTTCCTTGCTCCTCGGTGGAACTTTGGGGTTAGCCATCCTTTCGAAGCTCACCGCCCTCGTCTTCTTCCCAGCCTGTGGAGTTTTGCTTCTGCTCGTTTACAGGGCGCGCCGTTCAGCGGACGGAGTCGTAGCAACGTCCAAAATTCGGGTCCAAAGAATGCTCGTTGTCATTCTCCTAACAGCGACTGTCGTCTGGGCTGGGTACCGGTTTTCCTTCTATCCGGCCACCGCGTTCAAGTCACATGCTCTGGTGGATCGATTCGTGGGGCAGAGTGGCCTCATGCACAACGTGACATATCGCGCCCTCGCGCTGCCAGTTCCAGCACCGGAGTTCTTTTTGGGGGCCTGGTTCCTGTGGCAACATAATGGACTTGGCGATTACAATTACTTTCTAGGCGAGCGAAGCAGGGCTGGATGGCTGCTCTACTATCCGATCGTCTTAGCGGTGAAATCGCCATTGCCCCTGCTGTTGCTGTTTGGCGTCGGACTGGGAGTGATCGCTCGGAATAAGTGGCGCGGCACTTGGAGGTCCTGGACATTTCTGGCAGCCGTTGCGGGAGTTCTCGGAGTTGGCTTCCTCAGCCACGTGAACATAGGGATCCGCCATCTTCTACCGATTTATGTCATGCTTTGCGCGATTGCGGCCCTAGGAGCGCTGAGAATGCTGAATGGCGGCCGCGTTGCGGTTGCTCTCGGCGTGACGTTGCTGCTCTGGCAGGCCGCTGAGTCGGCATTCGCTCACCCCGACTATCTAACTTACTTCAACGAATTCGCAGACGGTGAATCCGGAAAATTCGGAGTGGAGTCCGATCTCGACTACGGACAGGACTTGGCGCGCCTGGCCACCGTTTGTAAGCAGCGCCAGGTTGGCTCACTGGTGCTTGGTTACCACGGCACCGCAGACCCGAATTGGTTTGGCTTTCCGCCAGTGCGGACCCTGGCCCCGGATACACGAGAGACTGGCTGGATCGCCATTAGCATATACAAGCTAAGAATTGGTGAGGAAGACAACGCCACCGCCTACTCCTGGCTGGAGCAGTTCCAGCCAGTGGAGCACGTTGGAAGATCGATACGCTTGTACTTCATTCCGGCGACAACAGCCGTTCTCCAATAGGAGGTACGTCTCGCCGCACTATCCCCGAGGACGGTAGTTTGATCCGTGCTGGAGACAATTTCGTCCCAAGAATGTTCCCACCGTTCTGAACCTCTGCTACCATTCCGCTACATGAGGAACACACGTCTCGCTCTGATGGGCGCCCTGCTCTGTTCGTTTCTTGCTTTCCCGCAGGGCGTCCCCGATCTCACCGGTGTCTGGCGATTCAACTCGCAGAAGGGCCATCATTCCGGTCAAGCCCCAGAGGACATGCGGGCCAAGATTGACCAAAGTGGTTCCGACGTAACCATCATCTTCCGAGTGCGCAACAAAGGCCAGGAGGAGTCGAACACAACGCGATTCCGGATTGGCGCCGCCGACAACAAGAACGAGATACACGGCGCGCCGATGATCAGCAAAGCGGCATGGGACGGCGCTACGTTAGTGGTCGATTCCGTCGCCAAATTCGGCGCGCAGGAATTGCGCATGTGGGACCGCTGGACACTGTCGCCGGACAAACAGACGCTCACTTTTGTCGAAAAACATCAGTTCGGCGCAGAGCCGCAACCGACCGAAGACACCACCATCTTTGAGCGCCAACCCGATGCATCGTGGGAGCCGCCGCAGCCTCCCAAACCCGCCGAGCAAGTGTACAAGAATATTCAAGTGATGAAAGGCGTGCCTTCGAATCGGCTCATGGGCGCAATGCAGTTCTTCACCAAATCGCTGGGTGTGCAGTGCAGCCATTGCCACGTCCCCAACGAGTTCGAAAAGGACGATAAGCCGGCCAAGAATACCGCCCGCAAGATGCTCAACATGGTTCACCAGATCAACGGCGACAATTTTCCGGAGAAGCAGGTAGTGTCCTGCTGGATGTGCCATCGCGGCAGCGCCACGCCGGAAGCGTTCCCCAAGTAAAGGTTGCGGCCGGCCACGCCGGTTGGGTAGTGGCTCAGTTGGTAGTGGTAAAGTTTGAACCTACGCGGCAGGATAGTGGTGCCCGCGGCCGTTATCTCTGGAGGCAAGAATGAAAGCACCTATGTTTTATCGAATCGCTGCTGTTCTTCTGCTGCTTTTCGCGTTAGGACATACACTCGGCTTTCGCCAGTCTGATCCCAAATGGGGTGTTGATGGCCTTCTTGACTCCATGCGGTCAATTCACTTTGACGTGCAGGGGTCCGATCGCACGTATTGGGACCTCTTTGTGGCGGCCGGATTCTCTGTCGGCGTGTTCTATCTATTCGCGGCGATATTGGCATGGCAGCTAGGCGGCCTTCCGGCAGCGACTTTGGCGCTCATGCGCGGCACTGTGTGGGCGTTCGCTATTTGCTTTGCCGTCATCACGGTTGTGAGTTGGAGATACCTCTTTATCTTGCCCATCGCTTTCTCAATCGTAATTACATTATGTTTGACTGCGGGGGCATGGCTTTCAGCGAGACAGGCTTCCGTGCCTCCATTGCGATAGTAAGGTGAGAAGATTCAAACTGCCCCGGTACCTCCGGTTGCTACAACAGTGGTGTTGACCTATTCCTCCATACGCCGCGCGCTCCCTCGTCTGGCGCTGATCTGGGGCGCGTGGACGCTCTACGCTCTCTTCGCCGCAAGCCAGTCGTACCTGTCGCGCGCCTACTCGCAGCCGACGCCGTTCAAGCCGGCCTTTCTGTACGCGCTGCTGGACGCCTACACCTGGGCGTTTCTCACGCCCGTTGTTCTCTGGTTGGGATCCCGATTTCCCATTCAGAAAAACACTTGGAAATATGCCGTCCCCCTGCAGATTCTCTTCGCCATTGTATTCGCGATCGTTTACGTTCAGATCTTCGTGCGCCTGTTGCCGATGATCGGCTATCGTTCTTCGCCCCGCATGACCTCAAACATCTTCATCGCGAGGTTCCATTCCGAGCTGCTCACCTACTGGGTGCTCATCGGCATGCAACACGCGGTGGATTATTACCGCAAGTATCAGGACCGGGAGTTGAAGGCGACCCAGCTTGAAGCGCGGCTCGCCCAGGCGCAATTGCAAGTTTTGAAGATGCAGCTCCAGCCTCATTTCCTGTTTAACACTCTGCACGCGATTTCCGCGCTGGTGCACAAAGACGCTGAGGCTGCGGATCGCATGATCACGAGGCTCGCTGAATTTCTGCGACTCACGCTCGACAGCGTCGGCACGCAGGAGATCGAATTGAAGGGCGAGCTGGAATCGCTGGACAAATATCTGGAGATTGAGCAGGTGCGCTTCGGCGATCGTTTGACGGTGCACCGCTCTGTAGAGCCGGAGACGCTGGACTTGCTGGTCCCCAACCTGATGCTGCAACCGCTTGTGGAGAACGCGGTCCGGCATAGCATCGCGCCCCGGGCGGCGGGAGGCCGCATCGAGATTCGCGCGCATCGCGACGAGCGTAAGCTGGTGATCGAGGTGGAGGACGATGGTCCGGGCGCTGGAACAACGCCGCTCTCCGAAGGTGTCGGCCTGGCAAACACCCGCGCGCGGCTGCAGCAGCTCTATGGAGGCACGCAGACCATGGAACTGCTCACGGAATCGGGCAAGGGCTTTCGCGTGAAACTGACGCTGCCCGTCCACACGTCGGCGAACGCATGAGCATACGCACGCTGATCGTCGATGACGAGCCGCTTGCCTGCGAGCGCATCCGTATGCTGCTCGCGCCAGAGCCGGATGTCGAGATCCTGGCCGAGTGCCGCAACGGAACCGACGCACTTCGCGCCATCGCGCAACTGGCCCCGGATCTGGTGTTCCTGGATGTCCAGATGCCCGAGCTGACCGGCTTCGAAGTGCTGGACCGGCTGGAACCGGCGCGCATGCCGGTGATCGTCTTCGTGACCGCCTACGATCAGTACGCGCTGAAAGCTTTCGAATTCAGCGCGCTCGACTACCTGCTGAAGCCTTTCGACCGCGAGCGCTTCACGCGCGCCCTGAGCCGGGCCCGCGCCGAGCTGGATCGCCGCAAGGCCGGTGAAGTCAACGAGCAGGTCTTGAAACTGCTCACCGAGCTACAGCACAAGAAAAAGCACCTGGAGCGATTGATCGTACGATCCGGCGGTAAGGTTGTCTTCCTGCGCGCCGACGAGATCGACTGGATCGAGGCCGCCGGCAACTACGTACGCCTGCACTCCGCCAGGGACGAGTATCTCTATCGCGAAACCATGACCAAGCTGGAGAGCCACTTGGATCCCGACCGGTTCGCGCGCATCCACCGCTCCACCATCGTGAACGTGGAGCGGATCAAGGAATTGCAGCCGTGGTTCCGCGGCGATTACCAAATCGTGCTGAAGGACAACCAAAAGCTGACTCTCAGCCGCAGCTATCGCGGCCGCCTGAACCTGTAGGGTGGCAGGGGCCTGGTGGCACAGGCTTCAGCCTGTGGGGCTTTTTCAGCTACATCCTGTAGGTTGCTATAATCCTCATTCCCATGCGCCGCCTCGGCAGCAAACTCGCAATCCCGGCATTGCTCGCGATCATCGCGATCGGATTCAACTGGAAGCTCTTGCTTCCCGGCCAATATACCTGGATCGAATCACCGGACAACCTCAATCAAGTTGTCCCCTGGTTGCAGGTGCAAGCCACCGAATGGCATGGCGGCCACTTTCCTTTGTGGGACCCGTTCATGTGCGCCGGCCAACCGCTGATCGGGCAAGTGCAGCCGGGCAGCCTGAATCCCCTCAACTGGATTCTGTTTTCCATGCCGTTCCGCGATGGCCTTCTCGCCATGGCCGCGCTGCATTGGTATTGGGTTGCGATCCAGTTCCTCGGTCTACTGTTCGCCTATCTGCTCTGCCGCGACCTGAAGCTCTCTCGCGCCGCCTCCATCCTGGGCGGATGCGCTTTTGGCTTGGGCGGATTTGTCGGCTCCATCGGTTGGCCGCAGAAGATGATGAGCGGAATCTTGCTGCCGTTGATCCTGATGTTCTTCCTGCGAGTATTACGCGGCGAGAAGCCATTGGCCAATGCCGCCACATCCGGCACTCTACTGGGTGCGTCGTTCTTGAGCGGTCACCACAATCTTCCCGTGTTCTTCGCCCTCGCGATGGGCGGCCTTTGGGTCTATCACTTCGTGACGCTCGGGCGCGCAGGCTGGCGAAAAGCGATCCCTCCGGCAGCAGCTTTTTCCGTGTGCTGCTTACTGATCGCCGCCGCCCAGTTCCTTCCTTCCTATGAACTCGGCAAATTGTCGCTCCGCTGGTCCGGAGCCACGCATCCGCTCGAGTGGAACGAAAAGGTGGAGTACAGCGTTCACGATCAATACTCGCTCTACCCAACCGCCCTGCTTGGCATCATCGTCCGAGCATTCGATCATGGCGCGGCCATCTTCACCGGATTCGTGGTACTGACGCTAGGGTTGCTCGGCGCAGTGGCGCGATGGCAGGAGCGCATGGTGCGCGTGCTCGCCGCAGTCAGCCTGTCGGGCCTGCTGTTCGCGTTGGGCTCGCGCGACTTGTTCCACGGTATCCTCTACGCCCTGGTCCCCGATCTCGACAAGGCCCGCGCACCGAACGTGGCCGTGGCAATATTCCAGTTGGGCATCATCGCCCTTGCTGCTTACGGTCTGGATTCCTTTCGCTCCGCGCACGCCAGCGACTCAGCGAAGCGCCTTTCCATTCGCATGCTGTCCCTGCTGGCGCTCTTCTTCTTCGGATCGGTGATTGTGATGAACACCGTCCGGCCGCAGCAAGGGGAAGAGTACAAAGTTCTGGCCGAGGCTGCGATCGTCGCCCTCTTGCTGGCCGGGATTCTGCAAGCCTGGAGCCATTCGCGCCTTTCCAATCAATCGGCCGCCGTTCTGCTGATCCTGTTGCTTCTTTTCGAGCTGAACAATGTCACCAACTACGGCTTGCAGCCCGTGGACTCCGCCTCCGGAGTGCAGAAGATGAAGCAGGATCGCGAACTCGCGGGCTTCCTGAAGCTCATGCGTCCGCCAGTGCGCGTGGAAGTGGACGAGCAGGAAATTCCGTACAACTTCGGTGACCGGTTCGGTGTACAGACCATCAACGGAAATCACCCGGCAGCCTTGAAATCGTTTGCCACAGTCATGGGCGATGCGCACTCGAAGCCGCTACTCGCCGTCAACTACTACATCGGCAAAGAACCGAAGCGGCCCGGTCAGATTGACGTGTTCGCCGGCCAGCGCGGCCTCAAAGTCTTTTCCGACCCGCAAGCTTTTCCCTACGCTCGGCTGGTTCATAACGCCGCCGGACTCCCGAACGAAGCCGCAGTGGTCGCTGCCGTGCAGGATTCGAAAACCGACCTCCGCACCACTGTGGTCGTAGAAGGCGCGCCCCCGCCGATCGAGGCCTGCGATGGCGGAACCACTGAGGTCAGCCGCTATCGTTACACCAGCGTGATCATCCGCACCGATTCGCCCTGCCGCGCCATGGTGGTGCTGGCCGATGTCTGGTATCCCGGCTGGAAAGCGACCGTGGACGGTAAACCCGCGAAGCTCTGGAAGGCGTACAACGTTGTGCGCGGGGTAGTGGTGGATGCCGGCCAACACGAAGTGTTGATGGTCTACCGTCCCCCGAGCGTCTTCATCGGAGCCGCGCTCGGCGTACTGGGAATCCTGCTGTGCCTGATGCTGCGTCGCTGGCCCGGCAAACAAGGATGGCGAGGCATTCACTTCTCGCACCATTTGCACCCGGCGCCGCGCCGTCCTAATGTCTGAAATGACGCACGCCTGTAAACACCATCGCTAATCCCAGCCGGTTCGCCGCAGCGATCACCTCGTCATCGCGCACCGATCCTCCGGGTTGAATCACCGCCGTGATTCCGTGCTTCGCCGCCTCCTCCACTCCATCGGGAAATGGGAAAAACGCATCCGACGCCAGTACAGTACCGGCGAGCGGCAGCACCGCCTTCATCGCTCCTACTTTCACCGAATCCACGCGGCTCATTTGCCCCGCGCCGACCGTCACCGATTGGCCGGCTCGCGCATAGACGATGGCATTCGACTTCACGTGCTTGCACACCTTCCAGCCAAATTCCAACGCTCGCCATTCTTCCTCACTCGGCGCTCGCTCCGTCTTCACCGTGCACTGCGCTCTCTCCAGACGATGCGAGTCCGCGGTTTGCACCAGGTAGCCGCCGCTGATGGACTTCACCACCGGCTCATCCCCCGGCGCAGGTTCCACTTTCAACAAGCGCAAATTCTTCTTCGACGCCAACACCTCCCGTGCGCCGGCCGCATATTCCGGCGCGGCAATTGCCTCAATGAAAAGCTTGCCGATCTCCCGCGCTGTCTCTTCATCGAGCATCCGATTGAACGCCAACACGCCACCAAATGCCGACACCGGATCCGCTTCGAACGCCCGCCGATAACTCTCCACCAGCGTGGGCGCCTCGGCGCACCCGCACGGATTCGTGTGCTTGATAATAGCCGACGCCGGCTGATCGAACTCCTGAATCAACTGCCAAGCCGCATCCAGATCCACCAGGTTGTTATAAGAAAGCTCCTTGCCCTGCAACTGCTCCGCGCCCGCGATTCCTCCACGCCGGTTGGAATACAGCGCCGCCGCCTGGTGCGGATTCTCGCCGTAGCGCAAGTCCAGCGCCCGCGGCGCGCGAATATCCAGAAACGCCGGCAAGCCCGATTCCTCCTCTGCCCCCACGCGCGACAGCCGTGTGCTGATAGCTCGGTCGTACGCCGCCGTGAGCGCAAAAGCCTTTTGAGCCAGCCGCCACAGCGTCGGCTCCGATACCTCGCCGCTGCTCTGATGCATCTCCTGCAGGATCACCGGATAATCGTCGGGTGACACCACCACCGCCACGTCCTGATAGTTCTTCGCCGCGGCGCGAATCATAGTCGGGCCGCCGATATCGATGTTCTCGATCAGCTCGTGCATGCTCACGCCCTGCTTCGCGGCAACCTTTTCGAACGCGTAGAGATTCACCACTACCATATCGATGGCCGGAATCTGATGTTCCGCCAGCGCGCGCATGTGTTCCGCATTCCCGCGAATCGCCAGCATCCCGCCCGCGATCCGAGGATTGATGGTCTTCAGCCGCCCATCCAGCATCTCCGGGAAGCCGGTGACTTCGGAAACCTCGCGCACCGGAATGCCAGCTTCATGAATCGCGCGAGCTGTGCCGCCGGTGGAGATAATCTCCACGCCCAGATCCCGCAACCCGCGCGCCAGTTCCACTACACCCGTCTTGTCCGTCACGCTGATCAATGCACGTTTGATGAGAGCCATTCTCTACAATGGTAAACGTGTCTTATCCGGTAACGTTAATCCCCGGCGACGGGATCGGTCCCGAAGTGGCCGAATCCGCGGCCCGCGCAGTGAACGCGACAGGCGTCCCCATTGACTGGCAGCGCGCCGATCTCAACGCCAGTATCATCTCCAAATCCGGCCAGGTGCTGCCGCCCCACGTCATCGAATCCCTCGAGCGCACTCACGTCGGCCTGAAAGGCCCGGTCACCACGCCCATCGCCGGCGGATTCACCAGCGTCAACGTCGCTCTGCGCAGGCAGTTCGATCTCTACGCGAACGTGCGCCCCGTCCACTCCCTGCCCGGACTCAAAACGCGCTTCACCGACGTCACCATCGACATGGTGATTTTTCGCGAGAACACCGAAGACCTGTATTCCGGTCTGGAACACGAAGTGGTCAAGGACGTGGTTACCAGTCTGAAGGTGATCACCCGCACCGCGTCCATACGTATCGCCGAATACGCTTTCGATTTCGCGCGCAAGACCGGCCGCAAGAAAGTGACAGCCATTCACAAGGCGAACATCATGAAGCTCGCCGACGGCCTCTTCCTGCGCTGCTGCCGCGAGGTGGCCGGGCGTTTTCCGGAAATCGAATACAAAGAGCTGATCGTGGACAACGCCTCCATGCAACTCGTCATGCGCCCGGAGACGTTCGACATTCTGCTGCTCCCGAACCTTTACGGCGATATCGTGTCAGATCTGGCAGCGGGGTTAGTGGGCGGCCTCGGCGTGGTCCCCGGTGCCAACATGGGCGAGCGCGACGCGGTCTTCGAAGCAGTGCACGGCAGCGCCCCGGACATCGCCGGACAAGGCATCGCCAATCCAACTGCCCTCATGCTGTCCGCGGTTCTGATGCTGATTCACCTGGGCGAGCAAGCCGCCGCAAAGCGCCTCCGCGCGGCCATCGAGCGCGTCTACGCCGAGCGCAAGCACTTGACGCAAGACGTAGGCGGCAAGGCCACCACGAACGAATTCACCGACGCGGTAATCAAGAATCTGGAGTGAAATGGGCGCTGTACAATCAAATTAGGCACTCTCGTTCATAAAAGCTCGCCATGCAACCTAGTCCACTTCACAAAGCGGCACTCCTTCCTCCTCAAGTGAAGGAGGCCATCGAAATCCTACTTGGACGGGCACTGCAAGACGACGAGTCAATCAGTATCCAGACCTACCGCGCCAAGGATGCGCCGGTAGGTGCTGCTCGTGATGTAGCGTATCGACGGCTTCTCGATCGAACTAAGCAAACCGCCAGCAGGGCCAAAGGAGTTCCCGAAGCGGAAATCGACGCGGCGATCGACGAAGCCGCGGACTTCGTGCGCCACAAACGTGAATGAGGATCGTGGCGGATACCGCGGTACTCGTTCGGATGAACGTCAAGGCCGCCGGTCCCGCCCGGTTGGTACTGGAACGAATCGCCGGCGGCCCGCATGAATTAGTCCTCTCAACCTTTCTACTGCAGGAGGTAGAACGAGTTCTAAACTATCCCAGGATGCAGGCTCTGTATGCGTTGACACCTGCAGAAATCCGGGAACAAATCGAACAGTTCGTCAGTGTCGCTCAAATTCTTGATCCCATCGTTCGCGAGCCGGTCGTGCTAAACGACCCAGACGACGCTACCGTGATCTACACGGCTGTAGACGGGCAAGCCGATATCCTCTGCACGCTCGACCGGCATTTTTATGCGCCCGGCGTAATCGAGTTTTGCCGGAATCACGGCATCTCAGTGATGAACGATATCGAGCTTCTGAGATCGCTCTAAAGGACTTCGGGCGGACGCTAGTTCAGCCCCTTCTTCACCAAAAACTCGATCAAATCCACGATCCGCATCGAGTAGCCCCACTCGTTGTCGTACCACGCCAGCACCTTCAACAGATTCCCGTCCAACACTTTGGTCATCTGCCCATCGACAATCGAGCTCGCCGGATTCTGCAGCATGTCCGTCGATACCACCGGATCATCGGTGTAATCCAAAATGCCTTTCATCGCGCCGTTCGCCGCATCCTTCAGCGCCTTATTCACCGCCTCGCTGGTCGTGCTCTTCGATAGCAACGCCACCAGATCCACCGCCGACACGTCCGGCGTCGGAACGCGCATCGAGTACCCGTCCAACTTGCCTTTCAGCTCCGGCATCACCAGCCCGATCGCCTTGGCCGCCCCGGTGGTAGTGGGAATCATATTCAATGCCGCCGCGCGCGCCCGCCGCAAATCCTTATGCGGAAAATCCAGCACGTTCTGATCGTTGGTGTAACTGTGAATGGTCGTCATCGACCCCTTCTCGATGCCGAATATGTCGAGCAGCACCTTCACCACCGGCGCCAAACAGTTCGTGGTGCACGATGCGTTCGAAATGATCTTGTGCTTCGCCGGATCGTACATCTTGTCGTTGACGCCCAGCACCAGCGTCACGTCCTCATTCTTCGCCGGCGCCGAAATAACAACCTTCTTCACCGATCCGCGCAGATGCTTTGCGGCATCTTTCGCTTCCGTGAACTTCCCGGTGGACTCAATCACAATCTCCGCGCCGAGCGAGTTCCAGTCGATCTCGGCCGGATCCTTGATCGCAAAGATCCGCATGCGCTTGCCGTTCACAATCAGCGCATCGCCTTCCTCTTTCACCTCGCCATGAAAACGGCCGAGGATCGAGTCGTACTTCAAAAGATGCGCCAGCGTCTTCGTGTCAGTAAGATCGTTGGCCGCGACAAATTCAATGTTCGAACGGTCCAGCGCCGCCCGGACCACGTTGCGTCCGATGCGCCCGAACCCGTTGATTCCTACTTTTATGGGCATACATTCCTAGTCTAGTAAGTTTCCGGATGAGATGAGGCAATAACACCGCGGCCTACGCTACGTTTGCAAGCCCCGATGTCTTCGCTCAACGAAATCGAAGCCCTGTTTCACGAAGCGCTTGCTTTACCGGCCAGCGTCGATCGCACCGCATGGCTGGAAGCACGCTGTCGCGATAACGGTATGTTGCGTGAGGTGCGCTCACTCCTCGATGCCTATGCCGCGATGAACGCAAAGCAATCGCCTGACGATCATCCGTAAATGAATCGCCGGTTGCGCGAGACGGAGTCGAGCGGCGTTTTTCCCACCACCCACCACCTACAACCCACCACCCTATTTCACCGGCAGCGCGGTAGTGCCCCCAACATCCGCGTAAGCTTCTTTGATGTGCGTCACCTTCGATCCGGCAAAAGTCACAAACGTAATCTTCCCCGGAGGCATGCCGTAGATCCAGTCTTCCGTCTCCGTCCCGTCCGCAGTCACATTGCGCTCCTTATGACGCGGCTTGCCCATCGCCAGAATCACCATATCGCGATCCATGCCCTCGATCGCCTTGTTCTCCTTGATGGCTTTCTGAATAGGCTCGGGCAGTTTCTCGACGTAATTCTCTGTCGCCGTCTCCTTGTCGAAATCCAGCACCGGCGCGAGCATCTTCTTGATCTCCGCCGCCTTCACCGGAGGAACCGGCTTGTTGAACATCAGCGCGATGTTCGTGCCGCCGGGCGCCGACGTATTCTGCTGTGTCGAAACCGGGCGGGTACTGCCGCCCATCCCCACCTGCACGTGATCGTACCAGTGCCCCTTGCCCTTCATCCCGCCGTTGATTTCGAGAACGATCTTGTCGACCTCAATCGTAACCTTGGTCACCTGCACCTGATCGCCGACGCGCGCCGACGGTCCCCACTTCTGCCCCGCTTCCGCCCAAGCCTGCTTATCCCAGGTGCCGTTGCTATCGAACGGCAGCGGTTTTGGCGAGCGCGGCAGAAAAGCCTTCACGTTGGCATACTCCGCCATGATGCCGCGAAGAATCTCCACGCGATCGTCGTCAGTAAGCTTCTTGTCCCCAGCCCATGCGTTTGGCAAGAGAGTCAGTGCCGCAAGCACCGCAAATCCCGCTTGCAGAAGGTGGGGCGGACGCCCTCGTCCGCGCCGGACCCCCCGGTCCGGCTCTACACTTTTGCTATTTTTCATGACGCCTCCCGCAACAAAAACGCATCCTGATGCTGAATCGGTGCCTTGTGCAGGTAAATGAAAAGCAGCGCGACCACTGCCGTTGATAGTAGACCGCCTTCGGGGCCATATTCGCCTCCGCTCCAGAGTTCCCCGATCTTCCAATGTAAGGAGTACCCTGTAACTCCCATTGTAAACCCGCTCAGGTTCGCCCCCAGCAACGGCAGCGTCCAGTTCCAGCCAAAATGCAGGCCGATAGGCAGCCACAGATCGCCGCTCACCACGAACGCGTAGCCCAGCACAATTCCCCACAGCGTTGTGTTCAGAAACGCGAGCGCGGTGAAATTCAGATTCAGCGAGTGCGCCAGGCCGAACAAAATCGCTATCGGAAGAATAGTGGCGAACGGGCCGACAAACTTCACCAGCACCTGGAAAGCGTACCCCCGAAACAGCATCTCTTCGCCCACCGCACCGAACAGCAGCACAATGGAGACGAACAGCAGGCTGGGCCATTGCATCTGTTGATTCGGCACAGGCTCAAGATCGGCGACTCGCGCCGCGATCGGCCCAACAAGCACCACCAGACCAGCGCCAATCCCGCCGAGTGCACCCAGCGCGAGATTCCGGCGCGACGCCGCGGTCCAGCCCAGCCCGATGTTGGTGAGCTGCGCCCGCTCGTAGATGCGCAACACCACCGCGTTGGCCACCGCCGCCGCCGCAAAAGTTCCCAGCGTCGCCACAACAAAAATCGGCGCGCCGATCAGAACGATGATCAGCGGAAAAACGATGTAGTTGCCCAGAACAGCGATGATCGCGAAAACTCCCACGCGCAGCGCCACTCCGAGCGCAGGGCTTTGTCGAGTGGGGGTAGCGGGCAGCAAACCTTAATGTTACGTGAACAGCGATATCCCCGCGACCCCCGCCGCGCCGGCCTCAATACACAACGGCGCATTGTCCACGTTGACGCCGCCCAGCGCATACACCGGAAGCCGCACGCGAGCGGCCGCTTCTCGAAAGGCATCGATCCCGATCGGCGTCAGCGATTTCGTAACGCTGGGAAAGACCGGTCCAAACACGGCAAAGTCCGCCCCCTCGCTCTCAGCGATCTTCAACTCCTCGACAGTGTGGCACGAAACCCCAATCAGAAAATCGGGCGGCGTAATCGCGCGGATGGCGCTCGGCGCAATCGACCCCGCCGGCAAATGAACCCCATGCGCCCCACAAGCCAGCGCCACATCGACACGCGTATTCACCAAAATCTTAGATCCACCCAACGCAACAGCCCCGCGCACCAGCTCCACCAAATCCCGCGCTGTAATTTCCTTCGCCCGAATCTGCACCATCTCGACGCCGCCACGCGCAGCCCGCGCCGCCACATCAAGCGAATCCGTAATGCAATACCTCTTCATCAGAATCCAAAATCTGTTTTCGACACAGGCCCACAACACAGACAATACTTGTCAGAACGTGGTAGCACAGGCTTTAGCCTGTGAGTGAAACACTTACAAAATCCTCAACCCACTCTGCGGAAACTCAACCACCCACTCCCTCACCCCCTGATGCTTCTCAAACTCCCGCCGCGGTACCTCCACCGCAATGTCCCCAGCAAACTCCATCCGCACCCGCTCCGGCCTCTCAACAGTCCGCAGCAACGCCGCCGGCATCTGATTCATCCCCCTCCGCCCATCGCGCGGCGCAACGCCGAGCAGATCCGGCCGAATGCACAGCCACACCCGATCCCCAATCAACCGCCCCGGAAAATACGGCCCCGTCAATTCGAAATCCTGAAAACGCAACCGGCTCGCATTCCTCCCCGGATCGAGCCCCAAAATCTCTACCGGCAGCAAATTGTAGAGCCCCAGCAGCCGCGCCACATCCACATTCGCTGGCTGCTCGAAAACCTTGCGCGGCTCGCCGCTCTGCACAATCCGCCCGTCGCGCAGCACGATCATCTCCTCGCCCAACTCGATGCACTCATCCAGATCGTGCGTCACCACCAAAACCGGCGTCGCGAATTCCTGCCGGACTTGCCGCAGCACCGAATACAACTCCGCGCGCAATGGTGCATCCAAGCCCCGCGCCGGTTCATCCAGCAGCAACAACCGCGGCGACCCGATCAGCGCCCGCGCAATCGAGCACCGCTGCTTCTGCCCGCCCGAAAGCTCGTGCGGCCTCCGCCCCGATACCTCGCTGAGGTGAAACTTCTCCAGCATCTCATTGACTTTGCGATGCCGCTCCAGCCGCGGAATGCGCTCGGCGCCAAACTCCAGGTTCTTGCGCAGTGTCATGTGTGGAAACAGCGCGTAATTCTGAAAAACGTAACCGCAGCGCCGCGCACGCGGAGGAAGATGCACGCCCGCAGCGCCGTCGAAAAGAATCTCATCGTCCAGCAGGATGCGACCTTCATCCGGCCGCTCGAATCCGGCGATGCAATCGAGCGTCAGCGTCTTCCCCGCCCCGCTCGGACCAAACAACACGGTGATTCCCGAGCCGGTCTGAAACTCGACATCCAACGAAAACCCGGCCGACTCCGCCCCAGCCGCAAACTGCTTCCGAATCCGCGCTTCGATCATAGCGACGTCTGCCGCGCGCCGTAAGGATTGGTGGTCAGCCGGTTTGCCACCGCCAGCACCACCAGTGCGACGGCCGAAATGATCAGCACCAGGATCAGCGCGACATTGCCTTTGCCCGCTTCCACCGCATCGTAAATCGCCAGCGCCATAGTCTGTGTGCGGCCGGGAATATTGCCGGCGATCATCAGCGTCACGCCGAAATCTCCCAGCGACCGCGCAAACGCCAGCGCCGCCGCCGCCAGAATCGATCGCCGAGCCAGCGGCAGAGTCACCCGCAGAAACAGCCGCAATTCCGAAGCCCCAAGATTCCGCGCCGCCCGCTCATACGACCGGTCCACGCTCTCAAACGCCGCCCGCGCCGATTTCACCAGCAGCGGCAGCGAATGAAACAGCGCAGCCACAACCGCCGCCTGCCAGGAAAAAACCAGCGGCGCGCCAAACATCCACTCGTACAGTTGTCCAACCGGACTGTGCCGCCCCAACACAACTAACAAGTAGTAGCCCAGCACAGTAGGCGGCAACACCAGGGGCAGAGTAACAGCGGCATCGACAATCTCGCGCCCGCGAAACGACCGGTTGGCCAGCACCCAAGCCAGCCAAAGCCCACTAGCCAGCGCAATCGCCGTGGAAATAGCCGCCACGCGCAGGCTAAGCCACAGCGGAAACCAATCGATGCCCATGAAGATCACCATGGTACCGCGTCAACTGAACGCACTGAAGCGGCTTCGAACCTCGACTCACAGGCAACACTAAGTCACTGTCTGGAAATTATCATGTCATTTGGACGTAGCGCGCGCACTCTTGCGTGCCGCGTCGGCACTCCTGCCGACGCCTGTCTTTGTTCGGGCTGTGGACCGATGCGCGACCTATCAAGAGCCCAGCTTCTGCTCCACACTACGCACCTTGTCCTCCATGCTCTGTTCCCGATCCGTCCGCGTCCCAAATCGCATGCTGGTGGAAATTCGCGGGACACCCGCGGCATGCAGCGCTTCATGGCACTGCTTCACGGCGGCGAAGACTCGCTCCCAGTCACCTTCGATGTTGGTCCCGTATGCGTGCAGGTGAGTCTTTAGCCCTGCCTCCGAAAGAATCCGTTCACAAACTGCGACCTCCTTGGAAACCGAGACTCCGATGCCCAGTGGAACAACGCAGAGATCTGCAATGACTTTCATAATCCTATTGTGCTCAGGAAAGCCAGCAGCACCTCTCGCGTGCGTTCCGGCTGATCGGTCGGAAAAATGTGGCTCGCCTGGGGCAACATCACCAGCTTCGCGTTTGGAATGCGGTTCGCAAGGATCGCGGCATTTCCTGGTGGGACCAGACGGTCGTTTTCTCCATGGATCACGAGCGTCGGGGCAGTGATTTGAGGCAGCCGATCGTACGATTGCCAGGATACGATTGCCAGCAATTGCGCTAGGAAGCCCAACACCGGTGTGGCATTGCGGCGCAAAAGCTGAACATCCGCCTCCACTCGATCGCGCGGCGTATGTTCGTCGTAGATGAACGGCAGTACCGCCGCAATCCTTTTCTCTCTCGGTACAAAAAAACGCGGCAGCAGCGCATGACGCACTTCGGGCGCCTCACGCACAGAATGTCGACCGCCACAATTGGTGCATCCCAATATCAGCTTGTTAACGCGGTGAGGAGCTGAGAGCGCCACTTCCTGGGCGATCATCCCACCCATGGAGAGTCCAAGGATGTGAGCGCGCGGAACCGCGGCCGCGTCCAGCACACAGGTGGCGTCCTGAGCCATCTTGGCGATCGAGTATGGCGGTAGCGGAGCGTCGCTCTTCCCCACGCCGCGGTTGTCGAACACAATGGTTCGGAAACGCCGGGCCAGGAACGGCCGCAGATCGCCCCACATCGCCAGCGGGAAACCGAGCCCCATGATCATCAGCAGCGGCTCCCCTTGCCCCTCCTCCTCCCAGTAGATCCGGACTCGGTTATTGAGCGTGTATGGCACCGGTCATCGCTCCCTTGTCTTCACAGGCTTAAAGCCTGTGCACTGGAGTTTCTACATTTCCACAAAACAGAGCCACAGTCTGTAGCTGTCTTGCACAGTAACTTGTCAATGAGTGGTAGCACAGGCTTTAGCCTGTGGGTGTTTCCGGCCTTTGCGTCAGCGGCGACGCGTTTCATCGCGCCTGTGCGTCTCGGATCGAGCGGCTCTAGTCGGCGCCGGCCCCGCGCTTCCCCCGGAACAGGCTCTTCGGGTCCGCCTTCGCCGGGATCGTTACATCGAACCAGCCGATCATCATTTCATCCCAGGTCTGATCGCCAAAGTGCACCACCGCGTTCGGATTCGGGTTGTACGCGTTGTTAATCGAGTTGTCAAAGTGCGCGACACATTCAATGCGGCTCCCCTTGGGCAGCACGATCGGCTTGTCGAATACGTACACAAGCTGCCAACTGAAATCGTACTTGGGGACGCTGAGCAGCGTGCTGGTCTCGCCGGTGGGATAGACCACCCGATACAGGAAATCCTTGCCGCGCAGATGCATGTGCGGCATCAGGTTGATCATCTCGGCATCATCCTGCAAAGTGATCTGCGACTTCACTTCGTAGTTTGGATCGTTAGCCGGAATCGCAAACCAGGCATTGGCCGCCGACATGGTCAAGTCGCGGCGCTGCGGCGGCTCCTTCGAAAACACCAGTCCAACAGAGCTCCGATCGGTCGCCTCTTTGCCGGTGGTGGTGTAATGCATCTGCAAAACCAGATCTGCGCCGGCCGGAAGCAGCTTCGCGACACCGGGCGCCAGGATTTGCGCGGGCATGCCGGGAGCGTAGCCTACCAGCAGCTCGGACGATAGCATCTGAACGGAATTCTCTTGCGGGTCCACCGGCTTGTCGCCATCGGCGGCGGTACGGCTGCGGGCATTCTTGCCGGGCACAAAAGGAACCCCAGGCTTCGCGTCCGCCAACCACTTCGATCCCTTGGGGCGAATGAAGGCGATGACATGATGGACCACAGCGCGGGTGCCCGGACGCACTTCCGCTTTTTGCACCCACCGGTCCTCGGTCAAGTTCGTGGGGATCACGATGTATTGATACTCGATGGTTCCCGATGTCGGCACCGTGAACGCTTCTGGCATGGTGTACACCAGATCCGGGTTTCCAATGTTCCAGCCCTCCACGAAGGCGATTGGCTTGGGCGCGTCCTTGGGGTTCCTTCAGCCGCTCCGGCATCTACCCACGCGACCAAGGTATTTCGGTCGACCTCGGACAGACTGTAGTCGTTCGCAAATTTCCCATAGTGCGGATCGGCCAGCCAGGGCGGCATTTTCCTGACCTGCACCGCAGCTTTGATCGCTTTCGCCCAGGGACGAGTGGTCTTGTACTCCAAGAACGACATGGGAGCAGCCTCGCCCGGACGGTGGCAATTCTGGCATTTCTGTTGCAGCACCGGCAGGACATCTTTGTAAAACGTGGGACTGGGCGCGGTGGCGGCACCGGCGGCGCCTACCAAAAGAGTACTGATCGCTATCCGTCGCAACATATACGGCCTCCCTTTCGAGCGTCCGATCGCTAAAGCAACTTCCGTTCCAGTTCCTAAATCATTGAATCGAAATAGCAATAGGCGGGCTTGGGTGGGTGTGGTTCCCCACCGGCTGCGCTAGAACCTGTGACACTAAGCGCTGTCAAGTTGTTGATAGGAGGTAGCACAGGCTTTAGCCTGTGGGTGTTTCGGCCTCTTTCATCAATTTCCTAGACCATTCAAGACAAGGGCCATTTTAAACGAGGCTTGAATCACACCTTCCATTGACAACCGCCAAACCCTTGGGCTACACTCGACGACGTTCTAATGGCAAACGCCGAGAGGAACGTATGTTTCACTTGATCTGGTACATTCTCATTGGCCTAATCGCGGGGGTTATCGCGCGATCGGCGATGCACGAGCACATAACGATCTTCTGGACCATCGTGCTCGGCATCATCGGATCGATCGTCGGCGGCGGCATTTCCCACATGCTTTCGCGCTCCAGAAACGAACGCTATCATCCCGCCGGTCTCATTTTTTCCATACTGGGCGCGATCCTGGTTCTCTACATTTGCCATAAGCTGAAGATTCATTTTCCCCAGGTCGACCCGTTCTAGCTCATCGACCACTAACCTCGTCTTCCGATACGACGCTCGCTACTCGGGCTCATGGGGTCACTCGCCCGCCTTTTCCGCCCTTGCTTCTCAACTCCGAATTGGAGTCCGAGGAAGGAGAAGACGTATCATCGAAGATATGGTGGAACGAACGCGCGAATTTGGAATCCGCCTCGCCGTCGGTGCGCCTGCCACCCACCTCGTCCAACTGGTGGCTCGGCAAGCATCGTGGATTCTCGGGTTCGGCCTCCTGGCCGGAATACCGGCAACACTGGCGGCCACTCATTTGGCACAGAGCCTGTTGTTCGGACTCTCGCCGTGGGATCCCGCCACGCTAGGAACAGCATTGCTGCTCGTTTTGGCAGCCGCCATCGGTTCCGCCGCGATTCCCGCTATTCGCGCAACGCGAGTGGATCCCTGCGTCGCCTTGCGGGAGGAGTGAGCCGGTTTTCATTCCTCGAATTCTTGACTCCTTGAATTCTTGAATTCCTGCACCCGGGTATCCGCTTGTCTGAAATTCGGGTAGTGCGCTAAATGCCAACATTTAGCGCACTACCGAAATTCGACCGGCGCTCCCCTTCTGTGCTACGAGATAAATGTGTCGCTCCGCATCCATAAGCCGCCTCCCCCGCTGTCGCCATATATCGAGTTCATCTGGTGGGAAGCAAACTCCGGCGTGCCGCCCTCGCGCCAGCGTGTCTATCCAAACGGTGCCATGGCGCTGGTGATTCATCTGAAAAAGCCCACGCTGTCCTATTTCATTGACAACCAGCCCTACAGCGTCCGAGTGCCCGTGCTCGCCGGCCCCTACTCCCGGTCGTTCCATATCGATCCATCTCAATCCACCGCGGTCATTGGCGTTCTTTTTCGTCCGGGAGCGCCTCGTCTGTTTTTTCCGGTCGCGGCGAATGAACTGCACAACACCGATATTTCGCTCAGCGAAATCTGCCCGGCTGAGGCCGACCGCTTGCTCAACGACGTCTGCTGCGCTGCCGGCGAACCTGCCCAGTTCCTGGTGCTGGAGCAATACCTGATCCGAAAACTTTCGAGCGCTGCTCCAGTTCATCCCGCGGTCGGATACGCGGTCGAGCAGTTGTCGCGGGAAGGCGGAGTGCGGCGTGTTCGAAAAATCCAGTTGGACACTGGCTTGAGCCATACCCGATTCATTCACTTGTTCCGCGAGCACGTTGGTCTCACGCCGAAGCTGTTTTGCCGCGTCCGGCGGTTTCGCTCTCTGCTCGAACAGATTAAGAAGGGTATGCCCGTGAACTGGGCACAGCTTGCGGCCGATTGCGGGTACTACGACCAGGCACATCTGATCCGCGATTTTCGTGCATTCGCCGGCGTCACCCCGGTCGAGTACAGCCGCACGATGCCCGAATCGGACTTCACATCCCTTGCGGCAGCCGTTGAAAGTTGAATTTTTTCCAATACGAGCCCTTTGCTGCTTGAAAGAATGGGCTCATGGCAACTCACACCTCGAATCCCCACCTGATTCACTTCCGCCGCAGCTCCGGGATTCTGCTCGCTTTGGCGGCACTGCTACTGGGCGTCTTGTACGGTGCCGAATCCGCGCAATACCCCGACAACTTTCGACGCTGGGTCCATGTGGGGACCGGAGTCATCCCGCCCGGCGGACCGTTCCCGGAGGCCGAACAAGGAATGCACCACATTTTTGCGAATCCGAAGGCCACCGAAGGCTATGCATCCGGCGACTTCGCCGATGGCTCGGTAATCGTCTACGAACTGCGCGAAGCCCAGCAAAAGAACGGGGTCATCTTCGAGGGCGAACGCCGCAGAGTTGACGTGATGATCAAAGATTCAAACCTCTACAAGAGCACGGGAGGATGGCGCTTCGAACGGTTCATGGGCAACGGCCAGTCGCAGGATGCTATTCACGACTCGGGTGCCTCGTGCTTCGAATGCCACACAAAAGCCAAGGCACACGGCTACGTTTTCAGCCAGCTCCATTGAGCGGCGGTGTCGCTTTGCGGAGGAGTGCACTCGTTTTCATTCCTCGAATTCTTGACTCCTTGAATTCTTGAATTCCCGCGTTTTGTTATAATGTTCCCCAGATGTCCACCTTCCCTCCGCGCCCGCGGATCACCACCTGCACCGCCCCCGCAGTCCTCGAATGAAACTCAGCGTCCAGATCACCCGCGGCATCGAACCCCTCTTCGGCACCCGCGACGAAAACATCCGAGTCCTCGAACAAGGCCTCAGCGTCACCGCCAGCCTAATGAACGACTCGCTGGAGATTGAAGGCGACGAACCCAACGTCATCCGCGCCGCCAGCATCCTCGAAGACTACGTCGCTCTCGTCAAGGAAGGCACCAGCTTCGCTAACGGCGACCTCAACAGCTACCTGCGCGTCGTCACGGCCGACCCCGAAGTCACGCTCCGCAGCCTGGTTCACAGCGGCCGCCAGCGCAATTTCGGCAAGAAAACCTTGGCGCCCAAAACCGTCAACCAGCGCCGCTATGTCGAAGCGATTGAGCGTCACGACCTGGTGTTCGGTGTCGGCCCCGCCGGCACCGGAAAAACGTATCTCGCCGTCGCCATGGCCGTCTCCGCTCTCTTGAACAAGCGTGTCAGCCGCATCGTGCTCACCCGTCCAGCGGTCGAAGCCGGCGAACGTCTCGGCTTCCTGCCCGGCAACGTGCAGGAAAAAGTCGACCCCTACCTGCGCCCCCTCTACGACGCGCTCTACGACATGCTCGAAGCCGACAAGGTCGAGAAATTGATCGAACGCGCCGTCATTGAAGTCGCCCCCATCGCCTTCATGCGCGGCCGTACCTTGAACGACAGTTTCATCATTCTGGATGAAGCGCAAAACAGCACCGCCGAGCAGATGAAAATGGTGCTCACCCGCCAGGGATTCAACTCCAAAATGGTGGTCACCGGCGACCTCACTCAGATCGACCTGCCCACCGGCAAACGCTGCGGCCTCACCAACGCCGTCGACGTTTTGCGCGGCGTCGAAGGCATCAGTTTCGTCTACTTCGATGAGCGCGATGTCGTCCGCCATGCCCTGGTGCAGCGCATCGTCAAAGCTTACGAACGCTATCAGGAAATGATCGGCGCCGACCGCCAGCTCGCGCTGAAACTCATCGAACCGCCGCCCGCCGAGGCCATCCCCCCAGCCGTCGATCCGGAAGGCCCCGAGATCCCGCTCAACTAGGCGGATCTATGCCCTCGCAGCAGGCCACTCTGCTATTCGCCACCGCCACTCCCGGCGTATCCCGACGCGCCGTGCGCGCCTTCGCCAAAATCTTGCAAGAAGAGATCGCCAGCGGAGACGCCTTCGAATGCCTAATCACCACCAGTCGTGAACTACGCCGCCTGAACCGCGAATTCCGCAACAAAGACTACCCTACCGACGTCCTCTCATTCCCCCGTAGCGCACGCACTCGTGCGTGCCGCGTCGGCACTCATGCCGACGCCTGCTCCCTCGGCGAAATCGCCATCTCCTTCCACCACGCCCTCCAACAAGCCGCCGCCCACGGCCACACCATCAACCAGGAAATCGAAATCCTGATGCTGCACGGCCTCCTCCACCTCCTCGGCATGGATCACCAAACCGATCGCGGCCAAATGTCCCGCACCGAACGAAAGTGGCGCCTAATTCTAGGATTACCCACCGGCCTAATCGAGCGGGCCCGCGCATGATCGCCATCCCTTTGCTCGCCGCCATCATCGTCGCTGCCCTGCTCTGCATCCTCACCATATTTCAAACCATGTACACGGAGTCCCTGCGCCTCCGCTCGCGCGACCTTCCGTCCCTCCAGTTCTTCAAGGAAACATTGGAAGACCGCGTCGGCCTGAAGCCCCGCGACGGCGTGCTGGTCATCTC
>DASQGY010000205.1:0-9693 GCA_035632375.1 Bryobacteraceae bacterium | reverse complement strand
CGCTTCTGGCATCATCAGTTCGAACGAATGAGCGCCGGCAGGCTCGCCGTCAATCCGTATCTCCACCGTCCAGATACCGTTTCTCATCCCATTAGCCAGTTCGTAGAGCCAGTAGGCGTTTAATTGCGACGTCTTGGTCTGCATCTTGATATCCGGTGAGATCGAAAACACTCGCCCTTCGGGATCCTTCCAAAATGCCGACAGCGTATAATCGCCCGGCGGCGCTTCCCACTCGAAGTACACAGTGAGCGACTTGTCTTGTGGGTAGACAAACCGGTTTCGCACTTCATCGAAGACAAACCGGTTGTCCACGATTTTTCCGGAAGGACCGCTTTGCGATTTTATGAATCGGAAAGTAGCTGCTGTGGCAGAAGGTAGGCCGGTTAGGAAAATAATGGCGAATACGCTGGCAATTTGCTTTTGCACTGATCCTATTTTCCGTTATGGTCGACCTCCGAGCAACCAGGACTTGCGATGGATTGGGCCGGCGAGCTAGAATCCGGCATGCCCGATCCGCCTATCACGCGGCGTCAGGCCGGCCAGATTCTTGGCGCGGCTGCTGCTACGCCGCTGCTTGCTGCGGAGGCGTCCGACATTTGCTTTTTGACTGCGGTGGAAATGGCAGCGCTGATCCGGAAGAAGAAGCTCAGTGCACGCGAGGCCATGGCGGCACACTTGAAGCAGATCGAGCGAGTGAATCCGAAAGTGAACGCCATCGTTACTCTGGTCGCGGAGCAGGCCACGGAGAATGCGCGGAAGGCCGATGAAGCACAGGCTCGTGGCGCGGCGCTGGGTCCGCTGCATGGGCTGCCGGTGGCGCACAAGGATCTGGTAGAGACGGCCGGGATTCGCACCACATTCGGCTCTCCACTGTTCAAGGATTATGTGCCGAAGGTAGACGCGATCACGGTGGAGCGCATCAAGCGGGCTGGGGCGATCGCGGTTGGAAAAACGAACACACCGGAGTTTGGCGCTGGGTCGCAGACGTTTAATCCGGTATTTGGCGCAACCAAGAATCCGTACGATTTGACCAAGACGTGTGGTGGCAGCAGTGGCGGAGCCGCGGTGAGTCTAGCTTGCGGGATGATCCCGATCGCCGATGGCAGCGACACCGGAGGATCGCTGCGGAATCCCGCGGCATTCTGCAGCGTGGTTGGATTTCGCGTTTCGCCGGGTCGCGTTCCGCATGCGGCTGTAGGAAATTCTTGGTCCACGCTGAGCGTTTCGGGGCCGATGGCGCGCACTGTCGGCGACGTCGCCCTATTGTTGAGCGTGATGGCTGGGCCCGATCCGCGCTGTCCTGTTTCCATCACCGAGCCGGGGGTGCGCTTTACCGGCGATTTGCAGCGTAACTTCAAGGGAGTGCGCGTGGCCTGGTTCAAGAATCTGGGTGGCATTCCGTTCGACGCCCGGATTCGCGAAGCGGTAAACGCGCAGCGTAAGGTGTTCGAGGACCTGGGTTGCATCGTGGATGAAGCTGAGCCCGATCTCGCTGGCGCCGACGAAGCCTTCAATACGCTGCGTGCCTGGGGCTATGCATCGACGCGCGGGGAGCTGGTGCGAACGCATCGCGATCAGGTGAAGGACACCATCATTTGGGAAGTGGAGCGTGGATTGAAACTCAGCGGCTCCGATATTTCCAAGGCCGATGCGCTCCATAGCCAGGTGTGGGAGCGAATGCGAGTGTTTCAGGAGAAATACGAATACTTCATTTTGCCGACGACACAGGTGCCGCCGTTCGATGTGACGCAACCGTACGTCCCTGAGATTGAGGGCGTGCGGATGAGCACCTACATCGAATGGATGAAGAGCTGCTACCTGATTTCGATTCTGGAGAATCCGGCGATTTCGGTGCCGTGCGGATACACGCCGGAGGGCCTGCCGGTGGGCTTGCAAATCGTGGGCCGGCATCGCGAGGACTGGGCGGTGCTGCAGATGGCGAATGCGTTCGAGCAGGCGACGAAGGCGGCGCACCGGCGGCCGGGGATCGTTTAAGGAGCGGCGATGAATTGGACACACTTCCTCATGGCCGTGGCCGCGGCGGGCGTGGTCAGTTCGTTTACCGACTGGTTTTTCTTTGGCGTGTTGTTTCACGACAAATACGCTGCGTATCCGGAAGTTTGGCGCGCCGCACCGGGCAAGAGCGAGACGAAGACGATTCTCACCGTCACACTGATGGGACTTGTGACCTGTGCGGCGTTTGTGTTTCTTTACCACCTATCGTCGCTTCACGGATACGGAGCGGCGCTCGAATTGGCTGGAATCGTGTGGATCATGGCGCCGGTCCCGCTGACGATTTCCAATGCGTTGTATGTAAAAATGCACCCGGCGTTAGTTGTGTCCCACTCGATGGGCTGGCTGGCGAGGCTGGTGGCCGCCGCGCTGGCCGCGGGATGGCTGCTCGTGTAGGCCGCGCCCACTTGACATCCAAGTGGACAGTCGTGGAAACTGTCTTAAGAGGTCCACTTGAATGGCTAGTGAAGACAAATCCCGGATTCAGGTTCTACAGGGCACGCTGGATCTGATTGTGCTGCGCACCCTGGCAACCATGGGCGCACAGCACGCCTACGGCATCGCGACACGACTCCAGCAGGTATCGGAAAACCTGCTGCACCTCAACCAGGGCACGCTCTACCCAGCGCTGGTACGGCTGGAGCAGCAGGGTTGGATCAAGGGCAAGTGGAGCAAAACGGAGAATGGCCGGGAAGCGAAGTATTACGCCATCACCAACGCCGGACGGAAGGCGCTCGGCGAGGAGACGCAACGCTGGCGGCAGATGTCCGGGCTGGTGGAGAAGCTGCTGGGCGAGGAGTCATAGGCGATGCGTCACTGGAAACGGATGTGGGCGAAGGTGAACAGCTTCTTCCATCGCAGACGAGCGGAGAATGATCTGGCGCGCGAAGTGGATGCGCACCTTGCGCTGCTTGCGGAGCAATTTCAACGCCGCGGCATGTCGCCAGAGGAAGCGCGGCTCGCGGCGCGGCGCGAGTACGGCGGCGTGGATCAAGCCAAGGAACTGCACCGCGAGGAGCGATCCATCGTGTGGCTGGAACAGGTTTTGCAGGATGTGCGCTATGCCTGGCGCAGCCTATTGAAGAGTCCGAGTTTCGCCACGGTGGCCGTGCTGACGCTGGCTCTGGGCATCGGCGCGAACATCGCGATCTTCACCGTGGTGAACGCCGTGCTGCTGCGGCCGCTTCCGTTCCAGGAGCCGGAGAAGCTGGTGCGCGTTTATGACGATTTGAAGGGTGCGTCCGTGAAGGACATCGGGATGTCGGTGCCGGAGTTGGAGGACCTGCGGCGATCCGGCATTTTCGAAGGAATCACGGTTATCTTCCCGGTGAGCACCGCGCTGAGTGGAGGCGATCACACTGAGCGCATCGAGATGCTGGGGACCAACGTGAACTATTTTCAGTTGCTGGGCGCCAAGGCGGCGCTGGGGCGAGTGTATGGTCCGGAGGATGCGCAGCCCGGCTTCAGCGACGGGGTGGTGATTAGCGATGGACTGTGGCAGCGGCAGTTCGGCGGCGATCCCCACGTTCTGGGGAAAAGAATCCGAGTAGATGAAGATGGCTACACCATTATTGGTGTGATGCCTCCGGAATTCAGGCATCCCGGGCAGACGCTGGCAGGCGACGTGGAGTTTTGGGCGGCCGCGGGATTCATGGCGGATCCGTTTCCGCACCCGCCGCTTCGAGCGCAGCGTTATCTTCCAGGCGTCATGGCGCGTTTGAAACGCGGGATCACATTACAGCAAGCGCAGCAACAATTGGATGCGCTCGCGGCCCACCTGCAGGAAATGTATCCCAAGGACTACCCGGCGGCGGGGCGATGGTCGCTACGCGTGGAACTGGCGCAGCAAAGCCTTACGGAGAACATCCAGCCGACACTGCTGGTGCTGATGGCCGCCGTCGGGTTCGTACTGCTGATTGTATGCGTAAATCTGGCAAGTCTCCTCATCGCGCGATCGTCGGCGCGGGTGCGCGAGTTGGCCATCCGGCAGGCGCTGGGGGCATCGCGCGCACGATTGATTCGTCAACTGCTCACGGAAAGCGTACTGCTCTCGGTGGCGGGAGGACTGACGGCCGTCGCCGTTCTCGCGGCTGCCAAGGGATCGCTAGTGGCCATGATGCCCGCGGACCTGCCGCGCGTCAGCGAAGTGCATTTCAACCTCGGCGTAGCGGGTCTGGCGATTCTCCTCTCGGTGGGAACCGGCGTCCTGTTCGGTTTGGCGCCGGCCTTAGACGCTTCGCGCAAGGATCCAAATGAAGACCTCAAGGAGGGTGGCCGGAGCGGCGGGTCCAGTTTGCGGCAGAGCCGTTTCCGTGGATTCCTGGTGGCCACCGAGATCGCCCTGTCCGTAGTGTTACTCATCGGAGCAGGGTTGCTGATCCGCAGTTTCTGGGACATGCTGCGAGTGAATCCCGGTCTCGATACCAAGGACCTGCTGGTGGCGCGCATTTGGATTCCATTCCCGAATCATCCGGAGGCGAACCGCTACCGCACACCCGCTCCAATCGCCGCCTTGTCGCGCGAGATCATGCGGCAGGCACGGAGCCTGCCCGGAATACGGGAAGTGGCGATGGGCGGCGGGGGCGCAATTCCTTTCCAGCCTGACGGGACGAACGTGCTTCCTTTCACTTTCTCCGATGAATCCGACGGGGGCCGCAGCGTGCTATCGGCTAGTCTGGCGACGGCCAGTCCCGAATATTTTCAGGTGCTAAAAACCCCACTCCTGGGCGGGCGCTTCTTCACCGATCGGGATTCGGATAAAAGCAAGAGAGTTGCGTTGGTGAACGAGGCGTTCGTGAAGAAATTCGCGCGAGGCCAGGGGTTGATCGGAAAACGCATGCGCTTCCGGCAGGGGGACGCCGAGATCGTTGGAATCGTCGGGGACGTGCATCACGAGGGGTTGGATGCTCCAGCGACACCGCACATTTATTTCTCGCAGTATCAGAGTTCGGCAGGAGAGATGTCGGTTCTGCTGCGCGGGGCATCCGACGTACGGAGCCTAAAAGAGGCGGTCACCGGAATCGTGCACGGGATCGATCCGGACTTGCCGGTTTATGGAATCCGGACGATGGAGGAGATCATGGCCGGTTCCATGGCGCGGCGAAAATTTTCGTTGTTCCTGATGGCCGTCTTCGCGGGGTTGGCTTTGTTTCTGGCGTCGATCGGGATCTACGGCGTGATGGCTTACGCGGTGGCGCAGCGCGCGCAGGAATTCGGAATCCGCATGGCGCTGGGCGCGCAGTCCCAGGACGTGGTGATGCAGGCCTTGCGGCCGGGCATGATGCTGACGCTGAGCGGCGTTGTGGTAGGTGTGGTTACCGCGCTGGGCGTGACCCGCTCTATCAGCGGACTGTTGTTCGGCGTTTCGCCGTACGATCCCGCGACGTTCGTGGGCGTTCCGGTGCTGCTGGCCTCCGTGGCCTTATTGGCCTGCTGGATTCCGGCGCGGCGGGCAGTTCAGGTTTCACCTGTGGTCGCGCTGCGATCGTGATATAGCGCCCAGCACGCGGTCGATGGCTAGGCGGTAGGGGAGCCTGGGCTGTCCGTCTAAAATGTTCCACCCGGTGTACGCGATGATGAGGTCGTATTCGGGCAGGACTAGCATCGCTTGTCCGCCGAAGCCCGATGCGGCCCACGCAACACGCGAGTGGTCGTCACCGTATGTATAGAGCCACCATTGGAATCCGTACTTCACGCCATTGAACCCAACAGAGGCGCTCGGCAAAACGGACGCTTTCACCCACGCAGCGGGCACGATCTGCTTGCCGTCCCAGATGCCGTTGTGCAGAAAGAGATAGCCGATTTTGGCGAGATCCTGCGGCTTCAGATAGAGGCCTCCTTCAGTGTCGACCAAACCTGACGGCGAGCGCTTCCAGTAATAATCCATGCCGAGCGGGGTGAAGAGGTTCCGCGCGGCGTATTCTTCCAGATCCTTGCCGGTGGCCTTGCGGAAGATGCACGCGAGCAGCTCGGTGACGCCACTGTTGTAGTTGAAGACCGTGCCCGGATCGGCGGCCATGGGGCGATCGACGACAAACTGAATCCAGTCGGCGCTGGCTTCCATCAGGCTGGCGGCGTTGTTCGGGTCATTGTAGGGAAGGTTTTCATTCCAATCGAACCCGGCGGTCATGGTTAGCAGATGGCGAAGCGTGATGCGGCGCTTCCGATCGTCAACATGGGCCACTTTCCCTTCGTCGAAAAACTTCAAAATTGGAGTGTCGAGTTCCGGGAATTCGTTGTGCGCGATAGCCGTGCCGATCACGACCGAGGTAACAGTCTTCGAAGCGGATTGCATGGTGTGCAGGTCGCCGCGGCGGTAGAAAGGGTGCCACCAGGGGTTGAAGTAGTTGTAAGGCCCGGTGGGGTCGTGCGGATTCAGTGGTCCGGGATGGCGCGCCTGGTCCGCGTAGATCTGGTCGTAGTTGCGCTTGTAGGATCGCTCGAATGCCAGCTTGCCGTTGCGGATGATCAGGAAGCTGTCGACATTGCCGTACTTTCCGCCGGCCATCTCGGCGTCGAAATCCGCTAGAGCTTTGGGATCGAGTCCGGCGGCTCGCGGCGAGGCGATGGGCCAGCGTTTGGTTGGCCAGATGTCGGGATTCTGCGCCGAGCAGAAGCTGGAGCAGATGACTAAGGTGGCAATGCAGGGTCGCTTCCAGATCATTTCTTCTTAGGATTGTCGCATCAGCGGCACTCCTGTGGTGATGGTGGGAGAGAGCTTAGCTGCCCACGACGAGCGGGCGGACCGTGCGCCGGACGATCTGCGTCTCGAGTATCGCCGCCCTGCGCTGATATTCGGCGGCGTCATCGTGGACTAGCTGGCGGTCGGCAACGTAGTCGGCGTGGGTTATGTGCTTGGCCAAGCGGCTGTTCACAAGGTCGTTGGTGCGGCGCCGAAGTTCCTTGCCCCACGCCCGGTTCTCAATCTGCGACTCGACAAGCTCATCCAAGCCGCGTTCTGAGAGGTCTTCTGTCCAGGGCTGCATCTGTTTGTCTATCGTCGGAAGCGGCGAGGAAGATTACAGTTAATGAAAAAGGGCGGCATTTTGACACGCCGCCCTTCCTACTCAATGAATTACCAGCGCTTGTCGCGACGTCCGCCGCCACCGCCACCCGAGCCACGGTCCGTCTTCGGGCGGGCTTCGTTGACGTTCAGCGCACGGCCATCGAGCTCGCGGCCATTCAATTCGGCGATGGCGCGATCCGCATCCGCGTTGACGCTCATCTCCACAAATCCGAATCCTCGGGGCTGGCCGGTATCCCGGTCAGTGATGATGTTTACACGTTCCACGGTTCCATAAGCCTCGAACATGGATCGAACGGCATCTTCGGTAGCCCCAAAATTGAGGTTCCCTACGAAAATATTCTTCATTTCTCTTTTTCCTTTTGGTTGACAATTGGTGAATCAGGGCAGGATCGAACGAGGGCTGTTTGGACCGGACGTATGCGAAGATGCCAAATCACTACTAACTACGGTTTCAGTGTAGCACAGCCCCCCTTCGGGGTCTGTGGGGTAGAATAGTCCCTACCATGCCCGGCGCCTCTAGCAGACTTCATTTCACGACCATCGCTCTTTTCGGTTGCATCGCCACCTTCCCGTTGCCAGCGGCAGCCGCAAGTTGCGACGATTTGGCCAAGCTCACGCTTGCGAACACGACCTTCACTGCACAGGCCGTTCCCGCTGGCGCCTTCACTCCGCCCGGCGGTCAACCGATCCAGGGCCTGCCTGCGTTCTGCCGTGTCGCGGGGGTTCTCAAACCATCGAACGATTCCGAGATCCAATTCGAAGTCTGGCTGCCAAGCTCGGGTTGGAATGGTAAATTCCAGGGCATCGGCAACGGCGGCTTCGCCGGATCTATCAGCTACGCGGCGATGGCGAACGCGGTGCTCCACGGATACGCAACCGCATCGACGGATACCGGGCATCATGCCGGGGTCACGGATGGGAGTTGGGCGTTGGGGCATCCGGAGAAGGTGGTGGATTTCGGGTACCGCGCGATCCACGAAACGACGGACAAGGCCAAGGCGCTGGTTCGCGCCTTTTATGGCAACTCACCCAAGCATTCGTATTTCAGCTCCTGCTCAAACGGCGGCCGGCAGGCGCTGATGGAAGCGCAGCGCTTCCCGGCGGATTACGACGGCATTATCGCCGGCGCGCCCGCGAACTACTGGACGCATCTTCTCACAGGCGCGATCTGGAACCTGCAGGTTACTCTCGACGATCCGGCGAGCTACATCCCAGCGAGCAAGGTGCCGGCGATTGAGGCCGCGACGCTGGAAGCGTGCGATGCCGCGGATGGCGTGAAGGACGGCGTGATAGACAATCCGCCGCAGTGCCACTTCGATCCGGCCAAGCTTCTTTGCAAGGGACCGGATTCCGATGCTTGCCTCACCGCTCCACAGGTTGCGGCTCTTAAAAAAATCTACGATGGTCCGAAGAATTCCAAAGGCGCGCAACTCTTTCCGGGCTTTTCCGTGGGAGGGGAAACCGGATTCGGCGGATGGTCCGGCTGGATTACCGGGCCGGGGCCGGCCAAGAGCACGCAATACGCCTTCGGAACGCAGTTCTTCAAGAACATGGTCTTCGACGACGCTCAATGGGACTTCAAGACGTTCAACATGGATCGCGATCCGAAGGTCGCCGACGACAAAGTCGGGCAGCGGTTCAACGCGACAAATCCGGACCTGTCGGCCTTCAAGAAACGAGGCGGAAAGCTGATTCTGTACCACGGCTGGAGTGATGCAGCGATTCCCCCGGTCAATACCATCCAGTACTACCAGAGCGTCGCGGCGAAGATGGGTGCGAAAGATACGAGCGCTTTTGTGCGCCTGTTCATGGTGCCGGGAATGCAGCACTGCGGTGGCGGACCGGGTCCCAACAGTTTCGGCCAAGCCAGCGTAGCGCAAGGCGACGCGCAACACGACATGGCGAGCGCCCTGGAAAAGTGGGCAGAGGGTGGCCAGCCGCCGGAACAAATCGTCGCCACCAGGTACAAGGGCGCAGGTCCGGCGAGCGGCGTGGCGCGAACCCGTCCCCTCTGCGCCTATCCGAAGATAGCGCGCTGGAACGGATCGGGCAGTACGGACGATGCCGCCAGTTTCACGTGTGTGGAAGCGGATTCCCCACGATCTAAGTAAATTTACGCCTGCAGTGCGACACGCAGCGTCTGATCGCCCGGGTGTTCGCGCTCAAAAGCAATGAGAGCAACTTTCAGAGGAGAGGTTCGAATCGGACTACGAAGCCATTGTTCCGTAACGGGCAACTCATTTTGATCGATCTCCCGCCAAGGCTCGCCATCGAGCCGGCGTTGATCGACGCAGGCGACTTTTTTTTCGATGCGGACACGCAGATCCTGCGTTTGGAACATCACATGGTTCATAATTCATTGTCCCACGCGGGACGCTGCGGCACAATCTAAACTGCGCGCGAGTGTACGTGCAGGCCGCTGCGCAGACTAAAAAATCTGTGCCACCCCTTGCTGAATAGCTTTTTCAACCCATCAGAACGTGGTGGCACAGGCTATAGCCCAATGTCGTTAAGTTTTCCGCGCGCCCGCGCAAGCTATTGATTCTGCTTCGTCGAGATTGTAGCGCACGCACTCATGCGTGCCGCGTCGGCACTCGTGCCGACGCTCGGTGGATTGCTTTTGTCGCATCTGATATTTCAGTGACCAACATTAG
>DASQGY010000204.1:0-54734 GCA_035632375.1 Bryobacteraceae bacterium | reverse complement strand
TTTCCGAGCCGTGACCGTAAAGGGAGCGGACTTGCCTCACTGGAAACGTTAGTGCGTGGTGCCTGCTGACGTCGGAACCGGGGTTTCCGAGGGCTTCAAGTATTTTGCGTACCAGGCCAGGTAGCGCTCGATGCGATCTTTTTGATAGCTCGGGCGGGTGATGCCGTGGAACGAGTTTGGATACACCACTAATTGGGTCGGGACGCCGAGGCTGCGGAGGGCCTGGTACATTTGTTCGCCGCCCACGAGCGGGACGTTGAAGTCTTTCTCGCCGCCCATGAATAGGGTTGGTGTGGTGATCTGGTCGGCGTGCAGGAATCCATAGGAGATGCGCATCCACGGATCGAGGCCGACTTTCCACGGGGGTCCGATTTCTTCGTCGTATTGCATGATGTACTGGTCGACTCCGTAGAGCGCGATTGGGAACGCGGTGCCCGCACCGCTGGTGGCGGCTTTGAAGCGATGATCCTTGGCGATGATGGCGTCGGTGAGGATGCCGCCGTAGCTCCAGCCGCCGACGCCCAAGCGGTCGGGGTCGGCCAGGCCGATGGCGACGACGTGGTCCATTGCGGCTTGCAGGTCGATTACTTCTTTGTTGCCCCAATCGGCAGCGATCGCGGTTTGATATTTTTCACCGCGGCCGGAACTGCCGCGATAGTTCACGTTCACTACGACGTAGCCGTTCGCGGCGAAGATCTGGCGCTCAAAGTTGAAACCGTGGGCGTCCTGGCCATTTGGACCGCCGTGGATTCGCAGCAGCGTTGGGTATTTGTGGCCTGCTTCGTAGTCCACCGGCTTGGTGATCAGGCCGTGGACTTCGGTGCCGTCTTTTGCTTTGCAACTGAACTCTTCGGTTGCGCCGAGTTTTAGTTCTGCCATCAACGCGTCGTTGTGACGAGTGAGCGGACGCAGCGCGCCATTTTCGAAGGCGTGAATTTCGGCGTGGGTCCCGTCGTTTACCGCCAGGACAGCGAGGCGCCCGTCTTTGCCCTGCGCGAGGGTTGAGATGACACCTGGACCTTTCATCAAGCGCTCCACCGGGCCGCCGTTGGCGGGAATGCGCGCCGGATATTCGGAGCGGTCGTCGGCGACCAGGAACAAAATGGACGAGCCATCGGTGGTGAAGCGAGGCGCTGAGACGCTACGGTCGAGATTCGTGGCCATCAACTTCGGCTCGCCGCCGGTGACGGACACGACGGCCATGCGATTCATGTTGTACGCGCCGAGCTTTGCGCCGGAGCTTTGGAGGTAAACCAGGCGAGTGCCATCGGGGCTCCATTCCGGCTGCGCGCGTGAGGCCGAGGAGTGAATCCCGTCGTAGTGGGTGATCTGCTTGGGCGTTGCGCCGGGGCGCGCTTCGATGACATAAATGTTCCAGGTGTTGTAGCGTTCCGCATCCTTGCCCTCTTTGCCGAGAAAGGCGATGGACTTTCCATCGGGCGACCACGATGGCGCGGCGACCTCCAGGCCATCGGCGGTTAGGGCCTCGGGTTTCTTCGTGGCCATGTCGTACAGAAAGAAGCGGCCTGGCTTTTGCGTCAGGTAGCCCTGGACGTCCTGTTTGAATTTGTAGCGATCGATGACAATCGGTTTGGGAGCTTTCGCATTCGGGCCTGTTGCCGGAGGTGCGTTTTCGTCGGCATCGGCCGGATCGCGTTCTGCGAGCACCAACAGAAGTTTCTTGGAGTCGGGCGCCCAGTCGTAAGAGGAGAGGCGTCCTTTAACGTCGGTGAACTGCTGCGCTTCGCCGCCGTTGCGATCAAGCAACCACACTTGCGAGCCTTTCGCTTTGCCGGGCCGACCGGATAGAAACGCCAGATAGCGTCCGTCGGGGCTCCAGCGAGGCGCGTTCTCGCTCTCCGGGCTCGAGGTGAGACGCAACTGCTGCGTTCCGTCCCAACTGACCATCCAGACGTCGGTGTCGCCCTTGTCGGCCGTGGTGTCCACGGAGCTGACGGTGTAAACTACCCACTTGCCGTCGGGTGAAATTTGCACGTCGCGCACGTCGTGGAATTTGTGCATGTCGTCGATCTTGAGCAGGCGCTTCGCGGCGGGCTGGGCAAGGAGCAAGGAGGCGGAAAACAGGACAACGGAAAAACGGAGGGTTTTCAAACGGGTCATGGCATACGAGTTTATCAAACGGGGCTGGCACTGCGATAAACTACCTCCCATGCGGCTGCTCCAAACCCGTCTCGCACCTTTTGTCCTGATTGTTCTCGCGTTTTCTGCTGTAGGATTCGCCAATCGCGGGATTACGCCGGAAGACTACTTCGCGTTTCACTTCCTGAACGATGCCAAGCTCTCGCCTGACGGCAAGCAGGTGGCCTATGTCGTGACGGTGATCGATCAGCAGAAGAACCGGCGGAACTCGTCGATTTGGATGGTGGCGGTGGACGGGCAGTCGGCTCCGCGGCGGCTTACCGCCGAGGGCGCGAATTCGAACGCGCCGCGATGGAGTCCCGATGGGACGCGGCTTGCGTTTCTTTCGAATCGCAACGTGGACGCTGCGCCGGCTGGGGGAGTGGCTGCCGAGCCGTCGCGTCCGCAGATTTGGATTCTGCACATGGACGGAGGAGAGGCGCAGGTCCTGACGCATCTCAAGAACGGCGTCGGCGTCTATCAATGGTCGCCCGATGGGAAGCGATTCGCGGCCATCAGCCGCACCGGGCCCAGCGATCAGATCGCGGCGAGCGCCCGCAAGAGCGATGTGCGCCATTACAGGCACATCTCCTACAAGTTCAACGACACGGGTTGGTACGACGACAAGCGCGCTCACATCTGGGTGATCGACGCCGTCACTGGGAAGGACAAGCAGATCACGAACGGCGACGACTGGAATGATGCCGATCCGCAATGGTCGCCCGATGGGACGCGCATCGCGTTTGTTTCCGACCGCACTGGCAAGGAGTACGACGGTGGTCACAACAAGGATGTCTGGGTGATCGCGGCCGATGGTGGTGCGCTCACCAAGATTTCCGATCATGCGTTTGAGGACGATATGCCCCGGTGGTCGCCGGATGGGAAGCAGATTGTGTTCGCGGGGCGCACTGCTCGGCGGCAGTTTCCGAGGCTTTATGTTGCGGCTTCGACGGGAGGAGCGTCGACTCGCGTGGTGGAAGATTTCGATCTCATCCCCACCGATCTGCACTGGGGACCGCACGCGAATGAGCTGCGATTCGAGACCGGCACGAAAGGTACTACGCACGTGTTTCGCATCGATTTGGCGGCGCATAAAGTGGCGCAGGTTACCACCGGCGAGCGAGCGGTTCGTGGATTCGACATGAACGAGAAGGCCGGAGTAATGACTTACCTGGCCAACGATTTTCAGCATCTTGACGATCTCTACGTGGCGAAATTGGATGGCAGCGGCGAGCGGCAGTTGACGCATGCCAACGCCAAGCTATGGGCGGAACTGGAGACTGCGCCGGTTCAGCGGTTGGCATACAAGAGCACGGATGGCTGGCCGATCGACGGATTTTTGGTGAAGCCGATCGGCTGGCAGGCGGGGCAGAAGTATCCGATGATCCTGAGCATTCATGGCGGGCCGGCGGGGCAATACGGCGTCGATTGGTATCACGAATTCCAGGTTTACGCGGCGAAGGGCTACGCTGTGTTCTTCTGTAATCCGCGCGGGTCAACCGGGTACGGCGAAAAATTTGAGCGGGGCATCAAGGACAACTGGGGGGGCATGGATTATCAGGACGTGATGGTCGGCGTCGACGCCGTGCTGAAGCAGAATCCGTGGATCGATGCGGATCGGATGGGTGTCACTGGCGGCAGCTATGGTGGCTACCTTACCAACTGGATTGTGGGCCACACCAATCGGTTCAAGGCGGCGGTGACGCTGCGCAGCGTGTCGAATTTCATCAGCGACGACGGGACGCGCGACGGCGCTTACGGGCACGAGGACGACTTCAAGGGATTTCTGTTCGACGATTTCGATCAATATTGGGAGGCGTCGCCGCTGAAGTACGCGAAGAACGTGAAGACGCCGACGTTGGTGCTGCATTCGGACAACGATTACCGGGTTCCGATCGAGCAGGGGGAGCAGTGGTTTCGGGCGCTGCAGCATTATGGAGTGACGTCGGAGTTCGTGATTTTCCCGCGCGAGAATCATAACTTGACGCGTACTGGGGAGCCGAAGCATTTGGTGGAGAGCTTGAATTGGCAGCTTTATTGGTTTGATCGGTTTTTGAATGGGAACGGGAATGCGAAGCCGCCGGACGCGTTGTAGCGGCGCGCCCGCACCGGCTAAAACCTGCCTTTCACCGGCTAAAGGCGGTGCCACCATCTGGTGGTCAGCAGTTGTGAAAGGTCACGAGGTTCAGAGGCCGCTAAAACTCCAGATTCGCCCGGAACTCAATCCTGCGCGCCCCGGAGAATGCGTTCCCGTTATTACTCTGTCCAAAGCTGTTACTCTGCACACTCAACGTATTTGGGTTCGTGATGAAATTGAACGTCGGATGATTCGTCGCGTTCAGGAACTCCGCCTGGAACGTGAAGCGCACCGACTCCCGAATCGGGAACGTCTTGTTCACCGACAAATCGATGTTGTACCATCCCGGCCCGTACACGTAAGGTCGATACCCAAAGGACCCGGCAACGTTGTTCGGGCTCAAAAGAGCGGCATTCGCTGCTCCGTTCGCACCGATAAACTTCGGATCGATCATGTCCACCCAGGGATTCCCGGTCCGAAACACGCCAATCGCGTTCTGCAAATTCCCCACCGTAACGCCGTTCAGACTCACCCCGGAGTCCCCGTTGTTCAGCGTCCCGAAGCCGTTGCCGAACTGGAACGGATTCCCGCTCTGGATCACCACGATGGTCCCCAGCGTCCACCCGCCTACGGTGTAATCCGCCAGCCTACTCTGGTTCAAGTACTGCCGCCCTTTGCCGAACGGCAGATCGTAAGTACCGCTGGCGTGCACCACGTGCCGGATGTCGAACAGGCTCGGCCCATAATTCAACCGGAAATTCCGCTGCGTGTAGTAAATGTTATTCCCCTGCCCTTGAATCCCATCCTGTGCTGCGATCCCCAACGAATGCGCCCAGGAATAATTCACGTTGAACTGCATCCCGTGCGTCGGCCTCTGCCGGAAGTCGATCTGCAGTGCGTGATAATTTGTGTGCCCGGCCGCATCCAGATAATTCACGCCCGATGCGTAAGGATTCGTCTGCCAGAAGTTGACCGGAAAACCCGCGCCCGCCGCCGAAGCCGTAATCCCCTGTGCCACGCATGGAGCCCAGTTATTGGTCCCCACCAGGTTGCAGTAGAAAGTCTTGTTGGTGGCCAGCGTCTGCGCCATCGAACCGGCCCCGCCGTTCAGCAGGTTGTTCACAAAAGTGCTGTTGCTGAAGTTCGACGAAGTCGCGCTTCCAAACGCCCCCGTGAAGATCGGCAGCGCCACTTGCCCCGCGAATCCGTTGTTCGCGAACGAATTGCCCTTCCCGTTGGCCTGGTTGATTTTCAGGTTGCTCTGCGCGTTCTGAAACTCCTTCAGGAATCCGTTCTCGAAAACGTTCACCTCGTTGATGTCGTAACTCAGCCACTGATGTAGCGACAGATTGCCGACATACCGCACCTCGATCGCGCTCCCGGCACCGATCTGCCGCTGGATGCCAAAATTCCATTGTTGGACATAAGGCATGCGGATGTTCGGATTCATTCCCCAGAACGTACTGCCCCACAGATTCGCAGCGGGCACAGTCTTCGAATAAGTCGAAGGCTGCAACAGATAACCAGGAAGCGTGGATCCGAAGGTCAGCGCACCTGGCTGGAACGTTCCCGTCCCTCCGCCTGTATTCGGCGTAATGCTTCCCGATTGGAAGAAGAACTGTCCCGAGTTCGACGCGAATGCCCAGAAGTTCTGCGCACCTTCCAGATAACTCCTCAACGAGTAGCCAGTGCGGATGACGGTCTTATCTTTTCCAACCAGCTTGCCCATCCACCCGTCGGTCCGCGACGGACTCCACGCCAACGCAATCGCGGGGGAGAAATTCTTCCACTGCGTGTTGTAGACATGCACCCGCGCCTGGAACGTCGGATTCGCGACACCGCCCAATGTCCCCGGCGAATCCACAACGCCCACCGGTGTCGGACCCCAAAGATCCGCGATCGACGGCGGACTGCTATAGAATCCGTTCACGTCGTGATTGTCGCCGTAGATGTCCCAGCGCAATCCGTAGTTAAGCGTGAGATTCGGCCGCAACCTCCACCGGTCCTGCGTCCAAAAGCCGCTTGCCGCCTGCACCTCATCCAGATTGTACGAACCGAATGGTTTGTACTGCCCCGTCGACGGATCCAGCGGCCGGCCCACGCCTATACTCACGCGCGACACCCGCGCCGCAAGCAATGAGTAAAGCGACCGTGCGTTCCCCTGGATCGTTGTGTTCTGCGAAGCCAATGCCCCGTTGATCGCGTTCGTAGCCGGATCCTGCGCGTCCAAGGCGAACGTGTAATTCGGCTCGCCGCCCGGACCATTCCAATAGTGATCCTGCTCCCGGAACCAGCTCGCACCGAACACGATCGAATGCGCGCCCTTCTGCCAAGTCAGATTGTCTACCGCGTTGAGCAGCGGATAAAACGAAGAAATCGGACGCCGTGGATACGCGTTGCCATACAGGCTGGTCAATCCGTAGGGCCAGTTTTGCCGGTAGAGGTTCGGCAAGTCGATTCCCAGCGTCTCCGCATCGAATAGATCGAATTGATACATATACCCGGCATGGAACTGATTCACCAGCGTCGGCCGGTACAGCCAATCCACGCCAACCCCCGCGATCCGGTTGTTGTGCCGGTTGGACGTGTAATTCAATTTGTCCTGCGGAAGGTTGCCAGGAAACTGCGGATTGTTGGCGAGGTCGTTGAAGGTCTTCGTTTGTGCATAGGACACGAACATCCGTACCTTGTCGGTTGCATTCCAGTCCATCCGTACCGTCGGATAGTAGATTGTGTCCCGATGTGTATAGGGGAAAGCCAGTTTGAATATATTCGGATCGGATGTCGGTATCAGCGAGCCCTTCCCGTAAGTGCCGTTGATTGCCGCCAGCGAAGCCGCCACGTTGGAATTCAGCGTCGATGGCAGACCGGCGGCGCCTGCCACGTTCAACAGATTCAAAGTTTGGATGGCACCGCTCGGATCCTTATAGGAAAACAATCCCTGCTGTGCCCCGGGGCTCAACACCGTGGAGGTAACGGTACCGGAAAAAGGCTGGATCGACTCGGCAAACGTACCGAAGAAAAACAACTTGTTCTTCAGCACCGGCCCGCCAACGCTGGCACCGAAATCGTTCAGCTTCAAAATGTTTCGGGGCTGGTTGGTCGCGTTGTTGATCCATGAGTTCGCATTCAAATCGGTGTTGCGGAAATCCTCATACACTCGGCCATGAAACGCGTTGGTACCGTGCCGTTGCACGATGCTGATGCGCATGGCCGACGTCCCGATGCCTCCCAGATCCAACTGCGCCGTCTGGATGGTCATCTCCGCCACATCCTCGATGCGCGGTTGCACCGCCGTGGTGCCGTATTGGAAACCGCCGCTGCGAAAACGATTGCTGATTCCAGGCGTGCCATCGAAGTCCGCGCTCACCACCGCGCCGCCCGGCAGGTTGTCCCAGGTCCCAAACGTCGACCCGACGCCCTGCGTGCTCGACCAGCCCGGCACCAGAAAAGCCAGGCTCATGATGTTGCGCCCGCTGACCGGCAGGTTCACCACCTGCTTGGTGTCGATGCTGTCGGACAACGTGCTCGAATCGGTCTCCACCAGCGGCGTCGCGGCGTCAGCAACAGTCACCGTCTGCGTGGTGCCGCCGACCTTCAGCGCAACATTGATCGTCGTGATGCGCGAGACCTGCACCTGCACGGATTGAAATACCTGGCTATCGAATCCCGCCTTGCTGACCGTCAGTTCGTACACGCCGAACGGCAGATTCGGAAACGCGTAGTTGCCGTTTGCCTGCGTGGCCGCCCGCCGCATGTCGTTGGTCTCCAGATTCCGGAGCTGCAACTGAGCATCCGGCACGGTTGCGCCCGAGGCATCTGTAACATTCACTGTCACCGAACCAACGTCGCTAGTCTGCCCCCAAGCTACGACGGCGAACAGCGCCAAAAGCAATAGTCCGTATCTCATCGCGATTGTCCCCTTTGTGAAAATCCGCCAACCCGAATGTTTTCAAACACGCGTCTTGCAAACGCTTGCCCGCAACCAGCCGCTGGAGCAGCCGGTTCGAGACGTTTGGATTAGTGTAAGCGCTATCAATTTCCGTGTCAAGCCCTGTCTTTCACCCGTACCTGGTTAATTCCATTACAAAAACAGCACTACAATGAAAGAACGCATGAACCTCGAGCAAGTGGCCCGGCGAGCCAAGGTTTCCACCGCCACCGTCTCACGCGTGCTCAACAATGCCAGCGTAGTCAAAGCCTCGACCCGCGCCCGCGTCGAAAAGGCCATCGAGGAACTCCGCTACCATCCCAATCTGCACGCGCGCAATCTCGCCGGCGGAAAAAGCCGCACCATCGGGGTCATCGCCTCCAACATGGAGAACCCGTTCTTCTTCGATATCTACAAGACCGTCGAGTCCGGCGCGCACGCCCGCGGCTATGAGGTGGTGGTGGCCAACACCGATTACCGATCCGAGCAACTGGTCACCAGTATTCGCCTGATGATCGGCCGCCGCGTCGCGGGCTTGGCCGCCATCGTCTCGGAAATGGATCCCGCGCTAATCAAGGAATTGACCGAGAGCCGCATCCCGGTGGTCTTCTACGACGTGGGTACGCCGCGGCCAAACATCACCAACATCCGCGTGAATTACCGCCGTGGAATCGAGAAGGTGATCGACTATCTGCACAGCCTCGGCCACCGCCGGCTGGGCTTCATCGGCCACCACGCCATGCTGGCGCCCATCAATGAGCGCATGAAAGCGGTGCTGGACGCGGTGGCCCGCAACCCCGTGCTGGAAGTGAGAAGCGCCGCCGATGCCGACACTCTGGAAGGAGGCCGGCAAGCCACCCGCGCGCTGTTGGCGACCGGCTACGAACCAACAGCCCTGATATGCGTTAACGACGTGACCGCGGTGGGCGCCCTCCGCGAGCTCCGCGAGCGCGGCATCCGCGTCCCGCAAGACGTCTCCGTCACCGGCTTCGACAACGTCAAGCTCTCCGAATTCTGCTACCCGGCGCTAACCACGGTCCACATCCCGCGCGAACGCATCGGCCAAATCATCTGCGACTGCCTGATCCCCCCGCTCGACCCGCCAAGTACCCCCGAACACGAAATCGTAATCGACCCCGAACTGGTAGTCCGCGAATCCACCGGCTCAGCCCCCGCATCCGTTCGAAAGCGCTAGCAGGCGTGGACAACAGTTGTACTAGTGCTCGGCTCTCGCCGCGTCCGCTGCTTCGGCCAGGTCGCGCAGGAGTTCGGAATCGAGATCGGGATTGTTCGCGCGGCTACGATATCGGCCCCAAAAACTTGTATCCGCGGTAAGCTGCATGAGATTGGTCAGGGGGCCGATCTGACGCGCTCCGGTCGCTTTACTGCTGGGAAGAGTGCGAAACCGATCCAGATTGACGACTGCCACGCCCTTGGACATCAGGCATGCGTTGATGAAAGTAAAGTGGGACATCTCATCTTCGGTATTGTCGCGGATGTACTGCGGCATGTCCTGATCCAGTCTCTTCAGAGCCGCGATGTATCGCGCGCTCCCTCCGGTCACGCCAGGGACCTCGCTATCCTGGACGCCGCCGAGTTCGTTGTACTGTATCCATAAGTCGGTCTCGATGATTTCGGCTGCGGCCAGGAACCGGAGAATCGCCGCATCGCCTTTGGAGAGTCTCCGGCCCTCATCCTTCTCCGAGCGCAAGAATCCGACCGCGCCGCCGGGCCGTCCCGGTTGCCAGCAAACTGTTTTTTGATGAATGAGCGGGGGTTCGCTCGTTTCTTCAAGCCATTCAGCAAGTTCTTCACAGTGTCAAACCTCTTTAGTAGTCGAATATCAGCTTCGGGTGAAGCAGGTTCGGGGGCTGTGACGCCGTGTGGCGCGCAAGACTTCCCGTGGGTGTAAGAGGATGGTGAATTCTTTGTTAATTCGCGCGCAGCAGAAAATTGGATTTAACGTGGATGATAGTAGTTACGGGATAATTCCCTAACAAATTAGCAACGTTGCGCGACGGACGTTAGAGCGCATCGCGGCTCCGCGCGGGGTGTGGCGAAGCCGCGATTGCAGGTCTGGGAACTCTTAGAAGAAGAACTTCATCGACATCTGGATAATGCGTGGCGTTGAGAACGTGGTGATCTGCCCAAAGTTTCCGGAAGTAATACTCATTGCGGGAGCGTTCCAGTTCGGGTGATTCAAGATGTTGAAGAAATCGCTTCGGATCTGGAGGCGATAACGTTCGCGCATATGGAACTCGCGGCTGAGGGCGACGTCAAAGAAGAAGCTACCCGGCACGGTAATCGAGTCCCGGCCGGCGTTCCCGTACGTTCCGGATGCCTGCTTTTGGAACGCTGTCTGGGTAAACCATGACGCCTGAGTGCGTTGGTATACGCTGCCGGCTACGACGACGTTCGGACGGTCAGCTCCCACGGCGGTCAGGGAGATGTCGGTTCCGCCATCCGTTGGACTCATGGGTTGTCCGCTGTAGGCGTTGATGATCGGCGCGATCTGCCAATCCGCAGTAAGCTTCTTGGCAAACCCGCTGCCGATTCCGGGGCTCTCGGCAACGATGGATACGTTGAAGATATGTCGCCGGTCGAAATTAGCGCTTCCCCGCTCCGCGGCCCGATTGTTCGGGTTCTGGTAGTTGTTGCCGGCCAGTTCGCCGCCGAAATCATAGGTGCTAATGGCATGCGACCAGGTGTAATTGGCCAACATGGTGAAGTGGCTGGCGAAGCGGTGGTTCAGTGAAAGAAGCAAACCATTGTAATTGCCGTTGTTCCCGTCGTCGGTCTGGACGATCGAGCTGTACAGCGCTCCCTGGGCGGGATTCAGCAAAGTCAGGAAACGCCGCGCCGCCGTATTGGAAGTGGTGGCCCCGGGACCAAAAATCGCCGGGTTGATTTCGCGCGCTCCTAGTATGTGGTCGGTCCGGTTACCCAAGTAGTTGATGGTGGCCAACCAGTCCTTCCCGAACTGCCGCTGATAACTCAGGTTCCACTGCATCATGTAAGTGGCATGCACGTCGGGCGGGATGCTGACATAAGTACCGCCGACGGGAAAGATAGCTGCGCCCGGGAACGGGTTGCCGCCCGGAAATCCTCGCCACGGATCTGAGAATGGCGCAGTGGGATTCGTCAAGGTAACGGAAGACGCGTATGGTGGATTCGTGGTCCACCGCTCCGGATAGAAGAGTTCCATGGAATCGTGGATCAACGCGAATGCGCTGCGGATTGTTTGCTTTCCGTCACCCGCCGGATCCCACACCAAGCCTATGCGCGGCGAGAAAGTCAGCCAATGGTTCTTGGTGAATTGCGCCCCGTGGGTATTTAGCGGATCGTCGAAGAAAAGAAGACCGGCAGGAGCGGCGGGATACCGGGGATCGACGGTGTGGATACCCGCGAGATATGCTGGCAGCGAGAACTGGTTGCCGCGATTTTGTTTGTCGTCGGCGGGAAGTTCCGGCTCCCATCTCAGTCCCAGGTTGAGTGTCAAGCGCGGGCTTACCTTGAACGTGTCTTGCGCGTAGAAGGCGAACACCGTCTGCCGCATGTAATCGGATAGTGCGTTTCCGTCCACAAAGGACGACATCCGTCCAATCAGCAGGTCGGCCAGCGCGTCGCCAGTGGTATTTCCGTTGAACGTGATCTGACCATTCGATTGCTGGTTATTGGTGGAGTTGAACTGTTCTTTGCGGAAATCGAACCCAAATCCGAACTGGTGCCGGCCCTTGATCAGCGTGAAATCGTCGGAGAGCTGATAGTTGTTGACGTTGAAGTATCCGGGCGCGCAGGTTCCACAAGCCACGTTGAAGTAGTTGCTGACTGTGATCTGAATGTAATCCGGAATGTTTTGGAACATGTTAATACCCAGATCGTGCGGCCCGAACAAATTGGCGGCCGATCCGCGGTTATCGGCGCGCCGGTCAAAGGTGGCGTGGAAAGAGTTCAACTTCGTTGGGCTGAAGGCGTAGGTGTCGCCGATGGTTGCCGTCTGGGAGCGGTCCCGGTTGCCGGGAGTGGGGCCAGTGGTGAGAGCGTTCTTGCCGTCGAAGAACGACTGGGCGGTGTAATCGTAAATATAGTAGCGCCCATAGATGGTGTGTTTTTCGTTGCGCACATAGTCTACGCGGCCGATGTATTGCGTGTCCGGGTTGTTCGAAGGTTGCCCGAAGAACGTCAGGCCGCAGGGGTCCGAAGACACCGGAATGAAGCTGCTGACCAGCTTGACTGCCGATGGGTCGAACCGTGACAACGGAATTTTGTTACCCGCGATCGGAGCCTTATTGGTGGGGTCTGGATCCTTCAGGGTCCTGGCGGAGGTCAAACAGCCAGTTCCCTCCAGCGCCGTGAAATCGCCTTGCAGCGCTGCGGCCGTGGGCACGTGGGCGCGCGTGGTGGCCGGATTGCTCCGCTGCCGCGTGGCCTGGAACCCGCCAAAGTAGAAGAGCTTGTCCTTGATGATTCTGCCGCCCGCGACGCCGCCGAACTGGTTTCGCTTCAGGGAGTCGCGTTCTGGCGTGGCGTCCTGCCGCGCATTGAGCTTGTAATTGCGGAAAAAATCGAACAGGTCGCCATGGAAGCCATTGGAACCGGATCGCGTGACGATGTTGACTACACCGCCGGGATGCAATCCGTATTGTGCCGGCATGGCGCTGGTCTGGACGCTGAATTCCTGGACTGCATCCGGGAAAGGAATCGGAAGATTCACATTGCTGAACGCGTCGTTATTATCGCCGCCATCCAGCAGGTAGCTGACGCCGTTTGCCTGGCTTCCGGCCACGGCGAAAGTGCCCGAACCATTCGATCCCTGCATGTTCTTGCTGCCGGTCAGATCGCCGGCCGGGGCCGTGGTGCCGCCGCCGGTGAGTGTCAGCAACTGGGTCAGGTTTCTTCCATTCAGCGGAAGCTCTACGATTCTATGCTGGTCCACCACCTGCGCGATCGCGTTCTCGCGGGTTTCCACCATCGCCGCGTTGCCGGTTACCTCCACCCTCTCGCTCACCGCGCCAACCTGCATCGTGACGTTCAAGGTGACGCTGTTGCCCACCTGTAAGACGATGCCGGATTGCACGTAATCCTTGAAGCCGCTCACCTGTACTTCGAGCCTGTAGGGACCCACCGGCAAGTTGGGAAGCACGTACCGGCCAGCCGCGTCCGTCACCGTGGAGTGCACCGTCTGGCGGTCTACTTCGGTCATGCGCACCTGCGCATTGGGAATCGCACTCCCGCTCTGGTCCGTGACACTACCACTCGCTTCGGCGATCGATACCGCCTGGGCTCGCGCCGCGGACGGTACTATGATCAAGCAGATCAATAAGATAAATAGGCCCAAAAGTCGAGACCCGGACATATGCGTCATGGCAAAACCTCCCCTTAGAAGCGGAAAGATAGAACTCCAACGTGCAGAGCCTGTGGGAGCATTCTACGCGGAGTCGAGTTAATCTGTCAAATAGATTTAGCCGCTATTTCTGATCGGCGCTGCCGATGATGACCTGGCGAGGGCATCGACCAATGACGAGGCCAACTCCCGGATGGCGTTCGGAAGAATCTCGGTATCCATGGACACCAGTGCAAGTTCGCGAATCAGAGGCATGCCTTTTACGCGCACGATCCGCAACTGCGCGGAGGGCTCGGGTACGGCGCAGAGGGGCAGAATGGATGCGCCGAGGCCTGCGCCGACCAGGCTCTTGATGGCCTCGTTGTTTTCCACTTCCATGATGATTTTAGGAGCGATGCCCATCAGCCGGAAGTAGTGATCGATGAGGTTCTCCATCGCTGTGTTTTTCTCATAAAGGATGAAGCGCAATCCGGCGAGATCGGCGGGCTCCACTGCAGTCTTTCGCGCCAATGGGTGGTCGCGATTGAGAACCACCACCATCTCCTCGCGCCCTAGCGGTGTCACAGCTAAGCCGGACGAGGGGATGGCAGACTGCATCACGATGGCCAGATCCAGCGTCTGGGATTTCATGGCTTGCAGCAGGAATTCCGTGGTGCCGGCGAGGACAATCAGCTCGATCTCCGGGAAGCGCCGTTTATAATCGGCCAGCACATGCGGCAAACGATAGGTGAGCGTGGTAGGGCCTACGCCGAAGCGCACCGTGCCGCGTTTGGAGGCGCTCAACTCGCGCACCGCCATCTCTGCGTTCTTCAGGTCGCGAAAAATACGTTCGGCGTATTGCATCAAGACGTGACCCGCTTCGCTAACCACCACGCGTTTGCCGACCCGGAGGAAAAGTGGGCAGCCCAGGGAGTCTTCCAGTTGCTTGATGTGCTGACTGACAGTGGATTGGGAAAGATGCAGGGCCTCGCCGGCGCGGGTGAATCCGCCGTTCTTGACCGCGGCCTGAAAGACGCGAAGCTGCTGCAGATCCATAGGTCAATAAATCTGGAAGCAGAACACGCGATTATCGCCGCTGGGGGTGATGGCGTACTCGCCATTTTCCAGCGGCTCGTCGGCTTCCACGCGATACAGGCGATCCTGGATCTTGGTGACCATCAGGTGCAGCGGGCGAGGTCCGCCTTTGCGGGACTTGGTGGAAAGCGAAATTTCGCGGTTGCCGTTCCGCACGTCCAGCTTGTAGAGCTCCATGCGCTCCGGCGCGAGCTGGCGTGCATCGACGATCAGGATGGGTTCCGAAAGTGGTGTGCGTGCCGGGGAACTGGCGCCGGCGATAGTGTAAGTGGATTCGTTCTTCTTGCTCTCCTCGCGCGCTTGTCCGGCTTCCGTCTCGATCAGACGGTTCGCCTGCAGGAGATATAGGACGTCCGTTTTTGGCGGCAAGGGCCCGGAGTACTTCTCGGCGGCGCCGAGCGCGAGGGCGATGGAACACGACAACAAGAAGATTCGCAACGGCATGAGGATCCTCGCCTTCTAGTTTCGCGTTTCTGGATGCCGGTTGCCAACTCCCACCTTGCTCCAGCGGCGCTACCCAACCACTGCAGCCCGGTCCTCCACCATTCGACAGATGCGGTGCACCTCCGCCTCGTCGAGAGGTTTCTTCAACACCAGACCCTCATTGCCCTGGAAGGCTCGCTCCGATTGGATGTCGAAGCCATCGGTGAGCAGAACGAAGCCGCCCACCTGATGCCGCACCCGCTCGAACAATTCCACCCAATTCAATCCAGGCAGGCGGACCGCGCAGATCACCATGTCAAAGCGCACGCGCTGGGCCAGATCGCCGGCCTCTTCGGCGCTCGTCACCGGAACCACACGATCGCCGCGATGGCCCAGCAACTGCACCAGTTGGCGCTGGACTTTCGTGTCGGGCTCCACGATCAACACGGTCATTTGCCGAGTCCCCTGATGTAGTTCCACATTGGCGGCGTACGACTCCACCAACGGCAGTTCGACGTCGAAGCGCGCCTGGGTAAGGGACGTGCGCACCATCCGGAATTCACCGCCATGGCTTTGGACAATACCGCGGCAGACCCCCAAGCCCAGCGCTTCCGATCCGGCGGGATCGCCATCCACACCGTCGGATCGCTGAAACTCGGATGACCGTGTAGGATACGTAATCTCGATAAGCACTCGCTTGGCGAGCAAGCTGCTGGTGACCGCGATATTCTTCTCGCCGGTTTCGGTAGCCGATTTCTCGGCATCCACCAGGAGATTCAACAGCACTTGTTCGAGCTGCCCGCGCGATCCCATGACAGTGGCGCGCTTCTGTGCCAGTTGTGAGCGGATTTCGAGCCCTTTGGCTTTGCTCTCCGGGATGCGGAATTTCAGAAGCCCCGCCAGCACCCCATTTACGTCGACGGGTTGCGCCTCCGACGGTTCCACTTTGGCGAACGACACCAGACGGGCCACGATCCCAGAGGCTTGCCGCGCCTCTTGGGCAATGGATGGCAGGTCGGGGTGCGCGCCCTCCGCCCGTCTCATAATCGACTCCAGCGGCGAACGCAGTTCGCCGGCCACGTCGGAAATCAGTTGCCCCGCCGCAGCCAGTTTTTCGCTGCGGAACAACTGCTCGCGAATGGACCGTTGTTCCTGGAGCTTGAGTGCGGTGGCCACCTGATTCGCCAGGTGCTGCATGGCCGCCTGCTCGCTGTGGCTGAAATAGTGGAAATTTTCCGAATGATACAGCACCAGGACTCCCATCAACTCGCTCTGGGCGATCATCGGCGCCAGGAGCAGCGATCGTGGCGCCTGTGCGGTCTCATCTTTCTGAAAGACCGCGTTACGCCGGGAATCCGGGATTGCCGCCAGCGCACGAGTCCGGAAGCATTCGGCGATGAGTGACGCCAGCGCGTTCTCGGGGGCTTCCAGGTCGATGGACTCCACGGCCGCGCCCGCCGTGTGGACACTCTCCAGCATCTTGGCGCCACGATTCTGGATGTATAAACTGATCCCCGAGGCGTTGGAAAGCTCCGGCAACGTCAGCGTCAGGCGTCGTAGAATCTCTGCGGGCGATGAAGCCCCAATTACTTCTTCGCCCAGCGCATTCAAGAAGTGCATCTGGCGGCGAAGTGCGGCCATGCGACGCTCCCGAATCCACCAGATAGCCAGCAACGCGCCCGCAGCCACCAACGATGCCAGCAGGAAAGGCGGAGGAATCATCCAGGCCTTGTCCAAGGTGGCCACTGCAGCGGGGCTAGGGAGCAGGACTTGGAAGAAACTGTCATACGGAGGTAGGGTGCAGTATTGATTGGCGATCCCAGTGACTCGAACCCGGTCGCCTACGTGCAGTCCACTCAATTGCGGGCCGGAATCGCGCCGCGCTCGCGGCAGGAATAGGTTGATAGAAGCGCCTTTTTCGCCGATTGAAATCAGGTCGCCACCCTGACCCTCCTTTTGCTGTTGGACGAAACCTTCGGTCGAGACCAGCACACCGAGATAACGGAAAGTGTTCAAATCGCCCACCTTCAACGCCTGGGGCGATGGAGGAGCCGACCGGCTCAGCCGGCGGACCTGCTGCGTTAGCAGCACAGGAAGCCCCGCGCTGCGGCCAACGGTGCCCTGCGCTTCCACCCAATCGCCGGGTTCGACCTGATCGAATTGTTGCTTCGTGCCTTGTAGCAGGAGCCCGTGCGCCGCCCCGTCCTGGATGGGCAGCGAGATTGCCCCGAAGGCCGTGATGGGCCGCACGGACGCCTGCCCAGTGACAATCGCTTGCCGGCCTTCCCAGATCGGCGCCCAGTCCGGAGAGGTGCGCGCGCCAGCCTGCTCCAGGGTGATCCGCATTTGGGCCAGTGCCGGAAGAGCTAGAAGCGCGCAGATAACTCTTTTTATATCAATCGCTTTCATTCGTTGTGGCTACGTGGGACCGCAGCCAGGGTTCGAGCTTGGGATCTTGGAAATCACGAATCGCAAGATCCACACTCTTTAGATCGGCAGAATGCGTCTGAACTCCAACCACCAACGTGCCACCCGCCCGGCGGGGCACCAACCTGTAAGACCTCCGTCAGCATCAGGGGTCAAACCGAGTCTATGCACTTCCACCCACCCAGAATTGTGGCAGCCTCAACTTTCTCGTTTCTTGCGCCAGTCTTGCGTGCCGAGGATGAATATACAATAATGTGATATGGAGATGAGATTCACCTGGGACCCCGCGAAGGCAGAAAGGAATCAGCGGGTCCATGGGATCTCGTTCGAGACGGCGGCGGAAGCCTTCAGCGATCCGAATCACGTGGTGGGGAACAACTACTTCATCGAGAGCGACGGTGAGCAGCGTTATCAGGTCATCGGGATGACCCGGAAGCTGGTCCTTCTTCTTGTCGTGTTCGTCGACCGCCGCCAACCAGGTGTCGAGGCCACCTGATCTCGGCACGAAAGGCAGTGGACTATGAAGAAAGCATCTACCAGGACCAATTCCGCTAAGCGGCTGAAGATCAGCGAGAAGACGAGGGAAGCTTATCGGAAGCGAGATCGCGCGTTGGACAATGATACCGATGCGCCGCAGCTACCTCCCGATTATTGGGGCAACGCGGCGATTGGCAAGTACTATCGCCCCGTCAAGACCCAGATCTCATTCCGAATCGATAATGAGGTTCTGGATTGGCTCAAATCGAAGGGCCCCGGCCACTTGAGCCGGATCAACGAAATTCTCCGTGAGCGCATGACGCGGGAGCGGTAGGGAACCGTCGAGGCCCCGCTTGGTGTAGGCTCTTCAGTTCGTATTCCACTTGTTGGACAGATCGTCAACTTCCAACCCGCGAACGGCGCATCGTCCTTCCACCCTGGCTCTCCTTACGTTGTTGGACCGTTCCTTCCGGTGGAGACCAGCACGCCCCAGGCAACGGAAGGAAGCGAGATCGGCAAGTTTCAGCGCACGCGGCAACGGAGCGGCCGAGCGGCTCCGTCGGCGGACCTGCTGCGGCAACAACATCGGAAGTCCTCCGCAGCGAGCAATGCTCCTCTGCGCATCTACCCAATCGCCAGGTTTGATCGGCTCAAACTGTTGCTTAGTCTCCTGCGTAACTTTTTTATATCAATCGCTCTCATTCGTTTTGGCTACGCGGGACCGCAGCCATGGTTCGAGCTTGGGATCTTGGAAATCACGAATCGCAAGATCCACACTCTCTAGATCGGCAGAATGCGTCTGAACTCCAACCACCGTCATGCCCGCTGCAAGGGCCGCCTGGACACCCGTTGGCGAGTCCTCGAACACGACGCAGTCGCGCGGGCGGACTCCCAGCAGGTCGGCGGCCCGCAGGTAGACATCGGGGAATGGCTTCGGCCGATCCACCTGATGCCCGTTCACGATAACCCGGAAGCGAGCACGCAAGCCCAAGCCGTCGAGCACAAGATCGACGTTGGCTGGCTCGGCGTTCGAAGCTACTCCCAGCGGGAGCGCGCGCCAGCGATCCAGAAACTCGGCGATGCCAGGCACCAGATACCGCTGCAGTTGACTCTGCATCAGCTCGCGATACAAGCGTTCCTTCGCCGCCCCGTGCTCGAAGATTTCCGCGGGCGCAAGATCGCCGGAGATGAATTCCGCGACGATGTCGTCGTTGCGCCGTCCATGCATCCGCCCCGCAATATCGGAATCGGTGGAGGCGATGCCCAGCCGCAGCAGATACACGCGCCAGGCTTCGGTGTGCAGCGGCATGGAATCGATAATCACGCCGTCGAGATCGAAGATCAAAGCCGTAATCATGTTATTAAGGTCTACGGGCATTCTCGCCTTGTGGAGGGTCCTGCCCAGCGGAGCAACCCTGCAATGAGTCTTCGAAAAGCTGCTTTACTGACAGCGATTGGCCTTGGCCTCGGGAGGGCTCACACGGCAATTACACAACTCCGCTTTATAATAGGAAACTTCCACTGGGTTTACTTGACTCGCGAGATTGGCAATATCCTATTCTCTCTCCCTTTTCCCGTTCTTCTCTTGATGCTGTCTCGCAGTGAGCCTGCGCTTGCGGTTTCGAGACGCATGAGGCAAGGAGCTCTTGGAGCTGCGCTTGTCCATGGACTGCTCTACACCATTCCGGGAATCATCGGTTGGGCGCCCGTCCTGCGGGCAGACGTATACGAGATTAGTTCCTTTGGTGGTATCACACTCGCCGACAACATTATAGGCTGGTTCAACCAGCAAAGCTCGAAAATAGTGATCCAGTTTTGGGATGTCGTGGGTATTTTTTGGCAAGTGACAATTGTCCTGTTGCTGATTGCTCTGTCCCGGTGCCGAGGCACGCTTCCCGAGTCCGATGCCCGTCCGTCGAGACTGTTGCGGAAGGTTGCGGTCCTGGCAGCGATCACGAGCGGGCTGGCGTTAATCATCGACATCGGTGGCACAGTGCATTGGGTCGCAAACCTTGACAAAAGCCAGAGCAACTGGTTTCCGTTCACTGTTCCGACAATGGGACAGGTGATCTTTCGAAGCACAATAAACATGATTCCCGAACTCTGTCGGCTGGCTGTTGCTGTCATTGTTTATCGCAGCCTGCCCACGTATGCGTCAGTACCAGTCGAGCGGCCTCTTGACTCTCCAAATCCTTGACCGAAGTACACTTCAAGTAGGAGTGTATCCCGATGCCCTACCAGAATCTGCTGCGATCCACCGAAGGCCAACTGGGAGTCGTGACGCTGAACCGGCCGGATCGGCGCAATGCGCTTTCGCTCGAGCTCATGCTGGAGCTGATCCGCTGCCTGGACGAATTCGCGGCCGACACGAGTATTCGCGCGGTGATCCTGGCGGCGGAGGGCAAGGCTTTCAGCGCCGGTCACGACTTGAGCGAAATGGTGGGCCGCACGGTGAACGACTATCGCCGCATCTTCGACGTCTGCACCGAGCTGATGACCAAAATCCAGTCCATCCCGCAGCCGGTCATCGCGCAGGTGCAAGGCATCGCCACGGCGGCGGGCTGCCAGTTGGTGGCCACGTGCGACTTGGCGATCGCCAGCGATCAGGCTTCGTTCGCGACGCCCGGCGTGCGCATCGGGCTGTTCTGCACTACGCCGATGGTGGCGTTGAGCCGCGCAGTGGGTCGCAAGCGCGCCATGGAGATGCTGCTCACCGGCAAATTGGTGGACCCGGCGACTGCGGCCGACTGGGGCCTGGTGAATCGCGTGGTTCCTGCCGCCGAACTGGCCGTGGAGACGCGCAGGCTGGCGTGCCAGATCGCCGAGGCCAGCAGCTTTGTCGTTGGGCTGGGTAAACAAGCCTATTACACACAGATCGATCTGGATCAGCCGAAAGCCTACGCTTACGCGAAGGAAGTGATGACCATGAACTCGCTGGCGCAAGACGCGCAAGAGGGGATTTCAGCCTTCCTGGAAAAGCGCGTCGCCTGCTGGACCGGGAAGTAGTATATACTAGCGTATATACTACTGATACGAGGTTGATTGCCATGGCGGAAACACGAATCGCAAAACTGTTCAAGAATGGCTCCAGCCAAGCTGTTCGCTTGCCCGCCGAGTTTCGATTTACCGGTGATGAGGTGTACGCCACGCGTGACGAAGTTACCGGTGACGTCCTTTTGTCCGATCGGCCGGGAGCGAAAGTTTGGCGAGATTTCTTCGAGCTGGTGCACTCCATCGACGGTTCTGGCGAATTCATGGCCAATCGTCCAATGAATCGGCCGCCAAAGGAGCGCAATCTTTTCTCTGAGGAAGACTGAGCATGCTCTTCATGCTCGACACTGATATTGCGAGCTACATCATCAAGGGTCTTTCTCCAAAGGCAGAAACGAGATTGGCGGCAATCGAACCGTCCCGGGTGTGCATATCGGTAATAACCCGCGCGGAGTTGCTCTATGGCCTGAAGCGCCTTCCGCGCACTCACAGGCTCCACACTGGCGTGCGCGAGTTTCTGAAGATTGTCCGGACCCTTTCCTGGGACGCTGAGGCGGCAGAATTTTACGCTGAGATCCGGCATCAACTCTCGACCAGCGGCCAGCCCATCGGAGAACTCGACATGATGATCGCCGCGCATTCGCTTGCCGCCACCGCAGTTCTGGTGACGAACAATACTCGTCACTATAAGCCGATCTCTGCACCCTTAATGCTTGAAAACTGGAGCGAGTCAGGCGTCTCTCGGAAACCCCATTAAAGGGGCCACCTGCGCTTGTAGATGACCGTGTGCTCGGTCCGACCCACTTCCACGTAGTTCGCCAACCAATCGCGTAAGTCCGGGTAATTCGTGATTGCGAGATTTGGATTGAACGGGCCCAGGCCGTCGACGATCCACGCCGGCTGCGTGGCGATCAGCTCGCGGCGGTTTTGCGCGGCCCATTCGGGCGCTGCTACATCGGAATTGGTAAGGTGCCGATCCGCCAGGACGCCGGTCAGCGGCTGCGAATCGAGGAATCTTGTGCCCGCCGGCAAGCGCGTATAAGCGAAGATGTCCGGCCGGTAGCCCCAAACCAAAAGCGTCCCATCATGCCCGATTTTCTCCGCGGCGGCGCGGCTGTCCTGACTCATGCTGAGATCGCTCCATTCGGGTTCGCGATGGTGCAGCAGATCGTTGGCCAGCATCGCGTAGCGCGGGCCGAAGCGGACTAGCGGGATCAGCAGTAGCACCAGTAGGATCGCGCGCCGTCGTCCCAGCAGCGTGTAGCCGCGCGCGGCCAGCAACGCCATCACTGGCAGCAATTGAAAGTAGTAGCGCGGAAAGAATCGCCATCCAGCGGCGACGGCCACCACGCTCAGCAGGAGCCACGCGGCGAAGCGCCACTGCTTCTCCTTCCAAAAGGCAAACGCAGCGCCCGCGACCAAGGCGCAATGGAAACCCGCCCAGTTCAAAGTGCGCGTGATACCCGTGGTGAAGGCGAATGTCTGCTCGGAGTACATCGCGCCCCAGCGATACACTTCGTCTATGTATGGCCGGCCGAACCATGCGAGCGCGGCGAGATTCGGCAGTGCGAAGCCGGCCAGCAGCGCGGGCCACGATCGCCAGGAGAACAGCGCGCAGGCCGCCAGCAGGAACGCCGCTTTCGTGTTCACCAGCATTGCGACTCCGGCCGTGATGCCGCTCAGGAACGCTCGCCCGCGCCAAGCGAGATAGACGGCGGCGATGTGCGGCAGCACCATCAACAGGTCCGGCGCAAGCGCCATCACCGCCGATGGAATCCCGAAGGTCAGGAAAAACGCGGTGAACAGCGCCGCCGCCAGGCCCTCGCGCGGCCCCCACAAGTCGCGGCCAAAGCGCCAGATGGTAAGGCAGCACAGAAAAACGAAGATCGCTCCGGCGATTCGTAGCGGCACGCCGATGTGCCCGCCCCATAGCAAATACAGACAAGGAAACAGCGGCGGTTTATCGAACCAGACGTCGCGATAGAGCGCTTTGCCGTCGAGAAGCTGGATGGCGGCCGCCGCCGGATACGCCTCTTCCACCCAAACGATGCCGGTGTGGCACAGCCGCGTTGCCACGAGGCCGAGGAACAATAGGATTAATTGCTTCCGGCCGATCGCGATTTCTCCAGCAGTTGTTCCAGCTTTCGCCGGAGCTCCGGTCCATGCAGCGGGTCGGCGAGCGCGAACTCGACGAACGTTTCGAAATAGCTTGGAAAATTGCCGATGTCGTAACGGCGCTCGTTGGCCGGCAGCTTTACCGCCAATACGCGATGGCCCTCGGCGCACATCTGCGCCATGGCGTTGGTGAGTTGAATTTCGCCGTGCGCGTCGGGTGCGACGTGACGGATCATGTCGAACACCATCGGCGAAAAAACGTAGCGGCCGGCGATGGCCAGGTTGCTGGGCGCGTGGCCCGGCTTCGGCTTCTCCACCAGATCGAGCACGCGCAGTTCGCCGCCGGCAGAATCCTGCACCTTCACGATGCCATAGTGAACCGTCTGATCCGCCGGCACCTCCTCCACCGCGATCACGCAACTGGCGTCGCGCGCTTCAAACAACCTGGTCATCTGGAGGACCGTCTTCGATTGCGCGTGCAGCCCCAGGATGGAATCGCCGAGCGCGACCACGAAGGGATGATCGCCCGCGAAATTCTCGCCGCACAGCACCGCATCGCCGAGCCCTTTCTGCATCCGTTGCCGGGTATAGAAGAAATGCGCCGCACGGTCGTCAAACGCCAGAGCGTCCAGCAACTCCTTCTTATTCGCCGCGCTCAGGTTGCGCACCAACTCGGGATCGGTGTCGAAGTGATTCTCGATGGACGTCTTGTTGCGTCCGGTAATGAACAGGATCTGGTCGATCTGGTTCGCGATCAGCTCCTCGGCCACATATTGCACGATCGGTTTGCGCGCCACCGGCAGCATTTCCTTGGGCTGCGATTTGGTGGCCGGCAGCAGGCGCGTACCGGTTCCCGCGACGGGGACGATTGCGCTTCGAATCACCTCTTGAATATAACTGGTGAGTGGTAGTTGCGCTCGATGATCCATCTCCACAGCTCGAAGGAGGACGCCGGCAAGCGGCTGGATCAGTTCCTGCGCGAGAAATTGCCGCAGTACAGCCGGTCGCGCCTGGCGGAGTGGATTGACGCCCGGCGGGTCCAAGTGAATGGCGTCGCGGGCAAGCGCTCGTATCTGCTGAAGGGCTCGGAGCAGATTCAAGTGGAGCCCGCCAGCCTGCCGCCGCTGAGGGCCGTCGCTGAAGATCTCCCGCTGGAGATCCTCTATGAGGATGCGGATGTCATCGCCATCAACAAACCCGCGGGCATGGTGGTACACGCCGGCGCCGGACGGCACTCGGGCACGCTGACCAATGCCCTGGTGCATCGCTTCGGCAAATTGTCGGAGGTCGCGGGCGATCTGCGGCCGGGCATCGTGCACCGGCTCGACCGCTTCACCAGCGGCGTCATCCTGGTAGCGCGAACCGACGCCGCACACCGCCATCTTGCAGCGCAATTCGCTGGCCGCGAGGTCGAGAAAATCTATCTCGCCCTGGTGCACGGGCGCATGAAGACGGAGCAGGGCCGCATCACAACGCCGATCGCCCGCGACCCGGTCCGACGCACGCGCATGACCACAAAGCTGACCCGCGGCCGGTCCGCCATCACCGAATACAAAGTCCTTCAGCGCTTCGAAGGCTTCAGCTATCTCGAAGTAAAGATCGGCACTGGCCGCACGCACCAGATCCGCGTACACCTGGCCAGCATCGGCCACCCGGTGGCGGGCGACAAACTCTATGGCGCGCCTGCTGCCGAACTTCCGCGCTTTTTCCTCCACGCGCACCAGATCACGTTCACCAGCCCGGCGTCGGCGAAGCGCATTACCTGCACCGCGCCGTTGGCTCCTGAACTGCAGCAATTCCTTGATCGCTTAGCCACCGGTTAGGTCCCGATGCCGGCCCTTCAACATCGCGATGTGACAGCGAAGTCGCTTGAGGAGATTAACAGACTGCCAGCAGTTGCTTTGACAGCATGTGTTCCAGCGGGGGTGTTAGTTTGCGGCCGTCGGAGGCTACGTAGAAGACGTCGATCGCTTTGTGGCCTTCGGTATCGATGAGCACTACGTCAATGTTACAGCCAGAGGCTGAAAACGTCGCAGCAAGATCGTATAGCAGACCTGGGCGGTCGTCGGTGATGATTTCGATCAGCGTCGCGGTCTCACAGGCTTCTGAATCGAAGTGGACGCTTGGCTGGGTCCGCCGCTTGGTTTTCTGCGGCACAGGGCGGCTCTTGAGCAATTGATCGACGTTGAGCTTGCCCAGCGCGGCGCGTTCCAGTGTTTGCTGCAGCCGCTCGATCTCGGGCGAATTTAGGTCCAGGGTGCGTTTCGGGTCGGCGAACACGAAGGTATCGAGAATCAGGCCCTGTGAATTGGCGAAGGCTTCGGCCTTGAGGATGTCCATTCCGAAACTGGAGAGGGCGCCGGCGAGCGAGGCGAAGAGGGCGGGCATGTCGCGCGCTACGACGGTGGCCCGGTACACCGATCCCTGCCGATCGATCTCCACGGCCGCGCCAGTTGGGCGGCTCAGGTCCTTGAGTTGGATGTGAGCCTGGATTTCCTCCGGCGTGTGCGTGCGCAGGTAGCGCGTGGGAAAGCCTTTGATAAACGCTGCCACGCCGGGGAGGTTTTCGGGCAACTCGCGGATTCGGTCCGTCTCCAATTCACGGACGAGTTCCTCGTGCGCGACGCGATAGGTCTGCCAAAGTTGTTCCAGGCGCCAGGGCGTCATGGCGCCCGGGTGCACGGCGGAGATGTCGGCGTAGGTCATGACGGCAAGGAGTTTCAAGCGCTCCAGGGTGCCGATGCCTTGTGCCAACGAGCGCGCGGTAACTGGATCGTTGAGATCGCGCGAGTTCATCACCGCCGATAGGTCCAGATGATGTTCGATGAGAAATTCAACTTCGCCGCGATCGGCGGAGGGCATTTGAATGCGGTGCATGGCGGTGCGAGCCAGCTCCATGGACCGCCGCGCGTGGCCGCCGCTGTGCGATCCTTTTCCCGCATCGTGGAACAGCAGAGCGAATCGGAGCAAGGCAAGGTCTTCGATTTCCGCCAGGATGCCGGCGCAGTGTCCTCTGGTGGGGTCCTTGGTGGCGGCGAGCTCGGCGAGTGTTTCGATGGCTACCAGCGTATGTTCGTCGACGGTGTAGCGGTGATAGAAATCGGGCACAACCAGACATACAATGCCCCGCCACTCCGGGAACAATGACTGCAAGAGTCCGGTGTTATGCATCGCGCGCAGTGCGGCGGCGGCATAGGGCAACGTCAGAATGTTTCGCAGCGGAGGCCACAACGCCGGCTGCGCGGCGCACCAGGCGGAAAAGGTCGCGCGGGAATCTTCCAGACGGCGCTCCGTCTCGGCCGAAAGTGGAATGCCGTGGCGCGCGACGAATTCGAAAAGCCGCAGAATGAGCGCTGGATCGCTCTCCAATTGCGCCGGCGTGCGCAGGAAAACGCGTTCCCGCAAGACGGTGAAATCGGCGTTCGATAGACGCGAGCGCCAATCGCGGAATTGCGACAGCAGCGACACCTCGCTCTTTTCGCTGGCGTCCAACGCCCGGCGGGCTTCGCTGTAGATGGCGCGCGCGTTCTGAAAATACTCGCGCATGAAGTCCGCCGGCTCGCGAGCCGTGGCGAACGGTTGTCCGGTGATGGCCTCCTGCGCATCGAAGTTCAGCAGGTTATGGTCGCGGCAAGCCTGATAGTGCAGAAAGCAGCGCAGGGTGTGCAGAAATTTTGCCGGACCGGGCCGGAAGCTGGGGCCGTCGGCTTTGGAGAGCTTTCGCAGCCAGTGGATCATGTGCAGATCGCGCAGGCCGCCGGGGGCCTCCTTTACGTCCGGCTCGAGGTGATAGAACGTATTCTGAAATTTCCCGTGGCGGGCGCGGGCGAGCCGGCAGAGATGCCGCGCCAGGGTTCGCGATTGACGGGCGAGAAAATCGGGGAGCTTGCGTTCGAGCTTGGCATAGACTTCAGCCGATCCGCCGAGCAGGCGGCGATCGAGCAGGCTGATGTTCAGCTCGATATTCTGCTCGTGGACCTCCGTGCATTCGGTGATGGTGCGCACGGACTGGCTCAGCCGCAAGCCCGCGTCCCACAGCAGACGCACGAATTCAGCGAGCGCTTCTTTCAAGCCGATGGTCTGCGACTCGCGCTCCACCAGGATCAGGATGTCGACGTCGGAGTAAGGGAAAAGTTCGCGCCGTCCAAAACCGCCCACAGCGAGAATCGACACGCCGTCGGGAAGTATTGGCGCGAGCGAGGCGCGATAGGCATCCAGCGCGATTTCTTCGGTGAGCGCGGTGATTCCGGCAAGAACCGGCGCCGCATCACCAGTGGCGAAAAAGTCCTGCTGCAGTTGTTGCCAGCGGGGGTTAGAGTGCAGCTTCTCCACAATGGGTGTTTGAATCCATTGTATCGAGAAGCGCGAAAGCTACTTCTTCTTCGCCGGAGGTTTCCTGGTTGACGCTTCGCGCCAAGCCTCCGCCAGCGCGCTCCGCACCATGGCCTTCTTCGCCTTGCTCAACTGGACGCTGGTGCAACCTTTGAGTCCCCAAGCGCCTTTCACCGGGACAAACGCGACGGGGTCGGCATGAACGAACGTTTCCTGCTGTTCGGGGGACAAATTCACCATGCCCCAGTTTTCGTTCGGATACCGGAGTGTGGCGAAGATTTTTCCGCGAACCCGGAAATCCGGATGGTGCATGTGCATCCTCTCTTCTGTTTCAGGAAAACTGAGGGCCAAGGTCCGGAAGTCTTCGCTGGTCACGGTTAGCTCCTCACGATACATTGTATAGCGTGGATAGAATTCGAATCGTCGCATGACTGAACCGCAACAAGGCGCGCAGGCACAAATCGATGCCGGACTGGTGGAGGCGCTTGCGGCGGCGTACGCGACTTTGATCAAGCGGCAGCGCACGGCGTCGGCTGCATTTGTCCGATGGATCTCGGCGCATCGGCGGGCTAGTGAATTTTGCTGGATCTCTCCTGGACCGGAGACCCTGCTTTCCGCCGGCAAGGCGATGCGGATCGCCGCGGACGATCCGAGTCACGACGTGATCCGGAAAATGATGGCCACCATCGAACTGAATCCTTATGAGAGGGAATTGCTGTACGGGTATCCTTACGTGGTTGGACATGTCGCGGGAGTGCCCATTCGCGCACCGCTGCTCACTATTCCGATTCAGATTCATGTTGACGGAAGCGCTTTGAGTGTCCAGCCGAACGAAGAGATGGTGCGTTTCAATTCGCTTCCGTTCCGTACGCCGGTGGACAGCGCGGTGCACGAACAGGCGCTGGAGCGGCTGATCGACGCGACCCCGCACTTTCCGCTAGTGGCGGCCGAGCTTCGACAGTTCGCCGAGTCGGTGATGCGCGAGATGAAGATCGCCATACGGGCGCGGTTGGATGGCCAGATCGCGCCGGCGCCCACTCAGCCCGCAGCAGAATCGACGCTGGCTATTATCGACAACGCGGCGTGTTTCGTCGCGCCGAAGACGAGCTATTTTCTGGCCAGCGATTTGGAACTGATCTCGAAGACTGGCGCGACATCGGCGCCCGGCACGGCATTGGGGTGGCTGATTGGCCGGCGAGGCGCGGAGCCGACCAGCAACGTGTTCGAGGACTCGCGCCGGGTACACTTTCCGTTCCCTTCCAATGCTAGCCAGCGGCGGGTGGCACTGCTGGCGGGCGAGGCGGCGAATCGCATCATCGTGGTGCAGGGGCCTCCTGGTACTGGGAAGTCGCTGACCATCGCGAATGTGGCGTGCCATCTGGTGGCCGCGGGCAAGCGCGTGCTCATCAGCTCGCAGAAGGACAAGGCGCTCGACGTGGTCGACGACATGCTGCGGAGCCTGGATCTTCCGCAGCTTCCGATGACGCTGCTGCGGCAGGATAGCGATTCACGGCGCGAGCTGCGCGATCGGCTGGATTCCATTCAGAAGACCAGCTCGATTGAGGAGACGCGGGGGCAGCGGAGCCGCGCGGACGCTGCATTTTCGCACCTGGTGGAAGACGTGGCGGCGAGGGAGCGGCAGTTGGCGCAAGCGCTGCCGCTCGAACATTTTGTGGCGGTCGCCGAGCGCGGCCTGCGCGACGCATCCGGATTGCTGCGCAGGATGGGAGCGCGTTGGGGATTGTGGCGGGCTTTGTCTCGCGCCGAACGCCGCGCTCCGGTTCGCTCCGATGCACTTGGCGGCCAGGCGGCGAAGCTGCGCAGCGGGCTGTTGAAGGCGGCGGTTGAAAGTCTCAAGGCGGCCGCCGATTGCCGCGTGGGTGAGGCCAGCAAGGCGGAACGCAATCAGCTTCGCGAGTTTTCGAAACTGCTGGCACGCAATCAAACCGCTACGCGCAATTTCAGTATCTTCGATCGGTTGAAGCGTGAACCGGAAAAGTGCCAGGCGTTGTTGAATATTTTGCCCTGCTGGATTATGAACCCGGACGATGTCGCGCGATTGTTTCCGTGTGAGCCGGGTTTGTTCGACGTGGTGATTATCGACGAAGCTTCGCAGTGCGATCTGCCATCGATGGCGCCGGTGCTGTTCCGCGCCAAACAGGCGATCATCGCCGGCGATTCGAAACAGATGCAGGCGCAGCGGTTCGCGTTCACCAATACGCAAGTGGCCGCGCAGGCGTGGCGGGAACATGGGCTGGACCGGTTCGATCCGGATGGCTGGCTGGATCCGGCGCGAATCGATCTGCTGCATTTGGCGTCGCACCGGTTGGATGAGGAAGCTTTTCTCGACGAACACTATCGCAGCCTTCCACCGATTATCGATTTTTCGAATCAGCGCTGGTACGGCGGGCGGCTGCGTATTATGCGGGACCGCGAAGATCGGCGGGTGGGCGACGGCGAAGGGCCGGTGGTTGCGCTGCATCGCGTGGCTGCTGGGAGGGTCCATCCCGGAACTCAGGAGAATGAGGGCGAGGCGGCGGCGCTGGTGCAGGCGCTTCGGGAGAAGTTGGAAGATCCTGGCTACGCGCACGCCAGCTTCGGAGTGATCTGTTTGTTTGAAGAGCAGATGCAACTGGTGAATGAGCTGGTGACCGAGCGGATTGACGCAGAGCTTCGATCCGCCCACGACCTGGTGGTTGTGAATCCGGATGGATTTCAAGGTGACGAGCGCGACGTTGTGTTTTACTCGCTGTCCTACGATGCCGATGGAATGGAGCAGGCGGCGCTGTCCGCGCGGCAGGCCGATAGGGAGCATATTCAGGGGATGTTGAACGTGGCGTTCACGCGGGGGCGGGAAGAGATTCACATTTTTCACTCGGCGGAGATCAAGGACTTTGGCATGGCCAGCGGGCGCGGGACGCTGCTCGATTGGTTGCGGCATTGCGAAGCGGAGTGCGTTGAAGGGCCCGCAGCGGGAGCGCCGGCGCAAAAGGCTCAGTCCGAATTCGAGGCGGAGGTAATTGCGGCGCTCTCCGCGCGCGGCGTCAAGGTAACGTCGCAGTATCCCAGTTGCGGGTTTTCTATCGACATTGTCGCCGAGTTGAAGAGCGAGCGAGTGGCCATCGAATGCGACGGCGAGATATGGAATTTAGACCCTCACGGTAAGTTGCGCATGGAGGACGTGCAGCGCCAGGAGATCCTGGAGAGAGCTGGTTGGACTGTGCTGCGCATTCCTTACCGTAGTTGGCGCAAGGACCCGGCGGGCCAGATCAACCGCATTGTTGCGGAGCTGTCGCGCACGGATGATGCCAGTGAACCGGTGGAGCAACCCGAGCCCGCAGCGGCGGCCGCTGGGCCTGGCGCGTCGCTCAATCTGAGCCGTTACGAAGCCGCCATTTTTCGCGCTGTTCAGAACGGCGAGCCGGGGCTGGAAGAGGTACTGAAGAGTGCGCGCATTCAGCTTGGGTTGGCGCGGCTAGGTCCGCGGGTGCGTACCGATCTGGAGGCAGCGATCCAGTTCATGCAAGCCAGGGGGATTCTCTCGAACGAGGATCACGAGGTGTTTCTCACGGAGAAGTACAAGAACGCAGCCGTCACCACTTATCGCGCGGGACGTGCGAGGGGACGCCGGCGGCGCTCTCCTTGACACCTTAGGAGAGAAGCGATATTCTTCTCCTTAGCGACTTAGGAGGCGTGAACGTGCTGGCACGAATCCGTTCGTTCTTCGATGGTCTCTTCCGGCGCACCAGGATAGAAGACAACCTGGCAGAAGAGCTGCGGCTGCATATTGAGGAGCGCGCCGATGTCATTGAACGAACGGGCGTCGACCGCGCGGAAGCACTGCGGAGGGCGCGACTGGAATTCGGCGCCGTCGAAAATTACAAGGAACGGTGCCGCGAAGCGCGCGGGCTGCGTTGGCCCGATGAGTTGCGTCAGGATCTGCGGTACGCCATTCGGGCCGCTCGCAAGAGTCCAGGCGTGACTGTAGTCGCCATTCTATCGCTGGCGCTGGGCATCGGCGCAAACACGGCGATTTTCAGCATCCTGAACTCGCTGCTGCTGACGCCGTTGTCCGTGCGCGATCCTGGACGGCTGGTGATTCTCGATGTCTGGCGGACGCAAGGGCGCGGCGCCGCGTCGTATCCGTTGTATTTGAAATTACGCGAGGGGCTGCGCGACAAGCTGCTGGAGGACGTCTGCGCCTCGGGGAGTCCAGCGGCGATCACCGTCAGCGTACAAGGCTCGGAACCGGTGAAGGCGGTGCAGGAGCTGGTGACCGCGAATTATTTCGACGTGCTCGGCGTGCGGTTGATCGCGGGGCAAGCGTTCGGCAAATGGCAAGAAGCTCTCGGCAGCGCTCCGGTTGCCGTGATCAGCGAGCGCTTCTGGAGGCGGCTCGGCGGCGATCCGGTGATTCTCGGGAAAACTCTGGGGATCGGCGACAAGCGCGTCCCGGTGATTGGAATCGCGGGTGGCGAGTTCGGCGGCACTGAGATCGGCGCATCGGTAGATGTGTGGAGCAACGTGACTTCGGGCGATCAGACCCGGCTGGTGGACGAGGGATGGAATTTTCTCAGCATCTTTGCCCGGCTGGGGCCAACCTCGCGGGTGAGCGAGATCCAGGCGGCAACAACAACCGTAGTGGAGCGTTTGCAGAATGAGCGAGCGGGGAAAATGCTCGCCTCCGAGCGCAGCCGGCGACTGGCGCGCGAGGCTCGCGTAGTAGTGGAGCCCGGAGCGACGGGCATATCGAAATTGCGCCAACGCTTCGCTCTGCCGTTGCGCATCGTGATGGGCGTAGTGGCGCTGGTGCTGTTGATCGCTTGTGCGAACATCACCAACCTGTTGCTGGCGCGAGCGGCGGCGCGGCAGCGCGAGATTGCGACTCGTCTTTCGCTTGGTGCAGGGCCTGGGCGGCTGTTCCGCCAATTTCTGACGGAAAGCATGTTGCTGGCGATCGGCGGCGGCTTGCTGGGATTGCTGGTGGCGAAATGGACCAGCAGCTTGCTGCTTGGCCTGATTCCACCCGGTAGCGTGCCGCTGGCGCTGGATGTCCACTTGAATTGGCGGGTGCTGCTTTTCACCTCCGCCGTATCGATTACTGTAGGGCTATTGTTCGGAATTGTGCCCGCGTTGCGCGTCAGCCGTACTCAATTGGCGTCGACACTGCGGGCGAGTTCCAGCGGGACGGTTCGGCCGGGAAAGTTGCTATCGGTCGCGCAGATCGCGCTTTCCACCATGCTGGTGTTCGCCGCCGGTTTGTTTGTGCGCACACTGGTGAACTTGAAGAACGTCGATTCCGGATTTCGTCCCGAGCACGTGGTTACCTTCGATCTCGCGATGCCCAAAGAGTACTCGGAAACGAAGAAGGTTGAGACGGAGCGGCTGGCAGTGGAGCGTCTGAGTGCACTGCCAGGCGTGGCGAGTGCATCGATGTGTTGGCCGGGCGCCTTCAATGGCGGGCGTTTTAGTGGCAACTTCCAGATTCCCGGCGCGCCGATTCCCGAGAGTCAACAACGCGACATTGATTATCTTTTGGTATCGCCCAATTTCTTTCGCACGATGGGATCGACGGTGATGGCCGGCCGCGACTTCGAAGGGCGGGATTCCGCGAGTGCGCGGCCGAACGCTTCCGTCAAGATCGATCTCAGCGGGGTGACGGTGGCGATCGTCAATGAGAGCCTGGCCCGGACTTATTTTCCCGGCCGCAATCCGGTGGGGCTGAAAATCCAGCCCTTTCCTCAATCGTCGACACCGGTGGTGGCGGAGATTGTCGGCGTGGCGCGGGACATTCGCCATTTTGGTCTTCGCGAGAAACCAACCCCCGCTTTGTACTTACCGATGAGCGAAATGGATGCGCCCTGGGCGCCAACGGTGGAAATTCGACTGAGCAAGGATCTTGGCGCCGTTGCGCGAGAGTTTCAACGTGCGCTGGCGGAAATCGATCCGCGGCTCGGGATCGTGGATCTGCAGACCATGGATCAAGCGATCAACACGTACCTGGAGAAGGAGCGGCTGCTGGCGACGATTGGGGGCCTGTTCAGTTCGGTGGCGCTGGTGCTGGCTGCGGTGGGACTGTATGGCGTGATGTCGTATGCGGTCGCGCGGCGGACTAAAGAGTTCGGGCTGCGGATGGCGCTCGGTGCGCAACGGCGGCAGGTGTTGGACATGATTTTTCGTGATGGCGTGGGTGTCGCGCTGCTTGGAGTGGCGCTCGGAGTTCCGGCGGCAATGGCGTTGTCGCGGTTTCTGGCGAGCTTGCTTTTCGATGTGAAGGCTGGTGACGTTGGGTCGCTGTTTGCGCCGATGGTGGTGATGCTGGGGACGGCGATGATCGCGGTTTTATTGCCGGCTTGGCGGGCGACGCGAGTGGATCCGATGGTGGCGTTGCGGGAGGAATAGACTTTCACAGGCTAAAGCGCAATGCCGTTAAGTTTTCCGGCCGGCTCGGAAATCAAACATTTCACAGTGCTAATGTTGGTCACTGAAATATCAGATGCGACAAAAGCAATCCACCGAGCGTCGGCAGGAGTGCCGACGCGGCACGCATCAGTGCGTGCGCTACAATCTCGACGAAGCAGAATCAATAGCTTGCCATTGGGCTAAAGCCGGTGCCATGGTCTGACAAGTTATTCAGGCGCGCTGGAGTTTTACCGCGGCGTTTATTCTTGTGGCGCGGGTTAGGGGTACGGCGGCGGCTAGGGCGGCGATCGCTATCACGGCCAACGTCGCGGCGATCATCATCGTTGCGTCGCGCGCGGAGATGCCGAACACTAGGGTGTCCAGCCAGTGCGATGCGCCCCAGCCGGCTAGGACGCCGAGTGCGATGCCGGCGATTAGTAGCTGGGAGGCCTGCCATCCGGCCCATCGCAAGATGGTCTCGCGGCTCGCGCCCAGGGCCAAGCGGATGGCGATTTCTTCTTCGCGAGCTGTGACCCAATAGTTGAGCAGGCCGTACACTCCAACAGCGGACAAGAGCAGCGCCAGGCCGGCGAAGGTCGCGAGGAGCATCGTGCTGAACCGCCGGCGATCCAATGTGGCGGCTACTCGCTTCTCAAAAGAGCGCAGGCTTTGGATTGGCAGATTATGGTCGAGCGATGCGACGATGCGGCGGACGGTCGGCGCGAGCGCATTCGGAGCGCCACTGGTGCGAATCATTGCGACCATTGCTTCCGAAGGGCGCTGCGCGAAGGGCTGATAGATTTCGGGCATCGGCTGCGCATCCAAACCTTCCTGGCTTACGTTGCCGACGACGCCGACGATTTCGTAAATCGGTCCTTCCTGATATGGGCCGCCGAATTTGATGCTGTGGCCGACGGCCGATTCCTTGGGGAACCATCTGCGCGCGATTACTTCGTTGACGATTGCGACTTGGGGAGCGCCTTGGCGATCGGCGGCGGTGAAGACGCGGCCTTCCTTCAAGGGAATTCCCATGGTCTCGAAATATTCGGGATTCGCGATGTTGAAGAGCGACAATGGAACGTCGCTCTTCGCTGGGACAGGCTGGCCGATTATCGAATACCACCAATCGCCGCAGTCGCCCGCAGACGGTGGACAATAGACTGCGCCCACTTCCTTCGCACCGGGCAGAGTGCGCAGGTCCTGCAACAGGCGATCGTAGAAATTCTGAACGGATTGCGGATCTTTGTAGCTGGAACTGGGAAGCACAAGTTCGAGCGCCAGGACGTGACTGGGATCGAAACCTGGATTTGTATTTTGCGCGGTCATCAGGCTGCGCAGCAGCAGTCCAGAACTGAAGGCCAACACCACGGTGATGGTGATTTCGGCCACTACGAGAACGTTACGGAAGGATCGTGCGCGCTTGGTGTCGGTACCGGAACGTCCGCCCGCATTGAGAGCTTTTGTGAGGTCGACTTTTCCGGCGGTGAAGACTGGCGCAAGGCCAACCAACAGTCCGGTCAGAATGGAAAGGGCCGCGGTGAACAGAAGGACGCGGAAATCAAGCGCCGTTTCCTGCAGACGTGGAATGCCTCGGGGGGCCATCAGGAGAAGAACTCGCATGGACCACTGCGCCAGGAAGAGGCCCAGCGCTCCTCCGATGGCCGATATCAAAAGGTTTTCGGTCAGAACCTGGCGGACCAGGCGGCCTTTGCCTGCGCCGATGGCAGTTCGAATCGCGATTTCGCGCGCGCGGGTGGCGCTGCGCGCGAGCACCAGATTGGCCACGTTGGAGCAGGCGATCAGAAGGATCAATCCAACGGCGCCCATGAGCATCCATAGCGCGGGACGGACGTCTTCAGTTTTCGTATCGGCTAGGAACCTCGCGTATGCGCGGTGATCGTTCTCTGGGCCGGGATCTTCTTGGGCGAGACGCTGGAGGATTTGGTCGAGGTCGGTTCTGGCGGCAGACAAGGTAATGCCTGGACGCAAGCGAGCGAGCACGCGCATCGATCCGTGTTTATCGCGTGGCGTGGAATCTCTTCGAAACAAGCCGAGCGGCAGATAGTAGTCCACGGCTCTGGGAAAGAATCGCAGGCCCGGCGCGAGGACACCGATTACATGGTAAGAGCGGCCATTCAAGGCGAGCGCAGTGTCGAGGATCTTGGAATCGCCGCCAAGTTTCGTGGTCCAGAAATCGTAATCCAGGACGACGGTTTGGTTCGCGCCTGCGCGATCGTCTTCATCGGTGAACACGCGGCCGAGCAAGGGCTTCGCGCCGACCAGGGCGAAGAAGCCACTGGTGACTTCGCCGGCGGTGGTGAACAGCGGCTCGTCGCGGCCGGTGAGGGTGAGGTGATCGAACTGAAATCCGGCCATGTCTTCGAAGCTGTGATTGTATTTTCGCCAGGCGCGATAGTTGCCCCAAGTGACGCTGATGCCTTCGGCCTTGGCGTGAGTTTCCGCGAGGTACACCAAGCGCTCGGCGCTGGGATAGGGCAGAGGTTTGAGCAGTACTGTGTCGACCACGCTGAAAATCGCGCTGTTGGCGCCGATGCCCAGGGCCAGCGTTACGATCACAACCAGTGAATAGCCGGGAGCCTTGCGGATGCTCCGCGCGCCGTAACGCAAGTCTTGCAAGAAGGATTCGAAGCGCGGGAAGGTCCAGGTGTCGCGGGCTTTTTCGCCGATGAGTGTTGGGTTGCCAAAACGGCGGCGGGCGGCGGCGCGGGCTTGATCGGACTCCATGCCACGGGCTTGGTGATCCTCGGCGGCGAGGTGGAGATTGGATTCGATTTCTTCGGCGAGATCGTCGGTCAGGCCGCGGCGGCCGGCCAGAGTGCGGCGGAGTTTCGACCACCACTCACGCATTGCTTTGTCCTTTCGGCGCTAGGACGCGGCCCATGGCTTCGACGAATCGCTGCCACTTGGTGGTTGCTACGGTCAGTTGCTTACGGCCCAGAGGCGTCAGGCGGTAGTACTTGGCGCGGCGGGAATTCGGGGAAACCTTCCACTGCGATGCGATCCATTCGCGTTGGAGCAGGCGCTGGAGGGCCGGGTAGAGGGAGCCGTTGTCGACCAGGAATTCGCTGTCCGAGTTGTGTTCGATGAACTGGCCGATTCCGTAGGCGTGATTGGGGCCGATTTGCAGGCTGCGGAGGATTAGGACTTCCAGAGTGCCTTGGAGGAATTCGAGGCGTTCAGATAGATTGTCTACGGTAGACATACTATCTGTATAACGAGTATTTGGCCGGATGTCAAGGGGACCATTCGGTTACGGGTTGGGAAGCGCGTATCGGGCGTGGGTGCGTTGAGGACCGGTTGGGTCGAGCTAGTTTGCGTCGGCAGGAGTGCCGACGCGGCACGCACGAGTGCGTGCGCTACATCGATGATTCGAGCAGTTTACGAGGGAGTCAGGAGCTTTTCGATGTATTTGCCGATTAGGTCGACTTCGACGTTGATGCGGGAGCTGGGGGCGTACGTGCCGATTACCGTTTGTTGGTAGGTGTGGGGAATTATCGCTACACCTGCTACGCCGGCGTCGAGCGACGCGATGGTCAGGCTCACGCCATCCAGAGTCACCGAACCTTTGTGAATCATGTAGCGGTCGAGTTCGGTGGGCACACGGACTTTCAGCCACCAGTTGCCGTCGGGGAGAGGATCGAGCGACACGAACTCCGCTGTTGCGTCAACGTGGCCTTGGACGATGTGGCCGCTCAGTCGGTCGCCTACTGCCGCTGGGCGTTCCAGGTTCACTCGCGATCCGTTGCGAAGCGCGCCGAGATTCGTGCGTGCCATTGTTTCCGGCGAGACATCGCACCAGAATCCGTCGGGCTCCACATCGACCGCGGTGAGGCAGACGCCGTTCACCGCGATGCTCGCGCCGGGTTTCATGTCGGCTAGCACCGCTCGGCACTTCACGTTCATGCGCGTGCCTGGCACCGCTACCGTTCCCAGTTCTTCGACGATTCCGGTGAACACGCTATTTCTCCACCCATGCTTCCACGGCGAATTCGTCCGGGGGGATGGAGTGCAGTTTCACTTTGCCGAGCTGGATGGCATCGGTGCGGCGCAGCCTTCCGGCTCCCCCCGCTACCGGCAGGGACTGCAGGCCGCCCAGGATCTTCGGCGCGTAGTAGAAAAAAATCTTGTCGACGATTCCCGCTTCGAGCGCGGCCCAGTTCATCTTGCTGCCGGATTCGATCATCAGGGACCGGTATTGCAAGCCGGCGAGATACTCGAGCAATTTACGAAGATCGGTGCGCCCACCGGGGCCGTCGAACACCAGCACTCGGACGCCGCGGTATTCGAGCGCACGTCGACGCTCCTCGGACGCCGCAGATGTAGTGAGGATGGCGACGTCGCCACTGGCGCTTTTGACGAGCTTGGAATCGAGCGGAATGCGCAGCGTGGAATCGGCCACCATGCGCAACAGCGGGCGGCTGCGCTCCAATCCGGTGCGATCGGTCAGCAGGCAATCGTCGGCGAGCACGGTGCCGATGCCGGTGAGGATGGCGTCGGCATTGTGCCGGACCTGCTGCACGTGGGCTCGCGCGCGTTCGCTGGTGATCCATCCGGTGTTATCTTCCGGCGCGGCGATTTTGCCGTCGAGTGTGAGCGCGGCTTTCAGCGTCACCAGCGGCAGCCCGGTGCGCATGGAATGCACGAAGGCCTCGTTCAACTGGGCCGCTTCGCCGGCGTACTCGGATGCCACCTCGACGGCGATTCCGGCGTCATGCAAGCGGCGGAACCCTTGTCCCGAAACCTGCGGATTGGGGTCCTCCATCGCGGCGACGACTCTCGCTATGCCCGCGGCTACCAGAGCGTCGGCGCACGGCGGCGTGCGGCCTTGATGGGAGCAGGGTTCCAAAGTGAGAAAGACCGTTGCGCCGCGGGCGCGATCGCCGGCCTCTTCCAACGCCAGGATCTCGGCGTGTTTCACTTGCGCGTAAGTATGGAATCCACGCCCGATGATTTCGCCATCGCGAACGACCACCGCGCCGACCGCCGGATTGGGACTGGTGCGGCCCACACCTCGACGCGCCAGTTCCAGCGCTTCGTCCATGGCCGCGTGTTTCATGCGGCGAAGAGCGAGGCAATGAATTTGTCGGGCTCGAAGGGAAGCAGGTCGCCAGCCTGTTCGCCGATGCCGACGTAGCGGATGGGCAGATTCAACTCGCGGGCGATCGCCACCACGATGCCGCCTTTGGCCGTGCCGTCGAGCTTAGTGAGTACGATGCCGGTGACACCGCTCGATTCAGTAAAGCGCCGAGCCTGCTCCAGGCCGTTCTGCCCAGTGGTGGCGTCGAGGACCAGCAGCACCTCGTGCGGTGCGCCCGGGATCACTTTGGTGGCGGTGCGGCGCATTTTTTCCAGCTCGGCCATCAGGTTCGTTTTCGTATGCAGACGGCCGGCGGTGTCGACGATAACGTAATCCACTTTGCGAGCTTTTGCTGCCTGCAGGGCATCGAAGAGAACCGCGCTCGGATCTGCGCCTGCCGATTGTCGGATGACATCGGTGGAAGTGCGCGTACCCCAGATCTGCAACTGATCGATGGCCGCGGCGCGGAAGGTATCGGCCGCACAGAGCAGTACGCTTCGTCCTTCGGACTTGAAGCGATTGGCCAGCTTCCCGATGGTAGTTGTCTTGCCCGAGCCGTTGACACCCACCACCATCACCACAGCCGGCGGCTCGGACACATGCGGGACCGGCCGCTCAGCCGCCTCTAACACTTGCAACAGATGCTCGGCGATCAGCTGTTTGATCTGCTGCGCGTCACCGACCTGTTTGCGATCCACGCGCTGGCGGATGCTCTCCAGAATTTCGGACGCCGTAGTGACGCCGACGTCGGCGGTGATCAGCGCGTACTCCAGCTCTTCCAGAAGATCGGCATCAATTTCCTTGCGGCCGGCGATGGCGTCTTCGAGCTTGTCCACCAGACCGGCGCGGGTTTTTTCGATGCCTGCTTTCAGACGATCGAGCAGGTTCGGTTCTTGCTGTACGGAGCCAAAGAGCGTTTGAATCATGGGGAAATGGGCTGGGAAATTCCATTGTAGCGGATGCGTGCTAATCTGGAGCAAAATGCGGTCTTCCGCGGGCAAAGTCCTGATCTTGCTCGCCATCGCGATGGCGCTGGCTAATGCACGATGTTTTTCGCATTGCTTGGTGCAGCCTTGCGGACAGCAAGGTTCGATGCCTTGTCATTCGCACGGTAAGCCGGATTCGAATGGTTGCGCGCATCATCACGATTTGACGGCGGCTGGAGAGGCGTCCGTGCAGGCGCCTGGCGAATGCCTGGTTGATTTCACCGCTGCGCCCGTTGTTGACGAATTGCAAGTCTCGCGGGGCACGGTGGTAGAAGCCGATCCTTCGCCGCCCTGGTCTTCCGGCGTTATCGCAACACTGCCTCTTCGGATCTGATTTTTCTCTCACAGGCTAAAGCCTGTGCTACCACCGATCAAGAGAAAGGAGAGGATTGTGTTGCGATTTTTGTTTGCTTGTTTATTATCTTTATCATTCGCCTGCGCGCAGGAGCCACATGACATGTCGCATATGCAAATGGGCAATGCGGCGAGCGGTTACCTGATGGGCCAGGCATCCGGGACCAGCATGAATCCGCAATCTTGGCCGATGCCCATGCTCATGAAGAACGCCGACGGCTGGAGCCTGATGTTTATGGGGCAGGCGTTTCTGGTGGACACGCAGGAGACAGGCCCGCGGGGGGCGGCGAAGTTTTATTCGCCGAACTGGAGCATGTTCGCGGCGAGTCACGATGTCGGCGGCGGAAGCTTCATGTTCCAGGCCATGCTGAGCCTGGACCCCGCCACCATCACGAATCGGCGTTTTCCCGAGCTGTTCCAAACCGGCGAGACGGCGTACGGCAAGCCGTTGGTGGACGCGCAACATCCCCACGACTTTTTCATGGGGCTGGGCCTCAACTACGCACACCCTTGGGGCGAGCACACCATGTGGCAGATCTACTTCGCACCCGTTGGCGATCCCGCGCTGGGTCCTGTCGCTTTCCCGCATCGCGCTTCGGCGGGTGAACTACCGCAGGCAACACTTTCGCATCATTGGCAGGACTCGACGCATATTGCGAACGAGGTGCTGACGGCGGGAATCATGTTCTACGACAAGGTGCGATTGGAAACGAGCGGCTTTTTCGGAACGGAGCCGGATGAGAATCGCTGGAACATCGATTATGGGCCGATCAATTCCTGGGCAACGCGGCTTTCTGTGTTCCCCACCAGGAACTGGATGGCGCAATTTTCCGTCGGTAGAATTGCGCGGCCGGAGCGGCAGGAGATCGGGGACGTGGTGCGGTCGACGGCCTCCATACATTACACGCGGCCGATGCAGGGCGCGAGTTGGTCTACGAGCTTGATCTGGGGCCGGGATCATAAGACGCTGGACCATCACAATTTGAACTCGTATCTGCTCGAATCTGTTCTGCCTTACCGGAAGATGAACTTTTTCACGGGGCGGATTGAGCTGGTGGACAAAGACGAGCTGTTCAGCGATCAACCGGATCTCCAAGAGCGGCTGGCGGGCACCGTGGGGAGCAGTTTCCGTATCGGCGCATATACGCTCGGCTACACGCGCGACATTGGCACGTTTCACAAGATGCAAACGGGGATTGGAGCGAACTTCACCGTTTACACCACGCCCGCGGCTATCAAACCATTTTACGGCGAGCATCCGGCGGGGTTCAACGTTTTCGCCCGGCTGCGGCTGAATCCAAGGTAGGACTCAAGGCTGTGGGGTTGATTTCTTCTTCTCAATGGCCTCGGCCAATTTTTCGCGAGACGCCTGGTTGTTGGGATCGAGCCGCAAGGCGGTTTGGAATTGGCTAATGGCTTCATCCAGCCTGCCTTGGTTCATGCGGGCGCAGCCCAGGCCCCAGTAGGCGTTCGCAAGGTCTGGTACGAGCTTCTGGGCCGCTTCGAACTCAAGGGCGGCATTATCCCAATCCTGCAAGTGGAGCAGGACATTTCCGAAATTATTGCGAGCCTGGCCGTTGTCCGGATCGAGCGCGGCGGCACGGCGGAGATATTCCGTCGCGGCAATGAGGTCGCCTTGTTGGCCGAGTAATCCGCCGACATTGTTGTAGGCGACGGACGAAGGATCGTTGTCGGCGCAATAGTTCCAAAGCGTCATGGAATCACGCCACACTTGCACCTGCTGCCAGGTGAGAAAACCCAACACGCCGCCTACCAGCGCGACGGCAGGCACGGCAAGACGCTTTGCTTCGAGCAGGGCGGCGCCCGCCAGCAAGGCCCAACCCAAGCAGGCGAGGTAGGTGTAGCGATCGGCGGCGATCTGGCGTCCGTTATGAAAAATGCCGAGCACCGGAATCAAGGTGATGGCATAGGCGAGGACGACGGCCGGAAGCGCGGGGAATCTGCGACGGAGCACGAGCACCGCCGCCACCATCCAGATCACGGCCACTGCGCTGAGTTGAAATGGAAGGCCGCGGGGATCGATGCGATGGAGCGTCAAGGCATGCATCGGCGACAGGTGAATGGGCAGGATTGTTTTCCAAAGATAATATGCCAGTCCATAAATCGAGACAGCAAATCGGCCGAGCGGCCTTAGATGAGAAAACGATTGCGAGGAGTGTTCTTGGATAGCTACATAAAACGCGTAGGCGCTATCGCCGAGACTGACCGCGAAGAATGGAATTTTTTCCAGCCAGACCTTTCGCGCTTCCGAACCGAACCAACTGAGGAGGCCTCCGCCAAGGCGGCGCAGCGGATAGACATCGAGGATCAGCAGGATCGCGGGCAAGGTGACTACCATTTCCTTGGAGAGAATCCCCAGGACAAACAGTGCGAAGCAACCCCAGTAGTGCTGGCGGTCGAGTGGGTGCCGGGGCGTGTCCGAAACGCCGCGCACATAAACCAGAATGGCGAGCAAGTAGAAAAAGCCCGACACCAGGTCGCGACGCTCGGTGACCCAAGCGACCGATTCCACGCGCAACGGATGGAGGGCAAAAACCAGAGCGGCGAAGAGCGCGCCTAATGGGATGCGGACGCGCATTGCAATCGCTGTTTCGGGAATGGCGCGGCGGAACAACGCCACTGCCAGGAAATAGAAGATCACGGCGTTGGCGGCATGCCACAGGATGTTGGTGAGATGATAGCCGAGCGGCTCCATGCCCCAAACGGTGTAGTCGAGTCCGAGCGTCATCCAGGTGATCGGGATGTAGCGGTTCATCAGATGCGACGTCCACATCCAGTGGATCTGAGTGAGGCCCAAGCCCCGGTAGTTCATGTTTTCGACGAAGTTTGTCACGTCGTCCCAGTCGACGAAGCCGTTCCACAGAGCCGGAAGAAATACGATGAGGGTCGCCAGTGCTACGGTGAGCGGGAACGTCTTGTAGGCTCGCGGGTCGGTCATTGAGTGGATCTGGCTCCGGACTTTTGCTGTGTCAACGCTTGCTGCAAGTAGTTTCGCACGGGGCCCAGACTCGGATCGATCTCAAGGGCCTTTTGAAAATGTGCGATCGCGTCGCCGAACTTGGACTGCTTCATCAGAACGTAGCCCAGGCCGGCGTGCGCTCTGGCGAGATTCGGGTCGAGGTTGAGGGCAATCTGAAACTCGCGCGCAGCATCGTCCCACTGCGAGAGGCTCATCAACGACCCGGCAAGGTTATTGTGAGCATCAGCATAATTGGGAAACATTCGGATGGAGGCGCGATATTGTTCTATGGCTCCGGCTGTGTCGCCGCGCGAGGAGAGCACAAGGCCGAGATTGTCGTAAGCCATGTAGGACGGGTCAGCGGCGGCGGCTTGCGTCCACAACGCCTCCGGATCGCGCCAGACTTGAACCTGCCGCCAGGTCATGAACACCAATGCGCATACTGCCACAGCGGCCAGCAGAGGAATCGCGATAGCCCGCCATCGAATCAGGAGCGCTCCGGCGAGCAAGGCCCAACCGAGGCAGGCCAGATAGCTGTAGCGGTCGGCGGCGATTTGCGAACCGTTCTGAAAAATACCCAACACCGGAATCAGCGTGATCCCATACGCCAGCGTCACGGCCGGCAGAGCTGGAATGCGGCGGCGAAAGAGGAAGGACAGTGCGGCAAGGAGAATCACCACCAGCAGGCTTATGAGGAACGGGAGGCCACGAGGGTCAACGCGATGTTGGGTGATGGCATAGAACGGCGAGAGATGGAAAGGCAGCAGCGTTTTCCAGAGGTAGAAAGCGAGACCGTAGGTGGAGATGGCCAGTCGAGCGAACCAGTCCACGACGCTGAGGGAAACGGTCATCTTCTCACCATGCACGATGTATAGCGACAGAATACCGTCGGCGATGCTAATCAGGAAGAATGGAATTTTTCCCAGCCAGATCTTTGAGGGTGGCCGGCCCAGCGGATAGAAATCGAGGATTAGCAGGACGGCCGGTAGAGTGACCAGCATTTCCTTGGCGAGAATGCCGAGTGCGAAGATGGCAAGGCACGCCCAGTAGTATTTGCGCTGGATGGGTTTGCCGGGCGTGTCCTGAACGCCGCGCACGTAGACGAGAATCGCGGCGAGATAGAACAAGCCCGACACGACATCCCTACGCTCGGTGACCCAGGCCACCGATTCGGCGCGCAGCGGATGAACGGCAAAAATCAATGCGGCGAAGAGCGCTCCCAACGGAATCCTGGCGCGCATCTGCGGCGAGCTCTGCGGAACGGCTTTGCGGAATAACGCGATTGCCAGGAAATAGAAAAGCACGGCGTTGGCGGCGTGCAAGAGGATGTTGGTGAGGTGGTAGCCGAGCGGATCCATGCCCCAGATGGTGTAGTCCAAACCCAGCGTCATCCAGGTGATCGGGATGTAGTGGCCGTTGAGATGGGAGGTCCACATCCAGTGGATCTGATCCCAACCCAGTCCACGGAAGCTCTCATTGTTCACGATATTCTTGGGGTCGTCCCAATCGACGAAGCCGTTTTGCAGGGCGGGAAGGAATGCGAGAAGGGTCAGCAGCGCGACCGTGAATGGAAGAATCCGGTAGACTCGCCGCTCGGTCATTTCGTGCCGGACCTTTTCAATATTTGCGCGCGGTCCAGGTTGGTGCGAGCGGGTTTGTAATCGGGATCGATGCGGAGCGCGATTTGAAATTGATCGATTGCCTGGTCCAGGTTGCCTTGTTTCATAAGGGCGAAGCCTAAGCCAGCGTGGGCGTTCACCAGGCCGGGACTGAGGTTGAGGGCAATCTGAAATTCGTTCGCCGCCTCATCCCACTCCTGGAGTTCGAGCAGCGATGCGCCGAGGTTCGTATGGGAGATTTCAAACTCGGGATGAATCTGAATGGAGGTGCGGTATTTGTCGATGGCGCCTGCGGTATCGCCGCTGGCTGACAACGCCAGGCCCAGGTTGTTGAAAGCCATGTAGGACGGTTCGACCGCGATGGCGTGCGTCCACAGGGTTTCTGAGTCGTGCCAGACTTGAACTTGGCGCCAGGTCAGGAAACCGAGCGCGCAGACGATGAGGGCTGCGGTTGCAACGGCGAGAGTGCCGCCACGTTTCTGGAATCCGAGCACGCAGGCTCCGGCCAGCAGAGCCAATCCCAGACACGGCAGATAAGTGTAGCGGTCCGCCGTGATCTGCCGTCCGTTATGAAAAATTCCGAGGACCGGGATGAGGGTGAACCCGTAGGCAAGGAATGCGGCGGTAAGAGCTGGATAGCGGCGGCGAAAGAGTACGGCGGCGGCGATCATCCATGCGACTAAGACGACGCTCAATTGGAACGGCAATCCGCGAGGGTCCACGCGGTAGGGCGTCAGAGCGTAGAACGCGGACAGGTGAACGGGCAGGATGCTTTTCCAAAGGTAGAATGCGAGACCATAGATGGAGATGGCGAAGCGCCGGAACGGACTCAAGGCGGCCATGGACGCCGAGATTTTTTCCTGGTGGCCGACGTAGAGGGCTAGGGCGCTATCGGCGATGCTGACGGCGAAGAACGGGATTTTTTCGAGCCAGACGCTGCGCACTTCGGGTGTGAACCAGCGGCTGGGCGCGGCGGGGAGACGGCCGAGCGGATAGACGTCGAGTATCAGCAGAATCGCTGGCAGAGTAACCACCATCTCTTTGGAAAGAATCCCGAGGATGAAGAGCGCGAAGCAGGCCCAATAATATTTGCGTTGGAGGGGCCGCGCGGGTGAGTCTTGAACGCCACGCACGTAAATCAAGATAGTGAGCAAGTAGAAGAATCCGGAAACGACATCGCGGCGTTCGGTGATCCAGGCTACCGATTCGGCGCGCAGCGGGTGCACGGCGAAGAGCATGGCTGCGAAGAGCGCTCCGAGCGGGATCCGGTCTCGCCTTTCCGCCGCGCTCTCCGGAATGGCCCAGCGGAACAAGGCCAGCGCCAGGAAATAGAAAACCACCGCGTTCGCGGCGTGCCAAAGGATGTTGGTGAGATGGTAGCCGAGCGGTTCCATTCCCCAGATTGAATAGTCAAGACCGAGGGTCATCCAGGAGAGCGGGATGTAGCGGCCGTTCAGGTGCGAGGTCCACATCCAATGGATCTGGTCCAAGCCCAGGCCGCGAAAGGCTTCGTTGAGGAGGAAGTTGGTCTCGTCGTCCCAGTTGACGAAATCGTTGCGGAGGGCGGGTAGAAACGCGATCAGGGTAAGCAGCGCGATGGTGGCGGGGAAAAGCCGGTAGAGGCGCTGCCGGGGCATTGACAAGATTATCGCAGCAAGGTTCGGGGTGCTTCCGAGCTAGGAGATATAGGGAGCAAACGCGTGGATCGGCCCACCTCGCCGATTTCGCCGGGTTCAAGGCGGATGATTTTTGCCGCCTGGCTAGGGTTCATGTCACCAGCAGTTGGCGCCAAGGTCGAAGGCAAACAGCAGCGCGTTTCGTATCTTAATCCATTACGTCACTGGGAACGGTGCCTATCTTGCGCTCCAATCGTACCGATGGGATCGAACCCACACCCTGTACGTTTGCCACGGGATTTCCGATCGAGGAACGGGACTTGCGGTAGCGGCACTTCGTACAGGCTACCTCTATCTTGCGTTGTCAGCGGCACGTAAATGACAAGCGCTCTGGGAGCGTCGGGATCGTGGCGGGAAACAATTACGACGGGCCGCGTTTTTGCTGCGAGGCCTAGGTCCACCAGCCAAACTTCACCCGGTTGGGGGCTCATCAAGCAGATCTAGGACCTCCTGTTCCGAAGCGCGAGAACGCGCTAGATCAAGGAGGTCATGGTCGGCGAGTTCGATGACTTCCGCGATGCGTTGCCGAGCGTCGTCGGCTGTTTCGGGCTTCCACTGGCGCAGCCGAGCGTCTAGTTTCTCTGCCAAGGCGTCCATCGTGATCTCCTTCCTCCCCTACTAGTTTACTTCCCTCTATGGTGAGGCGCTAAGTTTGCGTTCCCATATGCCGAGGAAGACGTTTTGCAGATTGGTGTCCTTTCGCAGCATCGCTTGCGAAAGGACACCTAAGAAGAACAAGCGATTTCCCACCATTAGTTCTGTATTTGTCGTGTACGCGCCTTAGTTCAATATTGGAATGGCGCGCCCGCTCGATCCTGAAAACACACCAGCATCAATGAGAAACGCGGCCTCGCCCTCGAAGTCGTTCCATTACCGGCGTAGCCAGCGCAGGCGAGGTTGTCCAGCACCTCCCGGGTCGGAATAAGGTCGGGAGAAATCAAATAGACAATTATTCGTGTTATCTTAAAGACCACTCCATCAAGTCACGATTGCGCTACTGCAATGGCAGTTGTGTTGTGCCGTTGCCGTTTGGTTCGCCTTCGTCGGGGATTACCGAGGCGGCGGCTACCTGGTCGTTGTCGTCCAGCCGGACTAAGCGGACGCCTTGCGTGGAGCGGCCGGCCTGGCGAATTTCGCCGGATTCGATGCGGATGATTTTGCCGTCCTTGGTGATGATCATCAGGTCGGTGTCTTCCTTCACGGAAAGGATCGCCACGACCTTGCCGATGCGGGGCGTCACCTTCATGTTGATTACGCCTTTGCCGCCGCGAGCGGTTAGGCGATAATCGCCGAGATTGGTGCGCTTGCCGAAGCCATTTTCGGAGATGGAGAGGATGAGGCCTTCCTTCTCCACCACCTCTGCGCCGATAATGTAGTCGCCTTCGGGCAGGTGCATGGCGCGGACTCCGCGCGCGGGACGTCCCATAGCTCGCGCGTCCTTCTCGTGGAAGCGAATGGCTTTGCCTTCGTGGGTACCCAGGAAGATATAATTCTCGCCGTTGGTCAGGCGCGCGCCCAGCAGTTCATCGCCTTCGTCCAACGACAGGGCAATGATGCCGCGCGACATGGGATTATCGAACTCGGTCAATTCGCACTTCTTGATGACACCCAGCTTGGTGACCATCACGATAAACTGGCCGGCCACGAAATCCTTCACCGGCAGGAAAGTCTTGACCGCTTCGTCGGGCTGGAGATTGATGAGGCCCGACACGTGCTTGCCCTTGCCTGTTGTGCCGGCGTCGGGGATTTCATAGATTTTCAACCAATAAACGCGGCCTTTAGTAGTAAACACCAGCAAATAGGCGTGCGTGGAGGCGACCACCAGATGCTCGACGACATCCTCGGTGCGCGTGCCCATGCCGATACGGCCTTTGCCACCACGCGACTGGCGGCGGTAGGTGTCCACCGCGGTGCGCTTCAGATAACCGCCGTGGGTGACCGTGACGGCCACGTCTTCCACCTGGATCAGGTCTTCGAGATGGATCTCGCCGGTGTCTTCAATGATCTGGGTACGGCGCTTGTCACCAAAATCCTTCTGGACCTCTTTGAGCTCCTGCACAATGATGCCGCGCAGTTTCTTATCTGAACCCAGGATTTCCAGGTACTCGGCGATCTCGATCTGGATGGCGGCCAGCTCGTCGATGATCTTCTGAATCTCCATGCCGGTGAGTCGCTGGAGTTGGAGCTCGATGATGGCTTGTGCCTGCTTTTCGGTGAACTCGAAGCGGACGATCAGGCCTTCACGGGCGTCCTTGGGTGTTTTCGCGGCGCGGATCAATTTGATGACGGCGTCGAGGTTCTCAATGGCCTTCTTGAAGCCGAGCAAGATATGCTCGCGCTCGCGGGCCTTGCGGAGGAGAAAATCGGTGCGGCGGCGAACGACGTCGATACGATGATCGATGAAGCGGCGCAGCACGTCGGCGAGGCCCAGCTCGCGCGGCTGTCCGTTGACGATGGACAGCATGATGACGCCGAAGTTGATCTGGAGCTGGGTGTGCTTGTAGAGATTGTTGAGGATGACCTCGGCCTGCTCGCCGCGCTTCAACTCGAAGACGATGCGCATGCCGTCGCGATCGCTCTCGTCGCGGATTTCCGAAATGCCTTCAATTTTCTTTTCGTTGACCAATGCGGCAGAGGCTTCGATGAGCCGGGCTTTGTTGACTTGGTAGGGAATCTCGGTGACGACGATGGCTTCGCGATCTTTGCCGAACGCTTCGGTAGCGGCTTTGGCGCGGAGCTTGAGCGTGCCGCGGCCCTTGGTGAAATAGTCGAGGATGCCCTGGCGGCCGAGAATGAAGCCACCGGTAGGGAAATCGGGGCCTTGCACGATGTTGACGATTTCACTGAGATGCGTGTCCGGTTTCTGGACCAGCAGGATGGTGGCGTCGATGATCTCGGTGAGATTGTGCGGCGGGATGTTGGTGGCCATTCCGACCGCAATGCCGGACGATCCGTTGATGAGCAGATTCGGAACACGCGTGGGAAGCACTTCGGGCTCCACGCGGCGCTCGTCGAAATTGGGGCGGAAGTCGACGGTTTCTTTATCGAGATCGTCAAGCAGCGCGGTGTCGATGCGCGAGAGACGCGCTTCGGTGTACCGGTAGGCCGCGGGCGGATCGCCATCGACGGAGCCGAAATTTCCCTGGCCATCGACGAGGGGATAGCGCAGCGAGAAATCCTGCGCCATGCGGACCAGAGCGTCGTAGACCGAAGCGTCACCGTGCGGATGATAATTGCCGAGCACTTCGCCGACGATTCCGGCGCACTTGCGATAGGCGCGGTTGAAGTTGAGACCCATCTCCGACATGGCGTACAGAATGCGCCGGTGGACGGGCTTGAGGCCGTCGCGGATGTCGGGCAAGGCGCGGCCGATGATCACGCTCATGGCGTAATCGAGATACGAGCGGCGCATCTCGTCTTCGATATTGATGTTGATTAAATTCTGCTTGCCGGGGCCTCCCAGGGGCATCTGTGTCCCGTCGCCGGGAGGCGGTGGCGGGGTGTTGGGATCTTCAGGATTTGGCAAAAGTTAACTCCTTGAAACTAAAGGGCTGAAGCGCCTAGGAAGTGTCGTAATTGACAAGTCATATTTTAGCATGTGGGAGGGGTGAAATGGGCGCAAAATTTGATAGCCGCTGATGAACGCCGATGAACGCGGATAAGGCTAGGCTGGGGTCAGGCCCAAGCCTGGGCGGTTGGGAAGAATCAGCTTGCCGTCCTTGACTGTTACGCCGTGGAAGGGGTCGTTCGCGATCAGGAGATTACCGTCCAGATCGGCGTAATCCACCAGCGGCGAGAGGTGGGCGGCGGCGGTTACGCTGACCGAACTCGAGATCATGCAGCCGAGCATGGTTTTGAAGCCGAGGCTTTTCGCGATTTGGATTTCGCGATAGGCTTCGAGAATTCCGCCGCATTTGTCGAGCTTGACGTTGATGCCGTCGAATGCGCCGATGAGTTTCGGAATATCGGCGGGATGGAGGGCTGCTTCGTCGGCGATCAGGGGCAGATGCGCGCGCTCATGCACCCAGTGCATTTCTTCCAGCATGTGGGCGGGCATGGGCTGCTCGACGAACTCGACGCCTTTGGTGGCGAGCCAGTTGATTTTTCGGACGGCGACTTCTTTGTCGATCCAGCCCTCGTTGGCGTCCACGCGCAGGGGTTTGTCGGTGGCGGCGCGGATGGAGGCGATGGTGGTTTCGTCGACATCCAGGCCGACTTTGACTTTCAGCACCGGATACTGGGCGGCTTCTTTCACCTTCTGCTTGGTGATCTCGGGCGTATCGATGCCGATGGAAAACGTGGTGACCGGGGCGTCTTTCGGATCGAGGCCGAAGTAGCGATAGATAGGGATGCCGAGCTTTTGACCGATCCAGTCCATGAGCGCGATGTCGATGGCGGCTTTTCCGGCCCATTGACCTTCGACACGGTGGAAGATTTCGCTCATCACCTTGGAGAACTGCCACGGGTCGGCGGACGCGATGAAATCGCGTACGGAGTTGACGGCGCGCTGCGCGCCTTGCGCGTCTTCCTTATAGCGGACGATGGGCGCGCCCTCGCCGTGGCCGGTGATGCCGTCTTTGGTGTAGCGGACGTGCAGTGTTTCGCGGAAATCGCTGGACGACATCACGGTGGTCCAGGTGTGGAGCAGCTTCAGGCGAACGATTTCGGAATCCACGCGGGCGGGCGTAGTGGCGGCGAAACTCTGCGGCGCTGCGAGCGCGGTGAGTGCTGAGGATTTTAGAACGTCGCGCCGGGTCATCCACGGCTATTCTAGCAGTCAGGCCTCTCTAGATCTCGTTGCTGAAAAAAACTTGTCAGGAGTTGGTGGGCACCGGCTTCAGTCCAATGCCGTTAAGTTTTCCGCGCGCCCGCGCAAGCTATTGATTCTGCTTGGAGAATGTAGCGCACGCACTCCTGCGTGCCGCGTCGGCACCCGTGCCGACGCCCGGTGGATTGCTTTTGTCGCATCTGATATTTCAGTTACAACACATTAGCACTGTGAAATGTTTGATTTCCGAGCCGGCCGGAAAACTTAACGGCATTGGGCTTCAGCTTTAGCAGCCAGCTAGATCTCGTTGCGCTTCGCGGCCTGCTGGAGATAATCGGCAGTGCGATATGCGAGCGCCTGAATAGTCGCTGTAGGTTGTTGGCGGCCACTGGTGACCAGGCTGCTGCCGTCCACCAGGAACAGATTCGGAACATCGTGCGCGCGGTTCCAGCGGTTGACGACGCTCGAGCGCGGATCGTTGCCCATGCGGCAGCTTCCCATCAAGTGGCGCGAGTAGGTGGTCTCCACGTTGGTGGTGGGGTCCACCCAAACTTTCTTTGCGCCGGCGGTGTGGAGGAGTTCCATCTGGCGATCGAGAATGAACTGCATCGCCTTCATATCGTCGGGATGATTCTTGAAGGTGACGCGCAGCGCGGGCAGGCCCCAGGCGTCTTTCACCTGGTTGTCGAGCGCGATATTGTTTTGCTCGACGGCGAGGCAACTGGTGTGACCGAGCGCGCCGCCCATGTGCGTGTAGTATTGCGCGAAGGTGCGCTTCCATTCCGCGCCCCATTGCGGGATGTCGCTGGGCATTCCGGTGAGGGCGAAGCCGGCGGGGTAATAATCGAAGCGGCCATCGATCCCGCCACCGCCGTAGAAGCCGCGCTTGGGATCGGAGCGATAGAAATCGTGGAGCACGCGAGTGACGACGACGCTCTTGTATTCGTTCAGCGGATGGTCGAAAAGTCCGAAAGCGAACGCGCCGTTATCGAACATCAGGTATTTGCCGACATTGCCGTTCGAATTGGCGAGACCCTGCGGAAAGCGATTCGACTTCGACATCAGCAGCAATCGCGGCGTCTCCGCGCCATTCGCGCAGACCACCACGGCTTTGGCGCGCTGGAAGATCTCGCGCTTCTGCGCGTCGAAATAGATGACGCCGGTGACGCGGCCGTCTTTGCGGGTCTCGATCTTGCGGGCGTAGGAATTGGGGCGGACTTCGCAACGGCCAGTCTTCACGGCGACAGGAATGAGCGCGGCGAGTGTGCTGGATTTCGCGCCGACCTCGCATCCGAAGCTCTCGCAGAAGCCGCAATGAACGCAGGCGACGCCGCCGCGGTATGGTTGCGAGAGCACCGCGAGTGGGGCCGGGAATGGATGCCAACCGAGTTGCTTCGCTGCGCGCTCGAAGAGAACTCCGGTGGACTTCACGGGCATCGGCGGCAACGGATAGGGCTTGGTGCGAGGTCCATCAAACGGATTGGAACCGCCGAGACCGGAGATGCCGAGGTCCCATTCGGCCTTGGTGTAATAGGGCTCCAGATCGTCGTAGGCGATGGGCCAGTCTTGTAAATCGGCACCGGGGATGGGGCCGAGCGTCGAACGCTCGTGAAAGTCCTCGGGATGGAATCGCCAGTAGTTGGTGGTGAAGTGCACCGAGCCCCCGCCGACCATGCAGCCGTATTCCACCGCTTGTTGCGTTTTTGCTGGGTCGGCCGCGGTTTTGCGAAACGTGTTGGGCTGCTTCTTCGGATCATTGGTGAGGCCGGCGCGATACATCACGGTGACCTCGTCGTGTTGAAAATCCTTTTCGTGACGCCAGGGGCCTTGTTCGAGTGCGACGACGCGGAACCCGGCTGTGGAGAGCTCCTTGGCCACCACGCCGCCGGCCGCGCCGATACCGACGACGATGAAGTCGACTACATCGGTGGGTCGAAATTGCGCGCTCATTTCTTGCCGCCTCGTGCGGCCTCGGCGTCGTAGTAACCGAATGGCGGTTGATACTGCATCTGATGATCAAGTCCGATGAGTTTCCAGCCGACCTGGTTGCGATTGCCGCCGTGCATGGGATGGCCCAGGAATCCGAGGACGGTGTGCGTGCGGAGTTGTTGGAAGAAGTCGTTTTTTTCGATAGCTTTCAGCAGTGCGATTTGCTGGTCGGGTTGGAGAGCGGCGATGGAGGTGGATCCTGGGTAGAGCTCGGCGCGTTTGGCTTGCGTTGCCGCGAGACCGTCGCGATAGAGTTGCCGCTTGTCCTGATCGTAGTCCGCGAGTGCACGGTCGATGAACCAGATGACGCCAGCGGCCTTGGCGCCTGGGGTATCGTCATCGGGGATGATTTGCGCGGCGATAGCTTCAATTTCCGTGGCAGTGGCCGGCTCGAACCAGGCGAACTTGGCGGAAGCTTGCGACTGTGCGCGCAGCACTTCGGTCCAGCAGGCCGCGGCCAGCATCCAATCGCGGCGGGTGACATTCATGGCTGAACAATTATAGGCTCAATCGATCACGGTGAGGAATGTTCTCCAAGCTGGCTTATCGTTCCAAAGGACGTCGACGCGATAGATACCGGCGGTGAACTTTTGTAAGGCAAAATCGAACGCGACGCGCGTTGGGACGGCCGAAGAAAGAGAGATCTTCTTGGGGGTCACATCGACCAGCAATTTGTTGCGACAATCGTAGACTTTCGCCGACACAACACCCTTCCCACTCTTGTCCTTTTTCTGCCACAGCGTATACACCCATGCGACTACGTCGCGATGAGAGAACTCGCTGGTATCCTTGGTCGTCAAGTCGTTGGCAAGTTTGGAAACAGCCCGCGTCGACCCACCGTAAATGAGAGATGGATTCGGGGTCACCGGCGGAGTGAGAACGCCGCTATCCAGCAGGCTTTGCAGTGTGGCCGACCTTCCGTCGTTCAGGACACGTACCAAACTAATTGGCGTCGCGGCGCTTTCCGCATTGAGCCTCGACCATAGGGCCGGGCTCACCGACATGGCGTGACGGCTGACTCGCGATCCTGGCGCCACACTCCCGCCAACGACTCCCGCCACCAATCCATCCGGCGTCAGAAGAGGGCCGCCAACCGCCTCTTGTGAAGGTGATGGGTGGATCTGGATTCGATCGCCGAAGCCGGCAACAGACCGGCGTCCAGTAATGTCGACGCCGCCGAAGATTCGCGTCTGATTACGTTCGACGTTGAAGACAAGATATCGCTCGCCTACCGGCACGCTGCCACTCTCCTCCTTGCGCAGGGCCGCAGTGTTACCGGTGTCGACCTTGAGCACCGCCCAGTCCTGCAGACGATTGCAAGCCCACAATTCGTGCGTGGTTACTCGGCGGCCGTTCGAGAACTCCACTTCGAGCCGTGTTGCGGAGTCGACGGCTTGAAAGGCAGTCACCACTTGACCCGCTGCGATCACGAAACCAAGCGAGGTATCGGATTGACGATCGGCATCGTCCATTTTGCGGATCCACACCAAGGAACGGCCGGCGGATCCGTAGATCTCGTCCAACGTTGGTGG
>DASQGY010000203.1:0-30662 GCA_035632375.1 Bryobacteraceae bacterium | reverse complement strand
CCGATCTCGCGCGTTCGGCGCGTGGCAGTGTGGGCCATCAGACCGTAGAGTCCGACCGCTGCTAGTAGGAGCGCTAGTCCGCCGAAAAAGCTGCACAGCGTGGCGATGAGCCGTTCCTGCGAGACGTTGTTGTTCACCTGCTGGTCCATGGTGATGGTTTGAAGCACCGGAATGGCGCTATCCAGATTGCGGACTTCGTGCCGTACCCCATCGATGAGCCGTTTTGCGTCGGCCGTGCTGCGCAAACAGAGCATCCGATCACCCGCGCTTTGCCGCCAGTTCGGAAAGTACACCATGCTCTCAATTGGTTCACGGAGGCCGAAATAGCGAGTGTCCTTCACCACACCAACAATCTCAAACGAGTCCTCGAATTTGAATTTGTCGCTGTTGGAAAATCGCTTGCCGATTGCGCTCTCATTGGGAAAGAACTTCTTCGCCATGGCTTGGTTGACTATCGCGACCTTCGCCGGACCTGACGGTACGGGAATCTTCTGTCCGGGAGGTATGGACTTGTCCGGTGGATCGGGGGTCACAGGGGGATTGTCCCGATCCGTGAAATCGCGGCCTTGCAGGATCGGAATTCCCAGCGTCTCGAAGTATCCACCGCTGACCGCGTTCATGTTGACGTAAGGCCTTTCGTCGGGCCGCCACTGATAGCCTTGCACCGCGATATCGCCGTTCCAGCGCGAGCCTTCGAGCGGCGTGATGCGAGCCAGGCTGGCCACGCGAACACCGGGAAGCCGGGCTGCGGCCTCGCGCAAGCGTTCCTCAAAGGTGCGCATCCGTTGCCCTTTGTATCCGATAGAACCGGCGCTGGTGCGAACTAGCAACACATTCTCGCGCAAGAACCCTGGATCCAGATCGCGCAGGTTTTCCAGGCTCCGAACGAACAATCCCGCGCCCACCAGCAACAGAAGCGAGAGCGCCACTTGAACCACTACCAGCGTCTTGCGGAGATCCAGCCTGCCGAGTCCGAATCGCGACAAGGCGCTTCCCGATGCCGAGGCGTCGTTCTTGAGCGAAGACACTACGTCGGGCCGAGTAGCTCTGAGCGCGGGCACGATGCCACAGATGAATCCGGTGAGCAGAGAAACTCCAAACGAGAAACCCAGAAGCCGGAAGTCGGGCGACAAACTCAGGCTAATCGGAAAGGTGTCTTGCGGCATTAACCCGAGCAGCACTTTGACGCTCCAATAAGCGAAGGCCAGACCGGCAATGCCGCCGAGTACAGATAGAATCAAGGCCTCCGTGACCAATTGCGAGATGAGCCGCAGACGTCCCGCGCCGATGGCCACTCGAATGGCGATTTCCTTTTGGCGCGATGCGGCGCGAGCCAGCAGCAGATTAGCGACATTGGCGCACGCGATCAGCAGCACCAGCCCCACTACCACGCCGAGCACGGCCAGCGGCTTCGACAACCTGTTCCGTAAATTCGAATAACCGCCGCTGCCCGGCAACAGCACCGCCCTATTTCGACGTTCTCGATCTTTGTCGTAAGTGGGAGTGGGCGTCCGCTCCGGATCGTTTTGCTCGATTTGCTTGAACAGCACATCGGCCTCGGCGGTAGCGTTTTGCACGTTCACTCCCGGCTTCAGGCGGGCCAACGGAGTGAGCCACCAGTAGTGTCGGGAATTCCAATTGCGCGCATTCGCACTCACCTGCTGCAGCATCATGATCGGCAGAAAGATGGACGGCGAACTGCCCACTTGAGGGCCGGTGAAGCCTTGGCGGCTGACACCGACGATGGTGAATGGCGACCCGTTGAGGGTTATCTTCCGGCCCAGCACATTCGCCTCCGCGCCGAATCGGGACTTCCAGAATCCGTAGCTGAGGATGGCGTAGGGGTGCGCGCCGGCGGTCTTGTTGTCCTCCGCCGTGAACAGCCGCCCGATGGCGGGCTTCACACCCAGCACCTCGAAGAAGTTGCCGGAGACCAAGAAGCCTTGTACCAACTGGCTGCCGGCGTGCGAGCCTTCGTCCGGAACGGTCATGCTGAGCGCACCGCCACCTCCCGAAACAACTACGCCGGCGAAGACGTGGTTGTGATCCCGGATATATTCGTAATCGGGATAGTTGAACCCGACACTGGGTTTTTCGGGATTGCGGGCGATCACCACAAGTTCCTGCGGCGAGGACACCGGCAGCCACTTGAGCATCACAGCGTCGACAATGCTGAAGATCGCCGTATTGGCGCCGATGCCTAGCGCCAGCGACAGCACTGCAACTGCCGCAAAACCCGGATTCTGCCCGATTACTCGGAAGGCGTAGCGGAGGTCCTGAAGAAGCGCGCCCGGTGCGGCGCTGATCCCGTTGGTTTGGTTCGGCATGGGTATCCTTTCCGAGTCTAGGTGGCAGACCGGTCGTAAATTAGACGATAGATGCTGGCTAGCCGTTGGCCGAAGAATGCAGAAATCAGAAGGGTATCTCGTCCCATGCGATACTGTCCGCAGAATGCGCTTCAACCTCATCTTCGCCACCCTGCTGACCGCTCTCGCCAGCGCTCAGGTCCCAGTAGCCACTTCGCAATACGATAACGCCAGAACTGGCGCCAATTTGAGCGAGACCACGCTCACTCCGCAAAACGTCAACGCTGCCCACTTCGGCAAGCTTTTCTCTCTTTCCGTGGAGGGCGACGTCTACGCCCAGCCGTTGTACCTGGCAGGCATCGATATCCCGGGCAAAGGCAAACACGACGTGGTTTTCATCGCCACCGAGCACGACAGCGTCTACGCCTTCGACGCCGGCGGCAACCCATCCACGCCTCTGTGGAGGGTGAATTTCCTCAACCCCGGCGCGGGTATCACTGCAGTGCCCAGCCGCGATGTCCAGTGTCCGTTCATCCGCCCTGAAATCGGCATCACACCCACTCCGGTCATCGATCGCCAGACCGGGACGCTCTACGTGCTCGCCCGCACCAAGGAGAGCGGCGGCGTACTGGGACGCGATCGCTATGTACAGAAGCTCCACGCGCTGGCTATCACCACCGGCGCTGAGAAATTCGGCGGCCCGGTGGAGATCAAAGCATCGGTGAAAGGCCGCGGTGCGGGCGGCTCCAACGGCCAAATCGATTTCGCCCCGTTTCGCGAGCTTCCTCGCGCCGCGCTGTTGCTTACCAACGGCCAAGTCTATTTGACCTGGGCATCCTCCTGCGATGTCGCGCCGTATCACGGCTGGGTGATGGCCTACGACGCGCACACCTTAGCCCAAACCGCGGTCTTCAATACTTCGCCCGATGCCGAAGAGAGCGGAATCTGGCAGGGCGATACCGGACCGGCGGCCGATAACAACGGCAACGTCTTCCTCATCACCGGCAACGGAAAGTTCGACGCCGATACCGGTGGTCGAGACTATGGCGACAGCGTATTGAAACTCGCTCTCGACAAGACCGGCTTCCAACTCCGCGACTTCTTCACACCCTACAACCAGAAAGCGCTGAATGCCGATGACGCCGACCTCGGCGCCGGCGGCCCCATCCTGCTGCCCGATCAGCCAGGTCCGCATCCGCACCTGCTCGTGCTCGGCGGCAAAGGCGGCGGTATCTACGTCATTGACCGCGACCACATGGGCAAGTATCAACCCGGCAGCGACAGCCACGCCGTCCAGATGCTCCCGTTCAGCCGCGGCGTCTACAGTGCTCCGGCATATTGGAACCACCATCTCTTCTTATTCGCCGCCAACGATGTCTTAAAAGACTTCGCAATCTCCAACGGCCAACTCTCACGGACCCCTGTCGCACAAGGCCCAACCAAATTCATCGATCCTGGAGCGACGCCCACCATCTCCGCCAACGGCGCGCGCAACGGCATCGTCTGGGTGATCCGCTCCAAGGGCTGGCGTTCGCCCGACACGCCCGCCGTGCTGTACGCCTACAATGCGGCCAATGTGGCGAACGAACTCTACAACAGCGAGCAAAGCCTGCGCGACCGGGCCGGATTCTGTCTCCGCTTCAACATTCCCACCGTTGCGAATGGCCGAGTCTACGTCGGCGCGAAGGGCGAAATCGATGTCTATGGCCTCCGCTCGAAATAACAAATGACCTTCCTCGCCCGGGAGGTCGTCCAGACTTCCAACATGGACTGCGGCCCTGCGGCGCTCAAGTCCATGCTGGAAGGCTTCAGCATCCCGGTGAACTACGGCCGCCTGCGCGAGGCTTGCCAGACCGATGTCGACGGCACGTCCATCGACACCATGGAAGCGGTCGCCAACCAGCTCGGACTCGAAGCCGAGCAGATCATGCTCCCCGCCGATCACGTGCTGCTCGACCAGGCTCACGCTCTCCCCGCCATCGCCGTCGTCGTGCTGCCCACCGGCATCACTCACTTTGTTGTCGTCTGGAGCCGTCATGGCAATTTCGTGCAGCTCATGGACCCGGCCACCGGCCGTCGCTGGGTTGGCAGCGCGCGATTCCTCAAAGATCTCTATATCCACAAAATGCCGGTCGATGCCGCCGATTGGCGTGCGTACGCAGGGTCCAGCGATTTTCTCGATCCGTTGCGCCGCCGCATGGACCGTCTTGGTATCAAAGACACCAGCCTCTGCGATGCAGCCGTCGGCGATCCGGGTTGGCACAAGATCGCCGCGCTCGATGCCGGCGTGCGCTTGGTCGAATCCTTGGCAACTTCCGGCGCGATCCGCCGAGGCGGCGAAGCCTCTCGCGTGCTCGACAGCTTCCTCGAGAAGGAAGAAACCATCCCTGATTCCTACTGGTCCGTCCGTCCCGCGGCCGGTGACCAACTGCAACTGCGCGGCGCGGTCCTGGTGCGAGCCCTGCGCCGATCCACCGCGGCAGACCGCCCCGCGCCAACATCTCCCGAACTCATCGCCGCGCTGGAGCAACCGCCCACACGGCCCGGCCGCGAGCTCCTGCGCCTGCTCCGCGCCGATGGAATCATCACTCCGATCGCTGTCGTCACCGCACTCGCCATCGCCAGCGCCGCCGTCATCTTTGAAGCCGTGCTCTTCCGCGGCCTATTGGACGCAACTCGCGAGCAAAGCGCCATCGCCTTCCTGATCGCTTTCTCGTTCGCGCTGCTGCTCCTCGAAATCCCTCTCGTCAGCAGCCTGCTCCTGGTCGGCCGCCGACTGGAAATCCGCCTGCGCCTGGCATTCTTACGCAAGATCCCCCGCCTCGGCGACCGCTACTTCCAGAGCCGCCTCAAATCCGACATGGCCGAGCGCAGCCACAGCATCCACTTGATCCGCCGACTTCCCGAACTCGGCGGCCAACTGCTGCGCTACACCTTCGAAATCGTTTTCACCACAGCGGGCATAGTCTGGCTCGATCCCGCCGCCGCGCCCATCGCGTTGCTCGCCGCGCTCACCGCCGTTGCCGTTCCGCTCATCTCGCAACCGATGCTGATGGAACGCGACCTCCGCGTCCGCACGCACGCCGGCGCGCTCAGCCATTTCTATCTCGATGCCTTCCTCGGCTTGGTCGCCATCCACACGCATGGAGCGCAACCTGCCGTCCGCCGCTCGCACGAGACGCTGCTGAAGGAATGGACGCGCGCGGGTTTCAACCTGCAGCGCGCTGTCATCTCGCTCGAAACGGTCCAGTTCTTCGCCGGATTCGGATTGGCCATCTGGCTTCTCGCTTCGCACCTGGGACGAACCAACGAAACCGGCGCAATCTTGCTGTTGGTCTATTGGGCGCTCAACTTGCCGGCGCTGGGCCAGGAAGTGGCGTTGATCGCCTGGCAATATCCGGCGTATCGCAATGTCACGCTGCGTCTGCTGGAACCGTTGGGCGCAATCGAGCAGCGAGTTCCTGCAGCGACACCCACAAGACTCCAGCCCACCGCGCGTGCCGTCGCCATCGAATGGAAAGGCGTGAGCGTGATCGCCGCCGGCCACACCGTGCTCCTCGATATCGATGTGAATCTCGCTCCGGGTGAACACGTCGCGATCATCGGCCCGTCGGGCGCGGGCAAGTCCAGCCTGGTCGGCCTCCTCCTCGGCTGGTATCGGCCGGCCACCGGCCGCCTCCTGGTCGACGGCGAAGAACTGGACGAATCGCATCTCGATCGACTCCGTCCTCATATCGCCTGGGTCGATCCAGCAGTCCAAATCTGGAACCGCCCTCTAGCCGGCAATCTTCAATACGGTTTGTCCGGTGCGCCGCGCATGCGTGTGGAAGAAGCCATCGAAGCAGCGGAACTCCAGCGCGTCCTCGAACGCCTCCCCGGCGGGATCGACACGCCGCTCGGCGAAGGCGGTGGCCTGGTCTCTGGCGGCGAAGGACAGCGCGTACGGCTCGGCCGCGCTTTTCTGCGACCCGGTGTCCGCCTGGTGATTCTCGATGAACCGTTCCGCGGCCTCGACATCGACCAGCGCCGCGTGCTGCTCCAGCGCGCCCGCGAAATCTGGCGCGACGCCACGCTGCTCTCCATCTCGCACGATGTCTCGGAAACACTCGCCTTCAATCGCGTCCTGGTCATCGAAGGCGGCCGCGTCGTTGAAGACGCCAACCCAAGCATTCTTGCCGAACACCCAAGCTCGCGCTTCCACGCCATGCTCGTAGCCGAACGCGCCGTTCGCGAAGGCTTGTGGTCCACCGGTGGTTGGCGTCACTTGAAACTCCAGGAAGGCAAACTGGTGAGCCGATGAACGAATATCTCTGGCCATTAGCCCGCCTCGCCGAAGCTCTCGCCGCTCTATCCGCCAAGCCACAATCCATCCCGCCACTCACCGCCCCGGAGAATCTCGACGATTGGCTCCGGACCGCCGCCGCAACGCTGAACCTGGAAGCGCAACCGGCCGAAATCCTCTACGCTACCTTCGACGAACAGATCGCCCGGCTAGCTCCCGCGATTCTGCGCGTCCGCTCCAGCTTTCTTTTTGTAATCGAGCCCGGCAAAATCCTCGCTCCAGACCTCAGGAAGCACAGCATCGCCCCATCCGCCATTCGCTCCGCTCTGTGCGCAACGCAGGAATCGGCCCTTACCAGCGAAATCGATGACCTGTTAAACCGAGCGCAAATTCCCGCGTCAAAACAAATTAAGGCGCGCGACACCATCCTGCGAGAACGCCTCGGCATCACGCGCATCGGCGGCATCTGGCTCATCCGCCTCCCACCGGCCGCGAGCTTCCGTCTCCAACTCCGCCGCGCCCGCATCCCGCTGCGACTCCTTGCGCTCACCTCCGCCCACGCCATTCAATATGTACTCTGGATCGCGGCCTGGTGGCTGGTCGGCAGGAACGTCTTGAGCGGCGGTACGGATCGGCGATGGCTCGTCGTGTGGGCCCTGCTCTTGCTCGCGCTGGTCCCCCTCCGAGTAGCCATCACCTGGCTGCAAGGCAGAGTCGCGATCGGCGTAGGCGCGCTTCTGAAACGCCGTCTTTTTTTCGGCGCACTGCGATTGGATCCGGACAGCATCCGCCATCAAGGCGCAGGCCAACTCCTCGGCCGCGTGATCGAATCGGAAGCCGTGGAAGCACTGGCGCTGAGCGGCGGCTTCCTCGGTTTGGTCGCCCTCATAGAGTTGGTTATCGCTCTCTTCGTTCTCGGCGCGGGCGCGGCTGGCGTCCTTCACTCGCTGCTGTTGCTCGCATGGATCGGAGTCGCCGCCCTCATTTGCCGCCAATACTTTCTGCGTAACCGCTCCTGGACGGACGTACGCCTCACCATGACGCACGAGCTGGTTGAGAACATGGTAGGCCATCGCACCCGCCTCGCCCAGCTTCCATCGCATCTTTGGCATGAGGGCGAGGACGAAGCATTGCAAGGCTACCTGAAAACGTCGAAAGCGATGGACAACTCCACCACCGCACTGCTCGCCTTGGCGCCACGCGGCTGGCTGGTCCTCGGCCTTGCCGGTCTCGCTCCGGCGTACATGCACGGAACCGCCTCCACCGCTCAAGTCGCCATCGCCCTCGGTGGCTTGCTGCTGGCCTATCGCGCTCTGAAGCGTCTCGCCGCTGGAGCCTGGCAATTGGCCGGAGCAGCCGTCGCCTGGGAGCGAGTCTCCGCGCTCTACCACGCCGCCACCCGGCCCGTAGTGCGCGGCTCGCTCGAAATCAAGACCACCGAAGATTCACATCCAGTGGTCGATGCTCGCGATTTAGTTTTCCGTTACCACGATCGTGCCGAACCGGTGCTGCGCGGCGCGACGCTCGAAGTCTCGACGGGTGAGCGCTTGGTCCTTGAAGGCCCGTCCGGCGGCGGCAAGTCCACCTTGGTCTCCTTGCTCGTCGGCCTCCGCGAGCCAAACTCGGGTCGCCTGCTGCTCGACGGCCTCGATCGCCAGACGCTCGGCCTGGAGCGCTGGATTCGACGCATCGCCGCGGCGCCGCAGTTCCACGAGAACCACGTCCTCGCGGAGACCTTCGCCTTCAACTTGTTTATGGGCAGACACCACATTCCCACTCCAGCCGACCTCGAAGAAGCCGAAGCCATCTGTAACGAACTGGGTTTGAGTCCACTGCTGGAGCGCATGCCCGCCGGAATGCTGCAGATGGTCGGCGAGACCGGCTGGCAGCTCTCGCACGGAGAACGCAGCCGCCTCTACATCGCCCGCGCGCTGCTGCAGCAACCGGAGCTCGTAATCCTGGATGAAAGCTTCGCCGCGCTCGACCCCGAGAATCTGCAGCGCGCCGTCGAGTGCGTAGTCCGCCGCGCCCCATCGCTACTGGTCATCGCGCACCGTTAGTTTACTCTTCACACGGGGCTTGCATTCTTGAATTCATGAATCCTTGGGTTCTTGAATTCCTGGAGTCTACCTCAGCCCCTCCGCCAAATAGAGCGTCGAAATATCCCGCTGGAACGAATACGCATAAGCATTCCCATCCGGCGTCATCACCACCTGGCTAATCTGCACGCCCACCGGATCCGGCGTCTTCAGCTCCTTCCACAACTCCTTGCGGCCGCTCGCAACATCCAACCGGCTGATCCGCAGCACTGCCGGCTCCTCGGACTTCCGCAGAAAGAGATGCCGCCCATCTCCGCTCCAGCGCACCACCGATTCGCCGGCGTCGAGATCCGCAATCGGCTTAGCCGCGCCTCCCGAAAGCGGCAGCAGGCTCAACTTACCTCCGCTCGCTACCGTCACATACTTCTGGTCCGGTGAAACACGCACCGCCTTCGTTCCTTCGGGAGTCAGCGGTACAGGCTTGCCGCCGTTCACGTCCTGCACGAAAGTTCGAGACGGGCGATTTGGCTCGTTTCCTTCGAAGAGAATTCGCTGTCCGTCCGGGAACCATTCCAGACGCTCGTAATGCATCCCTTCCGCGCCGATCGACCGAGCCTCGCCGGCGCCGGTCGGCAACAGCACGAGCTGCGTTTTCTGACCGTCGCTGACAATGGTAGCCACCCGCTTACCGTCCGGCGACAACGCGGGACGATTCCCCTCACCCAGCCGCACCGCCTGCGATCCGTCCGTTTTTCGCAGGTAGATCGATGTGTTGCGCGACTTGCCGCTGCCGGACGACAGCTCGACAAACAGAATGGTCTTACCGTCATTCGAAATATCCGTCACCAAAGAAGCGTCGAACCAGGAAAGATCGCGCTCCTGCTTGGCGCCCGGAGCCATCCCTGAAATTCCTACGCGCGAGTCCACCGCCTCCAACAACACTTTCCCGTCTCGAGTGATATCGAAGAGCACCATCCACGCCGGTACATCCACCACCGGCCGTTCCTTGCCGCTCATGGTCACGGCGCGCATCGCCGGTTCACCGCCGGGCTTGGTGCCGCCGAACCAAATCTCATCTCCTCGCGGCGACCAGTCTAGCCCCCCTTGGCCCTTCCACCCGCGCGACAGTATGGTCTTCTTGCCCTTCGTGTCCACCACCGTCACCGCGAAATCCCCTAGCGCCGTATCGTACGCGAAGAACGCTATTTGATCGCCTTTGGGCGAAACCCGCACGCTCAACGGCGGGCGCCCTTCGCTTTCATACAGCACGGTGCCGATCGGATATTCGATGCGATTGCGGCCGTTCACGGTGTGGGATACGGCGACGCTCGCGCCGTCGGGCGACCAGTCGGCATCGCTGACGTTCTCCAAAATCTCACGTGGCGCACCACCGGAAAGCGGTACGCGCGCAAGTGTTCCAAATGTTCCCGGAAAACTCCCGCCAATCATGATTGCTACTTCGCCCTGCGAGCTGATGCTCAGCACCTTCGATTCCGGAAGATCGAGCATGCGGAATTCGCGGCTCCCTGGCCGCATGGAAAAAACACTGGTCGGCTCCGTGCCCCACTGCGCACTGAACAGAACTGTTTTGCCGTCGGGCGAAAATCTCGCTTCGGTCACGTCGCCGCGCCGGTAAGTCAATCGTTGAAAAGTCGGTTGCGGAGCGGAAAGCGCCTGCGATCCGATGTAAGCTCCAACCGCTAATGCGAGCACCAGCAACGCCAGCCAGAAGAATAGCGGCAGCCCTCGCGTTGGCGTCCAGACGCGGCTGGGTTGTTTCCGCGATTCTACTTGAGATGTGTCCCATTCGGCGGCCACGTCTTCCAGCGCCACCTTCAGGTCGGCCATACTCTGCCACCGGCGCTGCGGGTCTTTTCGCAAACACCGCGAGATAATCCGTTCCACTTCGCGCGGTATCTCTTCCCCCGCCTGATTCAATGGCACAGGTTCTTTATGCAGCACGGAGGCCAGCGTCGACAGTTTCGAATCGCCCGAAAACGCGCGCCGGCCAGTCACCATTTCGTACAGCACCGCGCCGAACGAGAAGATGTCGGAACGTGCATCCACCTTGTGCCCGTCGGCCTGTTCCGGCGACATATACGCCACGGTTCCAATAATGGCGCCCGCCTCGGTCAGCAGCGCGGCATCGATGTGTACGCTTTCCGTGACCGCGAAAACATCGGGCTTCTCCGGCTCGCTCGGCTTCGCTAAGCCGAAATCCAGAATCTTTACCTCGCCCTGTTCGTTCACCATGACATTCGCCGGCTTGAGATCGCGGTGAATGATGCCCGCTCCGTGCGCCGCCGCGAGTCCGTCCGCGATTTGAACCGCATAACGAAGCGCCTCGCTCAAGCGCAGGCCCTTGCGGCCGATCAGCTTGTCGAGCGTCTTGCCGGCCACAAACTCCATGGCGATGAAGTCCACCGGCTGCCCCTCCACCTGGCCGGTGTCGATGTCGTAAATGGTGATGATGTGCCGGTTGTTGAGAGCCGATGCGGACTTGGCTTCTTGCGCGAATCGCGCGCGGCGCTCCTGGTTGCCGAGAGCCGCTGCGGGCAGAACTTTTACCGCCACGGCCCGGTCGAGATGAGTATCGAGGGCGCGGTAAACCACGCCCATTCCGCCCGCGCCCACCTTTGCTTCGATACGGTAATGCCGCAGCGTCTCGCCAATCATTGTTGGGAAAACAACCCGAGCGACCATCTTATCATTTCCGGCGAATCAAACGTTTTCAACAATGTTTGTTTCGCGGCGTAGTCTGGGATACGCTGAAGCGTGTCTGCCAAAGCGATGCTGCGAAATGCGCTGCCCGGTTGGATGCTGCGCTCGGTCAGGCCCGTGTATCACGTCTTGTATCGTGCCGGGCTGGCCGTACAGTGTTGGCTCTTGGACCTCGCCGCTGCGCCGGGAGTGCCGCCCGCGATGCTTAGATTTCGCGTTTGCGAAACTACGGACCTATCCGTTTTTTTCGCAGTGGGCGAAAAAACTGCCCAATATTTAGAGGAAAATCTCGCCGGCACCGGCGTCTCTTTGCGCGATTTTGGCCGCGTCCTGGATTTTGGCTGCGGCGCGGGGCGGACTTTGCGTTGGCTGACGGCACGGTTCCCGGAAGTCCACTTCAGCGGCTGCGACGTGGACGCCGACGCTATCGCCTGGTGCCAAAGAAACTTGCCCGGCGCCGACTATCGCACCAACGGTCCCGTTCCGCCGGCGAGCTTCCCGGACGTATCCTTCGATCTGGTGTACGCCATCTCGGTATTCACGCACCTGAGCCTGGAACACCAGCAACTCTGGCTGTCCGAACTTCATCGATTGCTCAAGCCCGGCGGATTGCTGCTCTTCACCGTTCACGGAGAGGGCGCCTGGCAATCGTTGCCGCCAGACAAACAAGAAAAAATAAGGCGCGAGGGGTTCCACTTCGAAACCTCCACCAAGCTGCGAGGCATCGTGCCAGAGGGCTACCACACCGCGTATCACAACGAATCGGGCGTGCGCTGGATCCTGGGCGATTCCTTCCGCGTGCTGGCCTACAATCCCGGAGGCATGGGCTTCCACGATGTAGTCATCGCGCAGGCCGCGAAATAGCAGCGGCTAACCGCAGCGATAGCGCTGCGCTCAGAACCACCGCTGCACCAACAAAGATCCAGATCATAATCGGGCTCGCCGGCGATACCGTCCGCAGCATTGCGTTCATCTCACCGATTTGTTGGAAGTATCTTGTCCACAACTCTCCGATTCTTTGCGATGCCGGAAATCCGCCGTAGAGCGGCAGCAGCTTGATTAGATAGGTGGCCATGAGCACGTAGCCCCACAGCAACACGAACAGCGGCCCGAGAATCCGTCCCCACCGCGGCGCCCGGCTCAGACCCAGGAACATGAGCAACATCAACGGGACCAGCAACACTTGCGCATACCAGGGCTCGGCGCCGGCAACCTGCCGGTTCGACCCCGCGTAGAAAGTCAGCGTAACCAGCAGCAGCGCTATCCAGAAGAGAAACGATGCGGCTACAATGGTCCATTCCGGAATCTGCAATCTCGCACGGACGAAGTAGAGAATCAGCGCCACCGCGACCAGCAGGAGCATGCTGTCCAGCGTCTTGGCGGAAAATGTGGTGAAGGAATTGTTGCCGGTCCACAGACTGCCGTGCGCCATGGACACGATGGCCTCGCGCCAGGGCAGATCGATTGCGGCCTGAAGCAGTTGCCGCGGCCCCACACCGGCAGTCTTTTGAGACGTGCCGCTGAGATCGTGATAGAGAACCAGGTTGCGTACGAACCAAGGCCCGGCCAGCAGCACCATGGGAGCGATGAAATAAATCGCGCCCCTTAAATTCGCGCGCTTCTTCCAAATCGCCCATCCGAGCGCGCCAACCGCGAGTGGCACAAGGAACAGAAAGTACGCCTTGGTCAGGAGCGCGGCCGAAGCCGCGAGGCCAAGCCACACACAATCGCGCGGAGTTCCGCTCTCCGCCGTTCGAATGGACGACCAGATCAGGTATCCCGTCAGTGCCACTGCCAGCGCGTCGTTACAAACATGGCACAGCGTTGCATAGAGCATCTGCGATGAGAAAATGCAAAACAATGCAGCACCGCAATACGCGCCGGGAAGTCTGAGTTCCCCGGCAAGCAGCAACGTCGAATGCGCGATGAGCAGCACCGCCAGGAGAGACGACAAAAGACGAACCCCAAGCACGCGCGTAGGCAGAGGATGGCCCAGTAGCACGCGGTCGATCGCCGCCATCAAGAAGTACGATAGCGGCGACTGGTTCAATTCATAGTTCGGCTTGTCCGCTTGCGGTTGAAACTTGTCGCCCGCCGGAATCGACTCCAGTTGCTGCCGCAGCCGTACGCGCTCCTCCGGCGATTTTGCGAAATAATCGGTGAAGCTCAACGACGCGCCGGTAAACGACAGCAGGTAATGGCTGACCGGTTGAAACTGCAGCGAGTGCCAGACCTCCTGGGATATCGCGTCTGGCCCAAGAACTGGAAGCCGCAAGTTCGCGGAAAGAAATTGTACGTAGCCGTAGTGGTAGATTTCGTCAAAACCTTCCCACAGCGGCAACAGGCAACTGTACGCAATCGCATTGATCGCGCCGTACATCGCCAAGAGTAGGAACAGTCGCCGCATGTCCGGAACTAAAGAACTAACATACAATCGCCGTACGAATAGAACCGGTATCCCGCTTCAACCGCATGCTGGTAAGCCGCGAGAACAAACTCTCGCCCGGCGAACGCGCACACCAGCATCAAGAGGCTGGATTGCGGCAGATGGAAATTAGTCAGCATCGCGCCGGTTCGCCGGAACTCGAAACCCGGCCGGATGAAGAGATCCGTTTCGCCGGACCTGCCTAGCATCTTGCTCTCCACCGCGCGCACGCTGGTAGTTCCGGCGCACACCACTCGCTGCGCAGCTTTGATCCGCGCGGCGTTTTCTTCGCTGACGTGAAATCGCTCGGCATGAAGCGATTCGCCGCGAACCGGCTGAAATGTCCCCAGTCCGACGTGCAGCGTCACGTATGCGATCGCGGCCCCGGCTTGGCGGCAGGCATCCAGAACCTCCGGAGTGAAATGCAATCCAGCCGTCGGCGCAGCCACCGAGCCGGTCTCGTGAGCAAACACCGTCTGATATCGCTCTCGATCCCGCGAGTCATCGGGGCGCTTGATATAAGGAGGCAGCGGAACGTGGCCGATTCGCTCGAGCAGTTCGTAAATGTCGCCATCGAAGAAAAATCGCACCCTCCGTTCACCGAACTCGCCGCGCGCCACGATTTCCGCCTCCACGCCGTCAAAACCAATGCGCTCGCCGACGCGCATCTTGCGGCCAGGATGCACCAGCGCAGTCCAGGTTTTCGAATCGCCACCCTGCGGTTCCAGCAGGAATACCTCCACCTCGCCCGACAAATTCTGCCAGCGCTTGCGATTGTTCTTTCCAACCGGCAGAGAATGCGCACCCGCGCGGTGGCCGAGCAATCGCGAAGGAAAAACCCTGGAATCGTTCAGCGCCAGGCAATCGCCTGGTCCAAGGAACTGCGGGAGTTCTCGAAACATCCGATCCTCCCAACGGTGCGCCGCGCGATGCAGAACCAACATGCGCGAGCCGGCGCGATCCGGCAGCGGCTGTTGCGCGATGGAAGTTTCCGGCAGGCGATAATTGAACTGAGCGAGATCCAAGTCCCACGATAGCAATGCAAATACTTGGCATCGAAACTTCGTGTGACGAGACCGCGGCCGCGGTGGTCGAAGATGGCCGCAGCATCCTCTCGTCAGTGGTCGCTTCGCAGCTTGCGCACGGCAAGTATGGCGGCGTTGTGCCGGAGCTGGCCTCACGCGAACACCTGCGCGCCATCGTTCCCGTAGTGTGCGCCGCGCTGGAACAAGCCGGAACCAGTTTTGACCGCTTGTCGGCGATCGCCGTGACCGAAGGACCGGGATTGGTCGGTTCGCTGCTTGTGGGAATCACCTACGCGAAGTCCATCTGCTTCGCGCGCGGACTGCCGCTGATCGGCGTGAATCACATTGAAGGACATATCCACGCCGTGGTTCTGGAATCGGGCGGCGCCATCCAGCTTCCGGCACTCGCACTTGTCGTCAGCGGTGGCCACACGCATTTGTTCGAAGTGAAAGAAGGCTTCGCGTACCGTTTGTTGGGTAAAACGCGCGACGATGCCGCGGGCGAGGCCTACGACAAGGTAGCGAAGTTGTTGGGATTCGGTTACCCCGGCGGCCCGATTATCGACCAACTCGCGCCCCATGGCGATCCGCGTGCCGTGAAATTCACTCTGACCAACATGAAAGGCAACAAACTAGACTTCAGCTTCAGCGGATTGAAGACCGCCGTGCTGCGCTGGGTGGAGCAGCATGACCTGTCCGCAGAGATTCAGACGCGCCGCAAGTTTCAGAATCCGGCCTTCGAAGACTGGCTGCGCTTGACCCCGCAACCAACGCTCGATCTGCTCGCGTCATTTCAACGAACGGTGATCGAAGAACTGTTGCGCCGGACCGCAGCTTCGGCGGAGAACATCGGCGCGCGCTCCATCGTCATTTCAGGTGGCGTCGCGTGCAACGCAGGCTTGCGGGCGTCGGCGGCCAGGGCCAATCTACCGTGCCCGGTCCATTTCCCCAGCCCCGGACTCTCCACAGACAACGCCGCGATGATCGCAGCCGCGGCCTTCCCCAAATTCCAGCGCGCCCAATTCGCCGATTTCGGTCTCCGGGCGCAGGCCAACCTGGCGCTCGCCTGAATGGCGCCGTCTTTAGCCAGTCTTTAGCCTGCGAAATCCGACACCGTCAAGCGGCGTTGGCTACACCCTTTTCGGCGGTGGGGCGGACCCCCTGGTCCGCGGCCGACCCCCCGGTCGGCCTGGTGGCGTGTTATCAGAAACCCCGGTTGCGGCTCCGCTATTTGCTATCCCTCAAGAGTGCGTCCCCGGCGCCTCATGCCCCGTCTTCTGTACATACTCCACATACGACCCGGGATAAACCAGCGGCTTTCGATCCCGTCCACTCTCGCCCCCCAACTCCAGCACCCGCGACCCGAGCCCTCGCAAGAACATCCGGTCGTGCGACACGAACACCATCGTGCCCTCGAAATCCTTCAGCGAATCCACCAGCATTTCCTTCGTCGCCAGGTCCAAATGGTTAGTCGGCTCATCCAGTACCAGGAAATTCGGCGGATTATAGAGCATCCGCGCCATCGCCAACCGCGATTTCTCGCCGCCCGACAGCGCCCGGATCTTCTTGTCCACATCGTCGCCCGAGAATTGAAACGCCCCAGCCAGCGTTCGTAGCGACCCGATGCCGTCCTGCGGAAAATCCCGTTGCAACTGTTCGATGATCGTCAAATCCGGATCCAATACGTCGAGCGCCTGCTGCGCAAAATATCCCATACTCAAACTCGCGCCCAACTGCACGGTTCCGGAATCGGGCTCCGCTACGCCCGCGATCATCTTGAGCAGTGTGGTCTTACCCGCGCCGTTCCTCCCCATCACCGCCCACCGCTCGCCCCGCCGGATGGTCACGCTGAATCCGTCGTAGATCACGCGCGCGCCGTAGCTCTTGTGCAGATCCTCGATCACCACCACTTGGTCGCCCGAGCGCGGCGGCACGCGAAATTCGAACTTCACCACATGCCGTTGCTTCGGCAGCTCGATCTTCTCGATCTTGTCCAGCGCCTTGATCCGGCTCTGCACCTGTGCCGCTTTCGCCGCATGCGTCCGGAAACGATCGATGAAGCGCTGTTCTTTTGCCAACATCGATTGCTGCCGCGCAAACGCCGCCTGTTGATTGGTTTCGCGAATGGTCCGCTCGCGCTCGTAAAAATCGTAGTTGCCCGAGTACGCGATGATCTCACCTTGATCGATCTCCGCGATCTTCGACACGATCCGGTTCATAAACTCTCGATCGTGCGAAGTCATCAGCAGCGCCCCGGCAAACGACTTCAGGAACTGCTCCAGCCAGATGATCGACTCGATGTCCAGGTGGTTGGTCGGCTCGGCCATCAGCAGCACGTCCGGCCGTCCCAGCAGCACTCGCGCCAGCGCCACACGCATCTTCCAGCCGCCCGACAGCGCCCCCACATCGCCGTCAATCTGGTCGTCTTCAAAGCCGAGGCCGTGCAGCACTTCGCGGGCCTGTGCCTCCAGCGCATATCCGCCGAGATGCTCGTATTCCTCCTGCACCTCGCCGAAGCGTGCCAGAATCCGGTCCATATCGTCCGCGTGCCCGGGATGGCCCATCTCGCGATGCAGGTCCTCCAACTGGTGGTGCAGATCGCCCACGCGCCCACTTCCGGCGATAGCCTCATCCAGCGTCGACCGGCCGGCCATCTCCTCCACGTCCTGGCGGAAGTAACCGATGGTCAGCCTCTTCGGAACGGAAACCTCCCCCTCGTCCGGCGCCTCCTCGCCAACAATCATCCGGAACAGCGTGGTCTTGCCCGATCCGTTCGGCCCCACCAGCCCCACCTTCTCGCCAGGATTCAACTGAAAGGAGGCATCGACAAAGACGAGTTGCTTCCCGTGCTGCTTGTGAATGTTTGAAAAGGAAATCATCTAGGAAATCGCGCGCAACCGAGCCGCGCCCGCAGGAAGCGGTGTTCTGGGATTTGTATCGTGCCCGCTAGGCCAGCGCCTTCCGCAGGTACCCCGCCACGTCGCTCACGAAACGGTGGACCGACGCCTCCGCGATGCGGTAGCCGGCAATCGCATTCATCGCTTTTCCCAATGCGCCCAGCGGCGGCTCGTAGACACCCAAAAAGTCCAACTGCGTTTCCGTAGTGGTCAGCGGATAAATGGAAAGCTCCGCCCTCATCAGCGGGAACAGCCGCGGCATCGCCGCCGCCTCCCACTCCAACTGCAGCCGGGTGCTCGGTCCTGCCATGGCTTCCGAAGCCTTCTCCTCCACCTTGTGGACCGATATCTTGATGTCCGCTTCCACGCCAATCCCGCCGATGTCGGCGCGCAGTTGCGACGCGACCGATCGCGCCCGCGTGGCGGCAGTGTTGGTCGCAGCCTGAAACACCGCCAGCGCATCCCGCGCCAGCGCATCCCGCACCTGCTCATAGGAATGGTTCACGTAATCGTAACAGCGAATCTCGCGTCCGCTACTCATTTGAACTCAGCACCATACTGCGATCCTAGCCGATGTGACAGACCGCGCGCCAGTCGCGTGTGTATTCCGTTAGTGACCTCGAAGGCAAAACGGCGGCAAATACAACCTGAGCCGGCGGTCACAGTCGAATCGTGGCCGGCAAAAAATTTGGAGGTCTCATGCCCTACGAATTCACCCCCGACGCCAAGAACCCGCCGTCCACCGCGATGCACTGCCCGGTAATAAAACTCGCCGCATCGGACGCCAGCAGAACCGCCGCTCCGATCAGCTCTTCCGCCTTCCCGAATCGCCCCATCGGCGTCCGCATCAGAAACTCCCGCCCGCGCGCGGTCCCGTCCAGGAGCGCCGAGTTGAGATCCGTGCGGAACACCCCTGGTGCGATCGCGTTGACATTGATCCCCACCTTCGACCACTCTACCGCCAGACTCCGCGTGAGCGACAGCACACCCGACTTCGACGCTGCGTACGCCGCCACTTCATAGAGCCCCAAGAAAGAGCTAAGCGAGGCGATGTTGACGATGCGTCCTCGCTTGCTCGCCAGCAGCGGCTCGTAGAACGCCTGACAGGTGCGCAGCATGCCAGTCAGGTTCGTATCCATGATGTCTTCCCATTCGCGTTCCGGAAGATCCTTGGTCGGCGTCCGCTTGGTGCGGCCGGCCGCGTTCACCAGGATGTCCACCCGGCCCAGTTTCTGTAACACCGCATCGCGCAGGGTGTCGATCGACGTCCGATCGGAGACGTTCACGCTGTAGTTCAACGTATCGCGGCCGAGCGCTTTTACTGCCGCGCTCACCTCATCCACCATGTCCTGCCGCCGTCCGGATGGGACCACTGCCGCACCCGCTTCCGCCAGACCGAGCGCGATGGTTCGTCCCAGGCCGGAAGTGCCGCCGATCACCACCGCGACTCGATCCGTAAGATCCGTGAAATTTCTGATCATTCGATCCATTTCAACATAGTCACGGCTTACTATAGATGCAGATGGAACAGATGGCCCTGGCCTGGGGACCCACGCGCAAGACGTACACTGTCGCCGAGCTCAACGCCCGCGTGCGCGAATTACTGGGAACCGAGTTCAACGACGTCTGGGTGGCGGGCGAAATCTCGGGCTCGAAGATGGCCTCGAGCGGCCACTGCTATTTCACCTTGAAGGATCACGACGCACAGTTGCGCTGCGTGTGTTTCCGCGCATCGCTGCGCTACCTGAAGTTCAAACCGCAGGACGGCGTGGCGGTGCTGGCGCGCGGCCGGATCGATGTGTACGAAGCGCGCGGCGAATACCAGCTACAGGTGGAGGCGCTGGAGCCGCAGGGCCACGGAGCGCTGCAATTCGCTTTCGAGCAGTTGAAGAAGAAGCTGGCGCTCGAGGGATTATTCGAAGCCTCGCGCAAGCGTCCGCTGCCGCGGCTGCCACAAAGAATCGGCATCGTAACTTCACCGAGTGGCGCGGTGATTCGCGACATCACGCAGATTCTTTCCCGCCGATTCCCCGGCCTGCACCTGCGGCTCTATCCGGCCCTGGTGCAAGGTGAAGGGTCCATCGAAGCCGTGGTTCGCGCTATTGAATACTTCAGCACTTCGCCGTGGGCCGAGGTCGTGATCGTGGCCCGTGGCGGTGGTTCGCTCGAAGATCTGTGGACTTTCAACGAAGAGGCCGTGGCTCGCGCTATCGCGGCTTCGAGTGTTCCGGTGATTTCCGCCGTAGGACATGAGACCGATTTCACCATCGCCGATTTTGTCGCCGACCTGCGCGCACCCACGCCGTCGGCCGCAGCCGAACTGGTGATCTGCACACGCAAGCAATTGCTCGATCAGATCGGCGCATCGGAACAAAAGATGCTACAGTCCGCGCGATATCGCCTGGCGATGGCCGGGCGGCGACTGCAAAACCAAGGCGTCGAACGAGCCTCGGCGGTGGTGCATCGGAATGTCGGACGCTTGCAGCAGCGGGTCGACGAGCTGGACTATCGGCTGCGCGACCGCGTGACGGCAGCGGCTGCCGAACGACGCCGGCGGCTGGAGGAGTGGGCCACGCGTCTCCGCAGCCTGGATCTGCGGTTGCGCTTCGCTGCCGCCAGGCGAAGACTGGAAGCGGCGGAAACAGCGGCTGGGCAGACGATGCGGCTACGTTTAACGCGCGCGCAAGGGCGGCTGGACCCGCTGATCGCGCACTTGACGCAGCTCAGCCCACTCAAGATACTGGACCGCGGCTATGCCATCGTAACCAATGAATCCGGCAAGATCGTGAAGGACCCCGCCGAAGCGCCGGCTGGCTCTGAGATCGCCGTCCGATTGGCGAAAGGCGGAATCGCCGCGCAAGTGATCCGGAAGTGACGGACATGTTAGGCTGGCCATGATGCAAGCATCCGGTCCCACGTCCGAGGCGGACTATCGCCGCCGGCTCGCACTCTGGCTCGCGATGGTTTTTTCCATCGTGATGTACTATGTCGTGATCCAGCGGGTGACGCCTGCCAATCCGCAAGAAAATCTCACGCTTGTGTATGCGTTGCTCGGTGGATCGGGCGGATTAGTTGTGACCTCGTTTGTAATGAAGCGGCGGATGCTGGCGCGAGCGGATCTACCGAACATGGCGCGGAGGCGTGCGGCGGATATCATTGCGATAGTTCTTTGCGAAGCTGCGGCGCTGCTCGGCGTCGTGGCTTGGTTTATAACCGCCTGGAGCCGGTCCTACATCTTCTTCGGCGTGGGGCTGGCCGGGATTCTCCTACACTATCCCAAGCGCGAAGGCTGATTACAAGCGCTCCAGCCGTATGGAACCGTCGTTGGTTCGTACCGTGAATAATTGTCCGCCGGCATTCAGCCTGCCGCGCAGCTCGTGTTCGTGACGCATACCGGAAACCGTCACTGGCAGATCGGATTGGATGTGACCATCGCCCGTATGCACGTCCAGGTCGGCCGAGAAGTTGGTGGGCAGGCGCAAGGTCACGTGTCCGTCGCCAGTGCGAACGGTCCAGGCGGAATTCATTCTCGACCCGCTGGCGATCTCGGCCTCGATGCTGCCGTCACCGGTATGGAGATTCAGCAGATCGAAGCGCCCGCGCGCGCGGATTTTGCCGTCGCCGGTATTGGCGTCGAGAGTTCCATCGAGAGAGTCCGCGTCGATGTGACCGTCGCCGGTGGACAGATGCGTTTCCCCGTGCAGGCCTTCCACGGTGATGGCGCCGTCGCCGGTGTGGATGTCGGACTGCAACTCGCGCGGAACCTGGATTTCCACCCTTATGCTGCGCCGCCCGAACATCACGGAAAATGGCCGATGCGGGATACGGACTTCCACCTCCACCCGGTCGCCGGTCTGGCGGTCGATGACCCGCACCTCGTCGGGTGAAAGCCTCCAGCCAACCGTGGTTACCCGGGCCTCGATCTCCTTACGGTCCCAAGTTCGGATTTGCACCGAGCCGTCGTTGGCGTCCACGCGCAACGTGGGTTTGCCGGAAACGGTAAACTTCTTGGACCATTCGTCCGCCAGCGCCGCCGTATTCACCAAAGCTGCGGCCAGCGACAACTGTACCAGGGCTTTCCACATGATTCACCTCGTCTCGATCATGATACGCATTCCCGTGACGGAAGTTCGGGCTAAATTGCCTCCAATTCCTCTTCCAGCAACTGTTTCTGATACAGGTCCGCGTAGTAGCCGCCGCTTGCGATCAACTCCGCGTGTGTGCCTTGTTCCACAATTTCGCCATGTTCGATGACGAAGATGCGCCAGGCGTTTTGAACGGTGGAGACGCGGTGCGAGATCAGGATGGTGGTGCGGCCGGCCATCACCTCCGCCAGTCCGGTGAGAATCCGTTCCTCGGTCAGGGTATCGACGCTCGACAAGGCATCGTCCAGAATCAGGATGCGGGGATCGCGCAAGATGGCGCGGGCGATGGCCACGCGCTGTTTCTGCCCGCCGGAAAGCGTGAGACCCCGTTCGCCGATCATGGTTTCGAAGCCCGCTGGAAAACCGGCGATGTCCGGCGCAAGTCCGGCGAGGTCCGCCGCCCGCGCGATATCGGCGGCGCTGGCGCCGGGCACGCCCCAGGCAATGTTCTCCGCCAGCGTGGCGCTGAACAGGAAAGTCTCCTGCGGGACAAAGCCTATCTGCCGCCGCACCCATTCGGGATCGAGCGTACGCAGGTCGCGATCGTCGAGATAAACCGCACCGCGCGTGGGGTCGATCAATCGGGGAATCAGGCTCACCAGCGTGCTCTTGCCACTGCCGGTGTGCCCGACGATGGCTACTGTAGCGCCGGCGGGAATCTCCAGATCCACTTTGCGCAGCGCGAGGCCGGTAGAATATTTCACCTCGACATCCACAAACCGCAGCGTACCCCGGCACTCCTTCTCTTCCTGGTATTCCTGGTGTTCCTTCTTCCCAATGTCCGGCTTCTCCCTCATGATCTCCATGATCCGGTTCCAGGACGCCGTTCCCCGCTGCATCAGATTCACCACCCATCCGAGCGCGATCATGGGCCATACCAGCATGCCCATGTAGGTGTTGAACATAACGAAACTGCCGAGCGTGATGCGGTGCTCCAGCAGTTGATAGCCGCCGAAGAGCAGCACGATCAGAAATCCAAGACCGATCAAAGCTTGCAGCAGCGGCATGAATATGCCCGACAGCCGGGCGAGCCGAATGTTCTGCGCGACGTAATCCTGATTCAATATTTCGAACTTGCGGAGTTCGGCATCTTCCTGCGCGTAGGCGCGAATCACGCGCACGCCCGAGAGATTCTCCTGCACGCGGCTGCTGATGTCGGAGAACATCTTCTGGATCGCTTCAAAGCGGTCGTGGATGCGCTGCCCGAATAGAATTACCACCAGGCTTACCAAAGGCGCTGGAATCAGGCAGATCAGCGTCAGTTTCCAATTCACCGAAAGCATCACGGTGATGGCCAGGATGGCGGTGATCATGGTCTCGGTCCAGTACATGATGCCCGGGCCGAGCATCATGCGGACGGCGTTGAGATCGTTGGTGGAGCGCGCCATGATGTCGCCGGTCCGGTATTTTGAGTAGAAGCTGGAGGACAGCGTGACCAGGTGCGAGAACAGGTCGTTACGGAGATCGTACTCGACATCGCGCGAGATGCCGATCAGGATCACGCGCATCCAGTATTGGAAAACGCCTTTAACCAGCGACAGCGCAACCAGCAGCACAGCGAACTGGAACACCAGGCTCAAGCGAAATCCGCTGGTGAGGGAATCGACGCCGCTGCGAATCACCAGAGGAAGCGCGGCCGCCAGAAGATCCTTGATCAGCAGCGAGCCCATTCCGAGCGACAGCCCGCGGCGATACTTCCAAAGATACGGCCCGGCAGTTTTGAGAACGGTGCGCATCTAAATCCCCAGCCAGGTGGCGAAGGTTTTCATCCACTCCATCACGAAGACTTTTTGCGCGTCGCGGTTTTTCCACCAGCCATCCGGAGTGAAGAATCGATCCGGGGCGGCGACGACGTGGAATTCGATGCCGTGCGCGCGGTGCCGGTAGATGTATCCGGTGCGGCGTGTGTGGAAGTTGCTGGTGACGATGTCGATTTTGCGCACGTTGCGTTTGCGCAGCTCGGCCAGAATAACTTCTGCCTCCGAAACCGTGGATCGGGAATCGTTCGGAAGGGCGACAAAATAGGACTCGGGATATCCGTGGTGAACGGCGAACGGGATGGCGAGGTCGGACTCGTGCAGGCCGTAGTTATCGCCCGGACCACTGATCAGCGCCTGGGGTGCGAGCCCTTGCCGCACCAGAGCGGCGGCGGTGAGAATCCGATCGCCATGAAAATCGCCGGCGAGCACTACGATCATGTCGGCGGGCGCCGCGGCTTCCGCGTGGACCAGGTACCCGCCCAAAGCAGTCAACCAGAAGCGATGCGTCAGAACGAGAACGAGAACCAGAGCGGCCAGGATGAGAACCCAACGGAATCGGCGGCGGGGGCTGCTCACCGCGAAACTACTTGTCCTCGGAGGAGGTTTTCTGGTCCAGGCGGCCAACGGATTTCAGGCGCTGGAACATACGTTCCACTTCCGCCTCGTCTTCGGGGAGCAGCATGGGATAGTGCGGAGCTGCTGTCTGCGTTTTCGAAAGAGCGGCGGCAGTGGCTTCGCCCCAGAACTGGCGGTAGGGCACGCCGTCGATCAGCGCTTCGCGGGAATGCTTACGCAACTGGCGCAGCAGGCTGCTGGCGGAATTCGGATCGCCGGGATAGACCAGCAGGATGCGCGTCTTGTCGGTCAAGGTGAGCTGCACCATCAGCGGCATGTTGGCGCTGCGATCGAGCCGGCGGATATTTCTCCAGGGGATGGCCGATTTTCCGATCTTGATGTGGCTGTCGTAAATCTCGATCGGCGGGCGCAACGCGAGATACAAAACTACAACCGCGCTCAGCAGGAAGAGGCCGGTGGCAATCCAACAGAGCGGCCGCGTCCAGGCAAGCCAGCCGGAAAAAATGGCGAGTGCGACGGCCGCTAGTCCCGCCCAGAGGTACTGGTTGGAGACCCGGTAGCGCGTGATGGGCAGCGGCACACCTTCAGACTACCCCGGCGCGCACCGCACGTCAATTCGCGTTTGACCTTAGCAGGAGCACACCGCGCCACGTGTAGTGAACGCCGCTCCAGACCGTCGCCGCGACCATCAGCCATACGGCGAGCGCGACGGGCGCGGGGATGCCGTCACGATCGCCCATCACCACCAGTGCCGCGGCGATTTGGAAGAAGGTGCTGATCTTGCCCCAGACTGACGGCGGGAATTTGCGAATGGAAGTAAACAGCAACCCGTAGGACGACATCGTCAGAATCAGCACGTCGCGGCCGAAGACGACGGCTACCATCCACCACGGAAGCGCGTGCGCGACGCCGAGTGCGATGTAGATGGCGCTGAGCAGGATTTTGTCGGCAATGGGATCGAAGTATGCGCCGACGCGTGTGGACTGGGCGAACCGGCGCGCGAGCAAGCCGTCAATGACGTCCGTGATTCCGGCGAGGAAGCAGAGAATGATCGCACGGCCGTAGCGGCCATTGAGAATATCGATGGCCACAAACGGCGCAAGAATCAGGCGCGCAAGGGTGACGAGGTTCGGAGCGTTCAACAAGCTAAGCTGCGTCCCAGGGATTCATGACCACGACACCGGCCAAGTCGTACTCACTTCGATCTCGAGTGACCACCGTGTGTCCATGATGAAGGGCCGTCGCGGCGATGATGAGATCGGGTTGCGAGAATGTGTGTCCTTTCTTCCGTCCTTCCTCGACCAGAATGCGCCACCTGAGCATTATGTCTTCAGTGATGGGCAGGACCCGCTGGTCAAACATGGGGCGGATGGTGTCGGTGAGCCAGTGATTCAAGGGCACGCGCCGATCGGGTTCGGAAATAAGTTCAATCCCGAATCTAATCTCCGCAAGGGTGACCTCGCTGATGTAGAGCTCATCCAGCGACTGCGCAGCTACAAACGCGACGACCCTAGGTTCGGGCTTGGGGCGACGCAGTTCGGACAAGACGTTGGTGTCTAGCAACCACGCCATCAAAACCCAACGTCACGCACCGGCAGGCCACCGCGACCGGCTACAAGACTCTTTTCCTTGTAGGGCGAAGCCTGCATTGCGGCGACGAGAGCTGCGCCGGTGGCGTTGCGAACAGGTCGCGATTCGCTCGGCGGGGGCGATCCGACCAGAATCTCGTGCAACGCAGCACGGACAAAAGCATCGGCCGAAAGGCCCTTTGCATGAGCCGCCGCGATGAGCTTGGCTTCCTCCTGTGGATCGAGCGGCAAAACGATAGTCATGACGGCTTCCTAATCAACATTATGCCATTGCAGCTTGCGATGACGCCGATTGACTCTCGCCTGTCAAGCGATCCGCCGTCATAAGCGCACCATGCCGGCGGTGACCTGTCCCGCCTCCCTAGTGACGAGTCTCTTGAATGTATTCGTCCAGCGACACGCCTCGCTCATGCGCGCGTGCCATCAGTCTTTTTTCTACTTCAGAGTTTAGACTTAATGTCACGGTCATTTGGCTTCGGTTCCTTCCTTCACGGTACCGGATCTGGGACGGGGAGTGTACCGACCGCCTAGAAGTTGTAGGGAGCCTGCATTGCGGCGATGAGCTTGGCCTCCTCCCGTGGATCGAGTGGCAAATCGATAGTCATGGCTGCTTCCCGTCCACATTATGCCATCGCCAGTGTGACCAAGTTGGGTAGGTTGAACAAGCGCTAGCCCCGGCACTGAGCATCTTGGTGAAAAACCGGTGACAGGCAGCGCTGTCCTAGCTTACGCGCAATCCTTCGGGAAATACGTGGCTTAGGACAGCGTAGCCAGTCACCGATTTTTCACCCTCGGATTTTCGCTCAACTCACCAAGGCGTGAGCGACGCGCGTGGCTAGTTGATCGAAGCTGAGCATTTCGTATAGCGACGGGTCGGACATGATGCGGGCTACCAGGGCGGTGTGCATGGCGTGACCGGCTCGCTCGGCGATTACGTGGCCTAGAAGCGGCTTGCCGATCAACGCCAGGTCGCCGATCAGGTCGAGCGCTTTGTGACGGCAACATTCGTCGGGGAAGCGGAGGCCGCCGGGATTTTGCACTCGCGTTTCGTCGAAGCAGATGGCGTTCTCAAGGGCCGCGCCGCGAATCAGGCCCATGTCGCGCATTTTGTCGAGTTCGTAGGAGAAGCCGAAGGTGCGGGCGGGGGCGATGGCCTCGGCGTAGCGATCTGGCGTCACTTCCATGTCCAGCGATTGCCGGCCAATCAGAGGATGATCGTAGAACACATCGCAGGTGAGCAGGAACCGGTCGGACGGGAGGATGGAAATGCGCTTGGAGCCGGCTTCCACCGACACTGGGCGTCGGATGCGCAGGAACCGCTTGCGCCGGCGATAGGATTTCAGCCCGGCCTCGCGCAGCAGTTCCACAAAGGGAGCGCCGCTGCCGTCGAGGATAGGAACTTCGAGATTATCGATTTCGACGTAGGCGTTGTCCACGCCCATGCTGTAGAACACGCTGAGCAGGTGCTCGGTGGTGGAGATGAGGACGCCCTGGCGCATCAGGCTGGTGGCGTAGCTGACGCGGGCGACGTAGCGCCAACTGGCGGGGACGGGGAAGTTGTCCAGGTCGGTACGCAGGAAGACGATGCCGGTAGAGGGCGGGGCTGGAAGGATGCGGATGGACACCCGGACGCCGCTGTGTAGCCCTACGCCGCGGGCTTCCACCGGACGCTGGACGGTGGTTTCAAATCGCAGAGGCACCTCCCGGAGGCGAGCCTTCGGATCTAGCGGTATTGCACTTCGGTACCAAGGAAGGTCCATTCTAGCAGTGAGGAACCCAAGACGCTACCCTTTTGATTCGAAAAGCTTTGTAAAACTTCGTGTGTGGTAAGAAAGCCACACTTTCCGGCTTGGAATGTATCGGAATCAAACCAGCTCAGGAGGGCTAGGCTGTGGAAAACTCGCTCCCCCTAGGCGGGCTTGGTGGCGCATCGTGAAATCACGGGAGCGGTTGAACCAGGTTTTTGAAAAACGAACCCAAGTCCGAGGTTTCGCGGCCAAGGTATCCTGATTGCAGTGCCCAAGCGACCTCGGCTTTTCCTGATCGACAGTTACGGGTTCATTTTCCGGGCTTACCATGCACGGGCCCGGAGCGGGGCGCCGCCCATGCGGACCACTACCGGGATTTCTACGGAAGCTATCTACATTTTCCATAACATGGTGCGGAAGCTGCGGTCGGCTTACAAGCCGGAGTATATCGCGGCGATCTTCGAATCGGGGAAAACGTTCCGGGAGGAGACTTACGCCGAATACAAAGCCAATCGCACGGAGATGCCGCCCGATCTTCGGGAGCAGATTCCCTATATCCGTAAGACTCTGGAGGCGATGCGCGTTCCGATCCTGGCGTACGAGGGCTACGAGGCGGACGATGTGATCGGGGCTTTGGCCATGCACGCGGCCGAAAAAGTGGATGTTGTGATCGTGTCCAGCGACAAGGACATGCTGCAACTGGTGACGGATCGAGTACATATGTACAACCCGGTGAAGGAGGACATCTGGTACGACCCGGAGACCGCTGAGCAGTTCATGGGCGTGAAGCCGCAGCAGGTATCGGATCTGCTGGCGCTGATGGGCGATTCGGTGGATAACATTCCCGGGGCGCCGGGCATTGGGGAGAAGGGGGCGCGGGACCTGATTCAGCGGTTCGGATCGGTGGAGGGCGCGCTGGAACATGCGGCCGAGGTGGAACGCAAGATGCATCGCGAGAGTTTGCAGAACAATCGCGAGCAGATTTTGCTGAGCAAGCGGCTGGCGACCATCGATACCACGGTGCCGATCGACTTCCGGCTGGAGGATCTGGCGGCGCAGGAACCGGACGTCGCGGAGTTGAAGAAGGTTTATAAGGAGCTGGAGTTTTACAGTCTGCTGAAGGAGGCCGGTCCGACGGAGGACGCTCACACGCGCAATTACTCAACCATCGCGACGCGTGAAGAAGCGGAAGCCTACAGCGCTGGGTTGGTCAAGCTGGATACACAGAAGCCGATTGCGGTGGCGATTGAATCCGCGGTGGAGGGCGATCTGCCACTCACCATGATTGGCGTTTCCTACGAGGCCGGGGTTGCACGCGCGCTATCGAGCGACTATCTGGACGCGCTGCGGCCTATTCTCGAAGATCCGAACCGGGTGAAGGTGGCGCATGACGTGAAATCCGTAACGTTGGCGCTGGCTAAACACGGCATCGAGGCGCAAGGATTCCGGCATGATGTGATGCTTTATTCCTTCCTGCTGTGCGCCGATCCATCGGGTTGTTCGGCGGAAGTTTTGGCGGAGCGATATCTGGACCGCAAGCTGGGAGCGGCCGCCGAACAGCACGCCGACCTGGCCATCACGCTGGCTGAGCGGCTGATCCCGGAGATCGATCAGCTGGGCTTTCGCGAAATATACGAGACCATCGACCTGCCGGTGGCGGCGGTGTTGGCGCGCATGGAACAGATCGGCATCCGTATTGAACCGGCGCAGCTCAAGGTGATGTCGGAGCAAATGGATGTCGCGATCCAAAAGCTTTCGGGCGAGATCTACGAGCTGGCGGGCAAGCCGTTCAATATCAACTCGCCGCAACAATTGGGCAAGATCCTGTTTGAGGAGTTGAATCTGCCGGCGCCGGTGAAATACGGCAAGGGGAAAACGATTTCGACGGCGGCGGATGTGTTGGAAGGGCTGGCTGCGGAGTACGAAATAGCGCGCAAGGTGCTGGAGTACCGGCAACTCGCCAAGTTGAAGGGTACTTACGTGGATGCGCTGCCGCTGCTGATCGATCCGCAGACGCATCGCCTGCATACTACTTTCAACCAAGCTGGGGCGGCCACCGGGCGGCTGTCTTCGTCGAATCCGAATTTGCAGAACATTCCGATCCGGACAGAGTTGGGGCGCGAGATTCGGGCGGCGTTTGTTCCGCGCGAGGGCTGGCGGCTGGTGGTGGCCGACTATTCGCAGATTGAGCTGCGGCTGCTGGCGCACATGTCGCACGATCCAGTGCTGGTGGCCGCGTTCCGCAACGGCGAGGACATCCACACGCGCACAGCCGCTGAAGTTTTTCAGGTGCCGCCGCTGATGGTGACTTCCGAGATGCGGCGTAATGCGAAGGCGGTGAATTTCGGGATCGTGTATGGGCAGACGCCGTTTGGGCTCGCGGCAACGCTGGGGATCGACCGCAAGGAGGCGGAAGAATACATCCGTACTTACTTCGAGCTGCACGCCGGGGTGAAAAAGTTCATTCAACAGACGATCGCCGAGGTGCGGCAAACCGGGTTCGCGCCGACGCTGTTCGGACGGAAGCGGCCCATTCCGGATATGCACAGCAAGAATCCGAACGCGCGTTCTTTTGCCGAGCGGACGGCGGTGAACACACCGCTGCAGGGGACGGCGGCGGATTTGATCAAGCTGGCCATGATCCGCATCGATGAGATTTTGCGGCGGGAGAAGCTGCAGACGAAGATGCTGCTGCAGGTGCACGATGAGCTGCTGTTCGAGTCGCCGCCAGGGGAGGCGGAGGCGATGGCGCAAATGGTAAAACGGGAAATGGAGAATGTACATCGCCTGGACGTTCCGTTGATTGTGGACGTCGGAATCGGCGAGAATTGGCGAGACGCAAAATGAAAAAATCTACCTTACTGTTGGTTTCTCTGGCTCTTGTGTTGTCAGTTTCCGGGTGTTCGTCGGGCAGCACTGCGAGCGCCGGATCGGGCGCGGCATCGGGAGGGGGTGGCACTCCCAAGAAAGCTCCCGATACATACAAGGTTCGCTTCGACACCAGCAAGGGTCCGTTCGTTGTAGAGGTGCATCGCGACTGGGCGCCCATCGGCGCGGACCGTTTTTACGAGCTGGTTACCACGGGCTTCTACGATGAGGGACGCTTCTTTCGGGTAGTACCGGGATTCATGGTGCAATGGGGCATTTCC
>DASQGY010000202.1:0-69088 GCA_035632375.1 Bryobacteraceae bacterium | reverse complement strand
CTCGCCCGCGCCGCGATTGCGCGCCATCCCACACAAGTGGAACAATACAGATTCCATGCAACCTCGCCTCACCTCACTCCTCTGCGGGCTCATCCTGCTCGTTTCTACCGGACAAGCGCAGTTCCGCGCCGGAGCCGCTCGCCGCGACATCACTCCACAAGAGCCCGTTCCCATGTGGGGCTACGGCGATCGGCACGACAAGTTATCGACCGGCATACAGGACCCGCTGCACGCCGACGCGCTGGTGCTCGATTTCGCCGGCAAGAAGCTCGCCATCGTCAGCCTGGATCTTGGCCGCGCCCCAGCCGAGCGTTCGCTTCAAATCATCCGCAAACGTATCCTCACGGAAGCTGGCATCGAGCAATCCTTCATCGCCGGCTCCCATACTCATCACGGTCCCGTGCTCGAATTGTCCGATGCCCCCGGCAAAGGCCAGGGCCGCTTCGACGCGTCAATTCGCTACTACAAAACCATGGAAGACGGCATCGTCGCCGCCATTGTGGAAGCCAACAGCAAGCTTGCTGCGGCACGCATGGCCACCGGCTCCGTTCAGCTCGATGGGTACAACCGCAACCGGCAAACCAAGATCGAGCCGAAGCCCGTCGACCGCGAGCTAGCCGTTCTGCGCATCGATGATGCCGCCGCTGGAAAACCGCTCGCCATCCTGGTGAATTTCACCGGCCATCCCACCACCATTCCGTCATCGGTCCTCAAATTCTCGGCCGATTATGTCGGCGCAATGAAGAACCAAGTAACCAGCCAGACCGGTGCGGCGACGCTCTTCATGCAAGGCGCGGCTGGCGACCAATCGGTACTTCCAGACGGCCCCCGCAAGGGCTATGAGGCATTCGGAAAAGCGCTGGGCGACGAAGTAGTAAAGCTGGCCTCGGGCCTCGATCCAAAAGAGCCCGTTGCACCCTCGCTCCAAGTGAAAGAGGATCGCTTCCGCTTCAGCTCCCGAGTCGATTTCAACAACGCCATGGTCGCCGGCGCATATCAGAAGGCATTCTTCCCCGAATTGATTCCCGCCTTCATCGACGAATATGCCGATGGAGTCCGCCCCCGCCTCACCGTCGCGCTGCTCAACGGCGACATCGCTCTTGTCGGCGTATCCGGCGAATTCTTCGCCAATCACGCGCTGCGACTGAAAGCCCGCGCCCGCGTGAAACAGCTATTCTTCTTCGGCTATGCGAACGGCTATCACCAGTATTTTCCAACCATCGAAGCCGTGGCCGAAGGCGGCTATGGCGCCGACCAGGGCGTCTCGCCGGTAGCGGTAGGCGCAGGCGAGCAGATCATGAACACCGCCTTGATCTGGATCTACCAAATGCTCGGCAAGATCAAGTAGAAACCGGGGAAAACCGGGGACAGGCTACGCTGTCCCAAGCCACGTATCATCCCGAAGGAACGGCACGAAACTCGTTGGCGGTGGACAGCGCTGCCTGTCCCCGGTTTTAGGACGGACCATATCCGACATGACCTATCATCAAACTTGGCCCGCCGTTCCATCCTTCTCCTCTTCCTCGCCATCTCCGCCTCCCCAGCAGCCGATCCGCGCGCCGCCTCCGTCACCCACAAGCTCGACATCATCGAATCCGGCAAGGCCAGACCCGGTGCGGTCTTCGTCTTCCCCTCCGCCGACCTCAACGCCTGGGCGCGCGTCAAAGCCTCCGAGGCCGTGCCCGAAGGCCTCCGCCAGCCGCGTCTCGAACTAGGCAACAACACCGCCACCGGCTACGCCCTCATCGACTTCCTCAAAGTCCGCCACGGCGCAGGCGTCGAAACGAACTGGCTGGTGGCGAAAATCATCCAGGGCGAAAAGCCGGTAAAAGCCATCGCCCGCATCCAATCGGCAAGAGGCCGCGCCACGGTCCATCTCCAGCGCGTCGAGATCGGCGGCCTGGCTGTCAGCGGCGCGACGCTCGATTTCCTAATCGAAACGTTTCTCCAACCCCTATATCCCAACGCCAAAATCGACGAACCCTTCGACCTAGCCGGCCACATCGACCATTTGGAAATCACGCCCACCGAAGTCCGCGTCTACATAAAAAAATAGTAAAGAAAGAAGGCGGCGCAGCCGCAATCCACCCCTAACACCTGGCACCTAACACCTAGCACCTGCCTTTTAGGCTTGACAACAGTATATATCGTATTGCATAATATCAGGCATGGCGACCAACCAACCAGAAGACTCCCCCATCGACAAGTGGGAAGTCCAGCTCCGCAAAGGCTGCCTGGAACTCGCCATCCTGGCCGTGCTCTCGCCTGGCAAACTCTACGGCCTCGAAATCCTCCGCCGCCTGGAAAGCGACGCCAACCTCGCGCTCACTGCCAGTACCGTCTACCCTTTGCTGGCCCGCCTCAAAGCCGAGGGCTTGCTCGAATCGGAATGGGTGGAGGACGACCTGATTCATCCGCGCAAATACTATCGCCTGACTCCCGCAGGCCGCCGCCGCGCGGCTGAAATGGCGCGCTTATGGTCGCGTTTCACCGCCGGCCTCGGCGGTCTGTTGTCGCCGCTTCTCAAGGAGGGACGCTAAATGACCAGAATCGAAAGCTATCTCGCGCAAGTGCGCGTCGCTCTACGCGGCCTCCCCGAACGCGAAATCGACGACATCCTTCGCGAGCTCCGCAGTCACGCCGAAGAACTCGCTGGCCCGGATGGCGCGAATATGGATGCCGCCCTACAATCGCTCGGCGACCCCGTGGACCTGGCCAAGACCTATCGCGCCGAGAACACCATGGTGCGAGCGGAGTGCGCCAGCTCGCCGCTGGTGATCCTGCAAGGCTTGCGCCACGCCACCCGCACCCGCACCGGCCGTGTGCTGGCGACCGCTCTCTATGCATTCGGCTACATCAACGTGCTCTCGCTCTGGGCCACGGCGCTGGACAAGGTGTTTGGCGGAGCGCCCACTCATGCCAGCGAATTGCTGGGCTGGTGGCTGGTCCCAATCGCCATCGCCGCAGGCTTCATCCTTCGATACCTGATCGATCAAGCCGCCAAGTGGTGGATCCGCCGCCACCGTCGCCAAAAAAACCAATAAAAAATCGGCGAACAACCGGGGACAGGCTACTACGCTGTCCCAAGCCACATGTCATCCCGAAGGAATCATACCCAGCAAGTTGGCGGTGGACAGCGCTGCCTGTCCCCGGTTGTTCGCCGATTTTTCAGACGAACCAAAGTCACTAACTCACTCACTCAGTCAAAAAGGAGACCCAATGAAACACCATCGCACCCTTCCACTCGCATCCCTGATGCTTGCCCTCTCACTCACCTGCGCTCTCGCCGCACCACCCGCCGTCGTCGGCGATTGGGAAGGCGCAGTGCAAACCGGTAGCAGCTCCCTGCGCGTCGTCCTGCACGTCACTCAGTCCAAAGACGGTACCTTGACCGGAACCTTCGACAGCCCCGATCAGGGCGCCGTCGGCATTCCCCTCACCACCGTCACTCTGGACCAACCGGCATTCCATTTCGAGATCGAGCGCTTCGGCTGCAAGTACGACGGCGTCATCGGCAAAGACAATTCGGAAATCTCCGGCCAATGGAAGCAAGGCACGGCCGCCCTGGCCTTGAATCTGAAACGGGTAGTCAAATGAAACACCATGCGACTCTGGCGGCCATTCTCCTCGCGGCCGCCAGTCTCGCGGCCCCCGCGGCAACGCTGACCACCGAGCAAGTGCTCGACCGCTGGGCCGCCGCTCTCGGAGGCCGCGCCAAAATCGAAGCCGTCCGCACCGTTCACCTCCGCGGCGCAATCGAAGCCGGCGGCATCAAGGGAACCTACGAACGTTGGGCCACTTCAAACGGCGCGCTTCGTACCGCGCTCGACCTCTCCACCTTCCATCCGCTAACTGTTTTCGATGGCCAGCAAGGATGGATGCAGGGACCGAACGGCGTCGCCCAGGCTCTCGCCGCCGGCGTCCTTCAAGGCACAATTACCAGCGCCTACGAAGCCAGCTATTCATTTCTGTTCCCCGGCCGATTGCCCGGCCGCGTCGAACTCCTCGATCCTTATATCCTGCGCCTGACTCCCGAAGGTGGCAGCCCCGTCACCGTTCATCTCGATCCCGAAACATTCCTCCCGCAGCGCGAGGAGACCAGCGGACCGATGGGCACGCGCACCATCTCCTTCTCCGATTGGCGCGACTCCGCCGGAATCAAAATCCCAACCACCATCCGGCAGTCCACTGGCAACGCTGCATCGGATACCGTGATCCGCATCGAGCAAATAGAAATCAACGCGTCGCTCCCAGCGGATTTGTTCAAAGAGCCCGCCGCAACTTCTTCCGAGATCCGTTTCACCAACGGCATGCACCAGGCCGTGATCCCGGTGGAAGTCTACCAGGAACATGTCTACGTACCCGTCCGCGTAAACGGCGGCGAAACGGCGTGGTTCTTTCTCGACAGCGGCGCGGGCGGCTCCACCATCGGCAAAGCCTGGGCCGAAAAAATCGCGCTGCCATTCGCGGGCGCCCTCAACGCGCAAGGCGCAGCCGGATCCGCCGGCGTCGCGCTCGCCAAGGATGTCGTCTTCAACCTCCAGGGCCTCGAATTTCCAATCCACTCGGCTGCGGTCATGGATTTTTCGGCGGCTCTGCCCATGATCGGCCGCCGCTGGGAGGGAGTCCTGGGTTACGATCTCCTCAGCCGCACCGTGGTGCGCGTCGATTACGAACATAAGCAAATCACCGTCTCCGACCCGGCCACGTTCGTCCCCAACCCACAGGCCGCGGCGCTTGCGGTCACCTTCCTCGGAAACTGGCCGCTAGTCATCGCGAAGGTTCTGCTCCCTGGCGCTGCGGCGCCCATCGAGACCAAGGTCTTCATCGACTCCGGAGCAAGCGGCCTCACGCTGTCCACGCCGTTCACCAATGCGAACCACGTCGTCGATTCCGTCCGCCGCAAAGTGTCCTCATCGGCATACGGCGCAGGCGGAATATCGACGCGTTACGCCGGCCGCATCGCCGGCATTCAACTCGGTCCCTACACGTTGCACAATCCCGTCGCCGCGTTTTCACCGGGCACGAAAGAAGGAATCCTGGCCAGCCCCGACATCGGCGCGCTAGTCGGCGGCGAAATCCTGGAACGCTTCACCGTAACCTTCGACTACCCACACCACCAAATCCTGCTGGAGCCGAACAGTCATTTCTCCGACCCGTTCCCGGCGAACACCAGCGGTCTTTCCCTGGTTGCCAAAGGCGACGGCTTCCAGCAAATCGAAAGCGACGCCATCGAGCCCGGCTCCCCAGCCGCGAAAGCCGGCCTCCGTCCAGGCGATGTCCTGGTGACAATCGACGGCCACCCAGCGACCGAGTTCACCCTGGAAAACATCGACAAAATGTTCCAACATCCAGGTCGCACCATCCACCTCACTGTCAACCGCAACGGCCGAGTCCTCACGTGCATCATGAAGCTGACAAGCCGCATCTAGCAAGCCTGTCGAGGGGCCTCCTCGCAGAAGAACGTTTGCTCCTAGTTCACCATCTGGGACTGGTCCGATCCCTGCCCTCGGAACACATTCGTCAGAGAGCTGAGATCCTTGCTCACCTGCTCGGCCTTATGCTCTTGCTTGACCTTGTACATCCGCCGGTCCGCCTCAGCCAACAGATCCTCGGCATCCACACCATCCGCCGGATAATAGGCTTCGCCAACGCTGACTCCCAGCCCGTCTTCGGCGCCAATTTGCTCGCCGATGGACTCCACCATCCGGGCAATCTGTCGAATTCTGACGCGCGCCATTTCGGCGGACAATTCCGGAAGGATCAGTACGAATTCGTCGCCACCCATGCGAGCCACGTAATCGTAGTCGCGGCAACACGCTCGCAGTCCTTCTGCAACCAACTGCAAAGCCTGGTTGCCGATCAAGTGTCCCATCCGGTCGTTGACTTGTTTGAAGCCGTCCAGGTCGCAAACGATCACCGCGAGTTCGCGTTTACCGCGCTTGCAACGCGAGACCTCGCTATTCAGTTGCAGGAACAGCGAACGTGCATTCGGCAAGTCGGTGAGGTAGTCGGTGGTGGCGGACGATTCCGCCTGCTGGTATTTCAGTGCATTCTCGATGGACAGCGCCACTTTCGACGACAGCGCCAGCAGTACGCGTAGATGGTCCTTGCTGAAGAAATCCTTTCCGTTGTGATACAGGGTGAGTACGCCGATTGCGCCGTTCACGCCTTCCAGCGGCACCGCCACCGCCGAGCGCAGCCGGCTGAACCGCGATGGGTCGTTCAGGTAGCCAGGCTCCACCGATGGATTTCCGTTCAAAATTGCCTTCTTGTTATGGGCAACCCATCCCGACAGGCCCTGGCCGATCGGAATCCGCAACGAAGAAAATAGGCGGAAATCGTCTCCGTTCACGAACTCCGGAACCAGAGTGTCGCCTTGCGCCAGGTAGATCGCGATGGCGTCATAGGGCACGATGCGATTCAACCGCATGGCAAAAACCGAGAGCGTCTCGTCCAGGCTGAGCGAATTTCCCAGAGTCTGCGACAGCTCGAACAGGGCCTGGGCCTCGTGGGTCGCAGCCGCAATGGAAGTCAGGAAATCCATTTCCTGCGCTGGTTCGCTGGAGCCTTCAAAACCAGCATCCGGCTGCTGCCCCTGCTTAATCTGAATGTACTTCGACAACTGAGGCCGCGCTAGCGGGGACGACTTGGCCATGACCTCCAGTTCGCGGTAGCGCCGCCCCAGGACTTCCACCACCACAGGATCAAAGCTGCGGTTGGCCTCTCCGACTACGAAGGCAATGGCCTCCTCCAGCGGCATGGCGGGACGATATTGGCGGTCCGAAGCCAGAGCATCCAGGCAATCGGCGGCCGCCAGGATCCGGGCCCCTATCGGAATCTGCGTGCCTTTGAGTCCGTAAGGATATCCGCTTCCATCCCATTTTTCATGGTGCGCCCTTACGATAGGGACCACGGGATATGGAAACTCCACCTGCTCCAATATCTCGGCGCCGACTATCGGATGGATTTTCATCTTCTCGAACTCTTCAGGCGTCAGCCGCCCGGGTTTGGAAATAATGTGCTCGGGGACTGCCAGCTTGCCGATGTCGTGCAACACCGCGGCAGCTCGCAGAGCATTCAACTGTATGTCATCCAAGCCCAGCTCCTTGCCGATTTCAACGGCGTAGGTCTGCACCCGGCGCAGATGCTCGTGCGTAGTCGCGTCCTTGGCGTCGATGGCTAGCGCCAAGGCTTCGATGGTGCGCAGATGCAGCGCGGCCATGTGCTCGGCATGATTCTTTTCGTTCTCCAGCCGTCCCAGGTAAAGCTTGTAGGACCGGTAGATGATGTAGATCACCGGTGCAGTGACAATGGCGACTTCCCAACCCAGCTTGTGGCTGAGTGCGCTGATACCACCGGCCAGGCCGGCACCCAGCAGATAGTACGGGAACGACCAGAAATAAGTCTCGTGCCAGACCTTCCTCAGCGACTTGCCTTCGCTCAGCGCGATGACACATGCCACCGGGAACGAATTAGCAATGAATTGCGTGCAAGCCGCCGTGAACAGCAACAGCACAGGCCCCATCCCCTTCGACCGGAGAAAAGTGGAATGGTACGCGGCATGGGCGGTGCTAACCGCAATGCACATGCATGCCAGGTTGAAGAGAACCCGATTCAATTTGGGCCGGCGCTTAGCATGCCAGACAGACTGCGCAATAACCGAGACGCTGGCAATGCCTAGTACTTCCGGTAGGTTCAGTTCCATGACGCCGATGAGGACGATCAGGAAACCAACCGACATGGTGCCCTTTACACCAGGAAGGTGAACCTTCCACGATGAGCTGATGGCCGCGATCAGGCAGTAGACTGTAAGGCGAACCGGATTTTGCGTATGCCACTGCGGAGGAGCGGCAAGAAGCGTAAGGCAACCGAGCAAGATGATTGCGCTGATATAAGTGCTCGGATTGATTAACTTAGTCCGCATCGCCGCCGGATCGAGAACTGTTCACATCTTCTTATCGAGTGTGTTCCATCTTCTTATATGGAAAAGCACGCGTAGTTCCTATCCGTCCTGGGTTAACTGGCTGACATCACAGGAGTTGCAGCAGTACATCTTGGGCGGTCACGGGACTTATTGTCGCTCGCGAGACAGCTTGTCCCGGCCTACCCAAGACAACGGGGCATCCGAACCCAGGTGACTTACTAAGTCGAGCGCGCCAGACACGATCGATCGCTAACTGAATGTTGGTCAGCCTTGTGACAACTTGGCCCGGCGCAAACGGGACACACTGTCCTCGGACACCGTGTCCCGGTGAACGAATCCAACGACTTGCGTGTGGTCAGTATTTTGCTTCATAGAGCCCGGATGCTAAGCCAAGGAGACCAGCGTGAGACATTTGATCCGGGCAATACTGATTCTGACTGCAGCACTGGGACTGGCCATGGCCGGTTCGAAGATCGCGCCCGACGTGCCGCAGTCGAACGCGAATGCGATTGTCGACGTAATCGTTCAATACAAAACGCCACCCAGTAAGAACGAGCTCAAGCAACTGGGGCCTTTTGGGCAGATCAAGAAGCAGTACAGCGTCATCAACGGCATCCACATCGCGCTGTCGGTTAGTACTATCCAGGCGCTCGCCACGGATCCGAATATTCTCTACATCTCGCCGAATCGCAAATCCAAGGGCGCGGTGGACATCTCCACCGCGACAGTCAACACCGGCCTGGTATGGTCCTACGGCTTCACGGGTACTGGCGTAGGCGTGGCGGTGATCGACAGCGGGATGAATTCCAATAGCGATTTCAATGCCGCCAACGGCGCGTCGAGGATCGTTTACAGCGAGAGCTTCGTTGCCGGTGCGGATGCATCCGATCAATACGGCCACGGCACGCACGTCGCAGGCATCGTGGGCGGCGACGGTGCGAACTCGACCGGGCCCGCCTTTAGCCGAAGCTTCAAGGGCGTTGCGCCGAACGTCAATCTGATCGATCTCCGCGTTTTGGACCAGAACGGCGCTGGCAATGAGAGCGATGTGATCGCCGCCATTCAGCGCGCCGTCGAATTGAAGAACACCTATGGCATCCGCGTGATCAACCTGTCGCTGGGCCATCCGGTATATGAGAGCTATACGCTCGATCCGCTTTGCCAGGCCGTCGAGTCAGCGTGGCGCGCCGGCATCGTAGTCGTCGGCGCGGCAGGTAACTATGGCCGCGACAATTCGATGGGCACGAAGGGCTATGGCACTATCGCTTCCCCGGGCAACGATCCCTTGGTGATCACCGTGGGCGCCACGAATGCGAAGCAGACCGCTTCTGCGGCCGACGATACAATTGCCACCTATAGCTCGAAGGGACCGACCCTGATCGACCACATCGTGAAGCCCGACCTGGTGGCGCCCGGCAACTCCGTGATCTCCACGCTGGCGTCGGCGAACTGCACGCTCGCGGCGAACTACCCCACTACCAGAATCACCTACACCACCTATGAGCCGGGAGTGAGCGGCACTTCCACCGATTACTTGAGACTTAGCGGCACAAGCATGGCAACTCCGGTGGTAAGCGGCGCGGCTGCCCTGCTGATCCAGAAGAACCCTGCACTCACGCCCGATCAGGTGAAGGCCCGCCTGATGAAGTCGGCCCGCAAGATTCTGCCCAGCTACATGAGCGGCTTCGATCGGATATACGGCGCCCTCTACATGAATCAGGCGGATATCTTCACCGTTGGCGCAGGGTATCTCGACATCTTCGCCGCCCTGCAGAGCAACGATATGACGACACAACCGGCGCTATCGCCGCGCGTGGCTTACGACGCAGTGAATCACCGGGTCACGCTGTTGAACATCCTCTGGGGCGACAACATCATTTGGGACGAAGCGCTGATTTGGGGCGCCTCGATGTTCAATGGCACGTTAAACGGCTTGAATATCCTCTGGGGCGATAACATTCTTTGGGGCGACTCCACCACTGCCGGTTTCAACATCATCTGGGACGAAAGTACAACTATCGCTTCGCTTTTGCAGGCCTCCGATTACGACGACGGGGATGTGGATCAGTAAGTAGCCCACAACCCTTACGACATCGGCAGAGGCGTACTATGCAAGCACCAGCCAAAGCGTATCTCGCTTTCGTGACCATCCTGGGGGTAACTCTAGTTGCCGCCAGCATGCTGCTCACGCCGGCGCCACTGGTGGAACCGGTGAAGTTCCTCCACTGCGCCGCTCTGGCAGCGATCGCGTCCACCTTCAAGGTGCGGCTGCCGGGCATGCCCGGTTCCATCTCCACCAGTTTCGTTTTGTTTCTGATCGCCATCTCGCAACTGCCGCTCCCTGAAGTGCTGCTGTTAACGATTCCAGCCGCAGTGGTTCAATCTCTATGGCGTACCACGCGGCGTCCTCCGGCCATCCGGATCGTATTTAACGTGTGCGCAACGCTGGTCAACACAACTATTGCGGCGCTGTTCTATTTCGCGGCGCTGAACAAGGGCGGCATAATTCTGGCTATTGTCCTGGCGTCCATCTCATTCTTCGCTGTCGGATCCCTGCTGGTTTCGGGGGCCGTTTCGCTGACCAAGTCCGTACCGCTGGGGCAGGTCTGGCGCCAGTGCGACCGGTGGGCTTTGCCCTATTATGTCGGCGGTGCAATGCTGGCTGTCCTGGTCGCCGTCCAGGCGCAATCGCAAGGACTGCATCGGGCGTTGGCGATGTTGACTGCGCTGTACCTGCTGTACGTCTGGTTTGACGTGCAGATGGCAGCCATGAAGGATCAGCGGACGGCGTAGAGTCTACTTCACGAAGACCACGACGCCGTCTTGCGAGGCGCCGGTGCCGAACTTCACCGTTACTGCGGCCGGCCCCGGTGGCAGGCCGCGAGGTACGAAGGCATTGAGTTGGAAAAGCCCCGCGATGGCAAACGGCGCGGGTCCGGCGAACTGGATGGCGGCGTTGACTCCGCCGATGGTTACCGACGGAGGCTGCTGTGCCGGGCGCACATCGGGCGTAATGGCTCCATCGGAATTGGCCGGCGTCGACTGCCCCTCGCCGGTGCCGAAGATCTGCACTACCGAATCGGCGGCGGCCGGATTGCTGGCCGTGTTCAGCGTATTGTCCTGGTTGAGAATCGACCCTGCGCCGCGCCCGCTCTGATCCTGCGTAAAGATACCGGGAGCCGACGGCGCAACCGGCAGCGAAATCGCCGGCGACAAACGCCCCTGGAATTCCACTTGCACCGACACGGCCACATGTCCGTCTACTTCATAAGGAACGATGGCCCCCACTTGGCCGGTGGATGAATACAGCATCGCCGCCGGGATTCCATCGAACAGCACGCGCGTTCCGCCGGTGATGCTATCTACCTTCCCCGCGGCGTTGATGCTGAGTCCCGAGAGGCTTGCCGGACCCAGGCGTGCGCCGTACAGCACCACGATTTCTCCGGGCGACACCGCGCCCACCTTGCCGCTCGCCGCATTGGTGATGTTCGCCGCGCGCACCAGCGGCCCGTTCCAGGAATCGAGAACGGTGCTCAACGTCGACGCGCCGCGCGTGAAACGCGTCCACTGATACGGAGGATTCGCGCCAAGCTCCACCGTGCTTCCTTCCCAAAGTTGTGCAATGCGGCCGTAGTAAGTCAATTCGAGCGGCGTGAGCAGCCGGTTCTGCGAAGTCACCACCAGCCCGTACTTGTAATTCTTCACGTTGCCATCGAAGGCCGGCGTGCGCGCGCCATGAACGCGAATGACATCGTCAATGGTCACCTTTCGGTATGGCCCTGGCAGCGCGGCGCCCGCATTGCAACCGTTCACGTTCCCGCTAGCCACGTATACCGGATTCACTTGCGATGCCGGCAGCAGTCCGGCGACGTACAATTCCAGATCGCCATCCGTGAGCTGCCGCGGAGCGATGGAAAATGTCCCATTGCCGTTATCTGTCCAAGGGCATCCGCCCAGCGCACCGCCCACGGAACTGTTCGGTAGCCAGTGCGCACCACTGTCGTCCAAACCCAGTTGCTGCTGATCGAGATACGCGCCCCATTGGTGCATGGTCTCGTGATAAATCACGCCGGTGGAACCCATCACGAAGTTCGCATGAAAGGTGAGACCCAGCAGTTTCGGACCGGTCTGATAAGTGGAAGAGAGATTGACCGTATGCTGGCCGTTCCCCAGCGTGTCCGATTTCACGGGAAGGTGCAGGCCCTGAGTACGGCCCGCATCGCACGCAGTGGTAGTGGTGGAGATGAATCCCCGGAAATCGTATCCATCGGTCAGGGTTTTGCTGAGGTTGATAGTGGTGGACGTCAAAGGCTGCGATGGGCCAAAATTGCCCATGGTCCCTTCCACCTCCAAGTTGTCGTCGCGCACGTTCACCAGCCACGCCGTCTGCTGCGTGTTGGCGTCGATGACCGTGGCCGCATCGAGAGCGCGATACATCTGCGCTTCGACGACGATCATCGGAAAGTAGTAACCGGCGGCGATGCTGAGGTCGGTCTCAGCGGAGGCGGTCTTCACCGCGATGGTCCCGATGTTGTACTCGAAAAACCCGCTCATGATGCCGTTAGGCTCGGCCAGCAGCCCAATCTTGGCGCAACTCGGCGACGGATCAAATTGAATATTGTCGAGCACGAAAAGCCCACCGCTGGAAGTCAGATCGAACGAAGGCGCAGGACTCTTCCCACAAAGCGATTGCCCCGCGATCTTGAAAGGCAGCCCACCGAGCGGCCGCCAGGTAACGCCGGTAGCGCCCGGCCCAGCAGCCACCTCAAGCCGAACCGAGTTCGACCCGTCATTGAGCAACACCACCGGCACAGTCCGAACAAAGTAAGGACAGGGAGCAGCGAGCAGGGACAATCCTACGACGAACAACACGGCCGGGCGAAGCAGCATCTTTACAGAATACAGCGCGGCTGGTGCACGCACCTATACCACTCCATCCTTTTGAATCAGCACCTTACAGGAATATCGATATTTCATCATTGACATACTCATTTTATACTCGTAGAATGTTGTTGTAGGGAGTAGGAGATTCTTATGGTACGGATTCAATTGGATCTGCCCGAGGAGCAAGTGGCGGCCCTCGATCAACTCATGGTGGATACCAGACTCAGGACTCGAAAAGAGCTGTTCAATAATGCCTTGACCTTGTACGACTGGGCGGTCAAGCAAAAGAAGGCGGGGCGGGTAATCGCCGCAATTGACCAATCGCAGGATATCGTCAAGGAGTTGGTGATGCCGTCGCTCGAGAATGCTGGTCCTATCATGGGTGACGTCAGCGCCTCGGCCGTTTCGAATTCTGGGAGATAAGAGCTATCTTCGTTCTTCATCGGAGTTCACAACGAATTCTCTGGACTCTACCTGCTCATGTCGATTTACGATCACATGCGCTTTCCTCGAGACCTGCCGGTAGACAAATCCTCCATACTTGCTAATTTCCTCTTGCGTGGGAACCAGAATGGCGGCATTGGACTTTTCCAGGTCCCTCTTCTTCCTGCTAATATCCAGGCCTTTGTCTACTATCTCCAGTACCGTCTTCGTTGTACCTAGAAGAGAAGTTACGATTGCCGTCACCAGGCCAACCACAACAGACAACCAACGTGAGTGTTCGAGAAACTCGGTGGCTAACCCGCTGGCTGCGCCGATCAGGATAGCGCCAGCGACAACAATCAGGTAACCCATTCTTGAGCCTTGCAGTCAGTCGAGCGCTGAGGTCAGACACCCACAATCCGCGCCGCTGCTTCTTTGCCCATCTTCACGCAATCCGGTAGGCCGATCCCTCGGTATGCATTGCCCGCCAAGTGCAGGCCTGGGACTTCTTTCAAGATCTGCTCCAGTTCCTGGACGCGCTTTTCGTGACCTACTGTGTATTGCGCCATTGCGTTTGGCCAGCGGGAGATGCTGTGGAATACCGGCTTCGCCTGCAGGCCCATGATACGGTGCAGTTCGTCGTAAGCGGCTTCCACCAGCGACTCGTCCGATTCCTTCAGCGCGTCGCCGCCCATGAAGCAACGCAGCAGCACCATGTCGTCCGGCACGCGATGGTTGAACTTGTTCCCTACCCAGGTACACGCCGCCATCAACTTGCGCTCGCGCTTCGGCACCAGGAATCCGAAACCTTTCAGCGGATGATCGAAAGTCTCCTTGCGATACCCCAACGCCATCGTCACCGACGACGTGTACGGCACCGCCGCCAGCAGATTCGCGATGTTCCCGTTCCATGGCGCCAGCAGCCGCGCCGCATCGCCCGCCGGCGTCGCCACCACCACGTGATCCGCTTCCATCCAATCGCCATTCGCCCGCACGCGGAATCCCGCGCCACTCCGCTCCAGCGATTCCACCGTTCCTTGCAAAACATCGGCGCTCGGCCGCAACGCGTCGATCAATTGACCTAAGCCATTTTTCAGCGTGCGGAATAACGAGCCCGATCCCTTGGGACGCGGCGCAGCCAGCACTCCGCGCGTCAGGCTCCCATACTTCGCCTCGATCTCGACGAAGCGCGCCAGCACGCTGTTCACGCTCATGTCCCGAGGATCGCCGCCATACACGCCCGCCAGCAGCGGCTCGGCAAGATAATCGATCGATTCCTGCCCGTAATGATCCAGCAGAAAATCGTACACGGTGCGATCCGGCAGCGGGCCTTTCGGCGGACGGCGCAGCAACTCCAGCCCCATCCGGATTTTGGTGCCCCAGGTCAGCAGCCGCGTTCCCACCAGCGGCAGGATTTTCGTCGGCACCATCATCATCAGCCCGTCCGGCAGCGGCACCAGCCGTCCATGCTTCAGGATGTAGGTGACGCGCAGATGATCGTTCGATCCGATCACTTCGTCCGCCAGCCCCACTTCGCGGATCAGGTCCATGGCCCACGGCTTCGCGGCCAGGAAGCTGTCGGGACCGCACTCGATCACGCAGCCTTGTTCCACTTTGGTCCGGACCACGCCGCCCACTTGCGGCGACTTCTCGATGAGGGTCGACCGGATGCCGGCCTTGTTTAGGTAGTACGCGGCCGACAGGCCGGAAATCCCCCCGCCAACAATCACGACCCGTTTTGACATGTTACATCTTGAATTCGCGAACGAAATCCACTACCGCCCGCACGTGATCCACCGGCGTCTCCGGCAAAATCCCGTGCCCCAGGTTGAAGATATGGCCGGGCCGCGACCCGGTTCGCTTCAGTAGCTCGTGGACCCGCATCTTCAGCTCCGGCAATGGGGCAAATAACACAGCCGGATCCAGGTTCCCCTGTACGGCCGACCGGTAGCTGATGTCCATCCACGCCTGATCGATGTTGACGCGCCAGTCCACGCCCATCACATCGCCGCCCGCCGCGTGCAGCTCGCGGAAGAATCCGGACGCGCCGGTGCCGAAGTGAATCACCGGGACGCTCGCGGTGCGGATGCGTTCGATCAGCGCGCGCGAGTACGGAGCGACGTAGCGCACATAATCGTCGGGACCCAGCGCGCCCACCCAACTGTCGAACACCTGAATCGCGCGCGCGCCCGCCGTCGCCTGCCCGATGGCAAACGGACCCAGCACGTCTACCAGCTTGCCCATCAGCCGGCGCCATAGCGTCTCGTCGCGATACATCATGGTCTTGGTGCGTAGAAAGTTCTTCGACGGGCCGCCTTCGATCATGTAGCTCGCCAGCGTAAACGGCGCGCCGACGAATCCGATCACCGGAACGCGGCCGGCCAATTGCCGGACCACAAGCTGGATCGCCTCGCCGACGTAGCCCAGCTCGTCGGTGTTCGAGATGGAGAGCGAGTCCACGTCGTCCGAGGTTCGCACCGGATTGCCGATCTGCGGCCCTTCATTCGCGACATATTTCAGCCGCAGGCCCATCGGCTCAACGGGCAGCAACAGATCGGCGAAGATAATCGCCGCGTCGACATCCAAAACTTCGACGGGCTGAAGCGTCACCTGCGCGGCAAGATCCGGCCGCTTGCAGATCTCCAGGATTCCGGCCTTGGCGCGGATGTCCCGGTATTGTTTCATGTATCGTCCGGCCTGCCGCATAAACCACACCGGCCGTACATCGGTCGGCCGGCGGCGGCAAGCATCTAAAAATCTGCTATTCATGGAAGCCATTCGCATTGTGCACCTGGTCTCGATTCACAGACAAAGACCCGAAAGTCCTTGTGCTTGTGTCGGGTCGCCCATTGGGCCCCTAAGATATAGTAGGGCTTGCACCAAGCCTCACTGTCAAGCGTTCGGGGCGCAATAACTGAAACTGACAGCATTCCTTGGGCTGGATAGCCCGTCCGGGGGTCCATGATGTGGCTGTACAGCTTGCCCTCGGCGAGGAAGAATTTCTCGTAAGCGCCTGATGTGGAAAGAGATTCGTCTTTCAGGTACACCGTTTGTACCGATTTCGCCGTTTCTTTGGGGTCTTTGATGTCGATTTTCCACCCTTTTTCGCCTGGCGGCGCGCCGATGGCGTAGATGCTGGAGCCGCCGCCGGAGATGAGGGCGTGTTGGATGCCGATGTCTTTTAGAATCTGCGCGATACGGTCGACAGCGTAGCCTTTGCCGATGCCGCCCGGATCGATCTCGATGGGCCGTTCAAAACGAACCCATCGATCGGGGCCGTCGGGGCTAAGTGTAAGATACTTATAGCCTACCGAGTTCAAGGCGCCCCAAATTTCGGCGCGATGCGGCAGGTGGCCGGTTCCTTTGTAGAAGCCCCATACTTTCATCAACTTGCCGACTGTGATGTCGAACGCGCCATCGCTCTCGCGGCTGTATTCCCGGCACGCGGCTAGTAAGTCGTACATTTCCTTGGAGATATGCACCGGGTGCTGAGACGCTTCGCGATTGATTTGGCTCCACTCGCTCGACGGTTTGTAATTGGATAGCATCGCGTCCAACCGGCGGGCTTCTTCAAGTCCTTGCGCTACAGCGGATTGCAGGCGGCCGCGGTCCTCGCCGTAGGCCACGATGGTGAAGCCGGTCCCCATGGCGTCGATGGAGCCTTCGACGCGCAAAAGGTCGGTTTTGGGGGCGAAAAATAGGAGAAAACAGAGCGAAATCATTCGCGCGGGCGGCCCTTCTTGATCCGCTTCAGCAGGTGGTCCATTTTGCCACCGATAGCGGTGGCGACGTCAGCCTCAAAATGCAGTTCGGGGATGCGATACATCTCCAGGCGGGCGGCCAGCTCGCCACGGAGGTAGGCGCTGGCGTGGGCCAAGGCGGCCAGGGTCTCTTTGGCTTCCGCTTCGTCGGCTACGCGGACGCGGACGAAGGCGTGGCGCTTGTCGGGCGATATCTGGACTTCGGTTACCATGGCGGAGCCGACGCGCGGGTCGGCCATCTCGTAGCCGATCATCTCGGAGAGTTCTTCGCGGATCGCTTCGGAGATGCGTTCGATTCTGTGATCCATGGCGGCGCTATTCAATCCATTCCAATGTCGTACCTACGAGCATCGGGCCTAGCATGGCCGAAGCTTCGCGCTCCACCAACTGCAAAGTTTGTTCGGCGCGGCCGTGATCGCCGGACACCGTAACGGCGGAGATCAACGCGCGCTGCCACAAGTCCTGATAATCGATTTCGGCGACGGCGACGTTGAACTTGCTGCGCAGGCGATCCTTCAGTCCCTTGACTGTGTGCCGTTTATCCTTGAGCGAGTGAGCCTCGGAGAGTTGCAGCTCCAAGGTCAGCACGCCGACCGTCGGCATTCCGCGTTAAACCAGCGCCTCCGCGGCTACGCGTTCGGTGGCGAAGGCTTCGATTATGTCGCCCGGCTTGACGTCGGCGAAGTTTCGGATGGTGACGCCGCATTCGAATCCGTTCTTGACCTCGCTGGCGTCGTTCTTGAAGCGTTTGAGCGACTCGATCTTGCCGGTGAAGACCACTACGTTGTCGCGCAGTAAGCGAATTTCGCTGTCGCGGCGGATGAGGCCGTCGGTGACCATACAGCCGGCCACATTGCCGACCTTGCTGATGCGGAAGACTTCCCGCACCTGGGCGCGGCCCTGGTAAACCTCTTTGAACACCGGCTCGAGCATGCCGGTCATGGCCCGCTTGAGCTCATCAGCCAGCTCGTAGATGATGGTGTGCAGCCGGATGTCGACCTTCTCCTGTTCGGCGAGCGTGGTGGCGTTTCGCTCCGGGCGGACGCTGAAGCCGACAATGATGGCGTTCGATGCGGAGGCCAGCAATACGTCCGTCTCGTTGATGGCGCCGACGCCGGAATGCAGCACGCGGATACGGACCTTGTCGGTGGAGAGCTTCTGCATCATGTCGCTCAGCACTTCGGCGGTACCGCTGACGTCGGTCTTGAGAATTATGTTGAGCTCCTTGACTTCGCCTTCCTTCAACTGCTCGTGCAGTTGTTCGAGTGTCATGCGCTTGCTCTTGGACATGGCGACATCGCGGGCCTTGGATTCGCGGTAGATGACGATCTGCTTGGCTTTGGCGGTGTCGGTAATCACCTGGAACGTGTCGCCGACGTCGGGCAGCGAATCGAGGCCCAGGACCTCGGCGGGCATGGAGGGTTCGGCGGCGCGCAAGGGTTGTCCGCGATCGTCGAACATGGCGCGAACCTTGCTGAACACCGAGCCGCAGATGAAGTAATCGCCGACGCGCAGGGTGCCGTCGCGAACGATGACGGTGGCGACGGGGCCGCGGCCGCGATCAAGCTCGGCTTCGAGCACGGTGCCGACTGCCGGGCGCTCGGGATTGGCTTTGAGATCCTGGAGGTCGGCAACCAGCAGAATCATTTCGAGCAGCAGATCGAGATTGGTTTTCGCCTTGGCGGAGACAGGAACCATGACCACGTCGCCGCCCCAGTCCTCGGCCAGCAGGTTGCGGTCGGCTAGCTGCTGTTTGATGCGTTCGGGCTGGGCGTCGCCCTTGTCGATTTTGTTGATAGCGACGATGATGGGCACGCCGGCAGCCTTGGCGTGATCGATGGCCTCGAGCGTTTGGGGCATGACGCCATCGTCGGCGGCGACCACCAGGACCACGATGTCGGTGACTTTCGCGCCGCGGGCGCGCATACGGGTGAACGCTTCGTGGCCGGGAGTATCGATGAAGACAATCTTGCGGCCCTTGGTTTCGATGTGATACGCGCCGATGTGCTGGGTGATGCCGCCAGCCTCCCGGTCGGCCACGTGGGTGGAGCGGATGGCGTCGAGCAGGGAGGTCTTACCGTGATCGACGTGGCCCATGATGGTGACCACCGGGGCGCGGCGCACGCGATCGGCGGTATCTTCGGCGAGCTCGATCTCCTGGGTGCTTTCCTCTTCGAAACTGACCTTGTTGGTGGAAGCTCCGAACTCGCGGGCGATATCCTCGGCCATCTTTACGTCGAGATTCTGATTGATGGTAGCGAAGATTTTTTTCTCCACCAGCTTGCGGATCACCATGTTGGCCTTGATGCCGAGCTTTTCGGAGAGCTCTTTGACGGTGATGCCTTCAGAAACGGTGATTTCGCGATCAATGGGCGGCGGGGCGGCGGGCTCGGAGCGCCGCGAGGGCATCCGCAGACGACCCTCTTCCTGTTCCTGATCGCGGCGGCGATCGCGCGAGACGGGCTTAGCCTGATGACGCCGCTGCTGTTCGGTGGTGGGCAGCGGAGCGGCGGGTTCGGCGCGCAGTGGCGATGTGGGATGAAGGGTTCGCTGGCGACGGAAACCGGAGGGCGCGCCACCGGGACCTGGAACGCCGGGGCCGCGCATCACCGGTTGGCCGGGACGAATGGGACCGCGATAAATGGGCTGGCCAGGAACCGGAGTTGAGCTTCGCGTGGGCTGGCCGGGACGCGGAGGTTGCGCTTGTCCAGGCGAAGGCCGGGCGGTTTGCTGTTGCAAGCGCGCCACCATGTCGGCGCGGGGCGGAACTACGGGGCGCGCGGCGGGCTGGCCAGCGAGATTCGGCCTTGGGGTGGCGGGCCGCAAGGGCATGGAGGGGGCGGGGCCACCTGGGGCCTCGACAGCGGGTGGAGCGGCAGCACGGGCCGAGGGCGCGGCTGGACTGAGCGGCGCCGCCGGAGGGCCAGGTGGAATAGGCTGGCGTGGTCCTGTGAGGATCTGTCCGGGCCGCGGGGATGGCGGGGCTGGACGAGCGGGGACACCGCCGGTACGCACGGGAGGATGCAGAGGCGCGCTTCCGCCGGTAGCCAAGGGCGGGCGGATGGGCGCGGGTTTGGAACGAGATGGTTCTTCGACGGCTGCAGACGATCCGTTCTCGGATGCGGCGGCGGGCGCTTCCGGCGCGGGCGGGGGAACACCTCTCGCGGCGGTTGGTGGATGTTCCAGGACGGACGTGGGTGCGGCCAGTGGTTGCTCCTCTATTGTCTCGGGCTCGGCCACAGCGACGGCGGGTGAAGTCTTCGCTTCCTGCTGTGCAGCGGCGGGGGCCGCTCCTCCTTGCACGCGTTGGCGAATCAGTTCGGCGATGGGCTCATCAATGGAGCTGGAGTGTGTCTTCTTCTCGGTGACGCCGAGTCCCGGCAGCATTTCGAGAACTTCGTGAGAAGGGATCTCGAGTTGCCTGGCCAGCTCGTTGATGCGGATTTTACTCATAAGTTACACTGCAACGCTATCGTAACGCGGCGTTTAGCTGACTTCCTCCGAGTTCTTTATGGTATCAGATTCGCTTTTCGAAACCGATGAATCCGGGCCAGGAGATTGGGGTGTTTCACTGGGTTCGCCGTCCGCGGACGTTTCGACTGCTTCGACAGCCTCCGGTGGCGCGTCCAAAGCAGCTTCCGCCGCGGATAACTCATCCAGCGATCTCTCGCCTTCGGGAACGGCGTATGGAGCAGCTTCCGGCACCTCCGGCCCCTGGTCGAATTGGGCGTAGTAGGAATTGACGGCGATCAGGATCTTCTCGACGGTGCCAGGCTCACTTCCGACAATCGCTTCGAGTTCTTCGGGAGTCATGGCGCCGAGCTTTTCGACAGTGCCAACGCCGGAATCGAATAGCTTCCCGGCGACAGCCTCGTCGAGTCCGTGATCGATCAGCACCGAGACGGGAGCGCCGGTGGGCACCAGGGCAGCCATGGCGGATTCCACTTCCTGGCGCTTCTCTTCCTCGCTCTTGATGTCGATCTTCCAGCCCAGGAGCTTGGCAGCGAGGCGGACATTTTGCCCCTTCTTGCCGATGGCGAGAGAGAGCTGAGTATCGTCGACGATAACTTCCATATGCTTCTCGTCGGCATTGATGATGGAGACGCGGCTGATCTTGGCGGGGCTCAAGGCGTGGGTGGCGAAGACGACGGGGTCTTCCGAAAACTCGATGATGTCGATTTTCTCGCCGCGCAGCTCGCGGATGATGGACTGCACGCGCATGCCCTTCATGCCGACGCAAGCGCCGACGCTATCCACGTCGCGGTCGCGGCTGACCACGGCGATCTTGGTGCGCTCGCCGGCTTCGCGGGCGCAGCCCTTGATGACCACTGTGTTGTCGTAAATTTCCGGAACTTCCTGCTCGAAGAGGCGCATGACCAACTCCGGCGCGCCGCGGGAGACGATGACGCCTGCATTTTTTCCGGTTTTTTCGACGCTCTTGATGACGCAGCGAACACGCTCGCCGACGCTGAAGTTTTCGAGCTTGCTCTGTTCCTTCTTGGGCAGACGGGCTTCGGTTTTACCAAGATCGACGACCAGGTCCTGGCCTTCGACGCGCTTGGTGGTGCAGTTAACCAATTCGCCGACGCGGCCGGAGTACTCGGAATAGATGGTTTCGCGTTCCGCCTCGCGGACCTTTTGCAGGATGACCTGCTTGGCGGTTTGAGCGGAGATGCGCCCCAGCGCCTCAGTGGGTTTGGGGAAGCGGACTTCCGACTCCAACTGGGCGGCGGGATCCATCCGCTGGGCGTCTTCGAGAGAAATTTCCTTGTCGGGATCCTGAACCGCTTCGACCACTTTCTTCACGCCGAAGATTTCGAGCGCACCCTGATCGTTGAAGTGGGCGACCAGATCCTCGGTGGTATGGAAGTGCTTGCGGGCCGCCACCAGCATGGCGTCCTTGACCGCGTCGATGACGATCTGCGGGTCGATACCCTTCTCTTTGCTCAAGATCTCGATGGACTGATAGATAGTTCCCACTGTGCCCTCTTCTAAACTTGTCGGGGTGTTTTACCACTCAAACTTCAGGTTGGCTTTTTCGACCTGCGCAAGCGGAAAATGAATCACCTTCCCGGAGGCTGGCTCCAGAGCGACGATACCTTCCGATACGCCGTTGAGTTTTCCGATCCAGCTACGCTGGTTCTCGACGGGTTCCCGCAATACGACCTTTGCTTTTTGCCCCACAAACCTCTCGAAGTCTTTCGCTTTACTTAATTTTCGCTCCAGGCCAGGGGAGCTGACCTCGAGTGTGTAACTGTCGCCGGGGATGACGTCCTCGACATCGAGGATGGTTCCCACGTGTTGCGAGATGAACTCGCAATCGGCGTGGGTAACGCCCTGCGGCCGGTCGATGAAAATGCGCAGTACGCGGCCGCGGCCTGCGCCGAGGAGTTGGACCTCGACGATTTCCAAGCCTTCGGGATCGGCCACGCGCTGGGCGATTTCCGTAATCTTAGCGACGATTGCTTCCTTGCCTGCTTCAGACATTGGCTTATTGCAATAAAAAAGTGGGCTTTCGCCCACTTGCTGACTCGACAATCTCATTATACATGACGCGGGGGGAGGGGGGTACGTTTCGGGTGGTAACGTTCCAGCGGGATGCTGAAGCACGCACAGGCTAAAGCCTGGCTAAAGCCCAATGCCGTTAAGTTTTCCGGCCCGGCTCGGAAATCAAACATTTCACAGTGCTAATGTTCGTCACTGAAATATCAGATGCGACAAAAGCAATCCACCGAGCGTCGGCACGAGTGCCGACGCGGCACGCAGGAGTGCGTGCGCTACATTCTCGACGAAGCAGAATCAATAGCTGGCGCGGGCGCGCGGAAAACTTAACGACATTGAACAACACTAGTGGCGATTGAAATCACTTCGCCTGGTTTTGGGCCATCCAGAGAGTCAACCCAATATTCTTGGCATGCCGCTCCAGCAGCATTAGGCTGAAGCCGAGGATTAGTGCGAGCAGGGGATCCGTGAGTTCTGGCGTTCTACCGGGGAGATAGACTTGGATGCTCTCGACGATCGCGAGTGGAACGGCGACCAGGAGCGAGCTGAGCATCCAACCGCGCCCGCTTTCGTTCAGCAGCCACACTGCCGAACCGTATAGGAAGCTTTTTTGCAGAAGAATCAGGAATGAGGATTCCCACGGGGCCAGCAGCATGGGGAGGAAGGGAACCCACGTGAACGGCTGTGGCCGGGCGCTCCAGTGGAATGGGAGCAATCCAGCGGCGACGAGGGCGGCGAGGGCCAGCAGGCCCGCTATGAGTCTGGGTCGCGCGAATTTCCCGACTGCAAGCCAGCACCCGACTGCCAGAAGCGCACCTACGACTTCGGACGCTGTGATGGTCCGTTGCACGATGAAGAGCTTCAGAGGTATGGAGAGAAGAGCCAGGGACAGGACGGTTCGGAATCGCTTTGCGCCCGCCAGGCACTGGAGGAGGGCGGATACGGCGAGCCAGCCGGCGAAGCTCTCGAAGAAGTCGCGGAGTGGCCAGGTTGCGGAGCTGAAGAATACGGCCAGCTTGGCTCCGAGAGAAGTCCGGCTGAGCGCCGGAAAGAAGGGGAATAGTTCGTAACCGGCCCAGAGATACAAGAGGGCAATCACTCCGGAAAGGCGGAATGCGCCGGCCGCCTCGGCTTCCTGCACCGCTCCGGTGATCGCCGCCGGAAACATGGTGGCGAGCAGTATGCCAATCGCCGCGCCCACGGTGTTGCAGAACACGTCGAACAGGCTGCAGACGCGCGTGAGATCGAACAGTTGCGCCATCTCGATGGAGGAGGACAGCAGAGCCGCCGCGAGAACGGTGGCCAGGGAACGGGAAAACAGCGATCGCGATTCACGCATCGACAGGAAACAAAACGCGCCGAAGGGGATATATAGAGCGACGTTGACCACTGTGTCGCGAAACAGGAAGCGATCGAAGACGATTTGCCAGGAGTGCAGGAGTATCCAGAGGGGGTTCGCGGCGAGGTGTGTGGCGTGGAACTGCCAGGGGTAGAGGGATCCGTAGAGGATCAAGGCGACGACTAGGAGGAGGATTCGCTTCAACTTATCACCCTGTCGGATCGGTGGGGACGGGTTGCGCGAAAGTGGGAAGAGCCGCAGTCAAGACCAGCAAAGCGGATAGAGCTTGGATCATGATTGGGGCCTTCCGGAGCAAACTGTATCGTTAGCTATCGACTAATCGAATGTCAAGGGATGATCTACTGGTCCGAACAAGCTGCAGATCCTAGATGTACGGGGTGAGGCGATCCGGGATGTCAGCGCGGAATACCGAAATTTTACGTGACTATTGAAAGATATTCGCGCCAGGGTCCGACTGCGTCGCGGTATTGGTTGGAGAGGATGCGCATTACCTGATCGAGGTGATTCAAGTCGTGGACAACCCAGGTGGCCAGGAGTTGACGCATGGTGACGGGGCCGAGACCGGGATGCTTGCCAGGGAGGTCGAGTTGGGCGCCGTCGAGGGCGAAGGAGTTGAGGATCTGGAGATTCTTCCGGCGCAGGTCTGCGAACTGATCGAGAAGCTCGGCGACGGGTTTGTTCGCGATCAAAGAAGTGAAGCCACGGCGATCGAAGGGATCGAAGGCGCGGGAGTCCTGGTGCTCCAGGATGATGCGGACGCGGGGAATCCAGTCAGTGAGCTCACCGAGGATCAGATGGCCTAGGACATCGACGGGAGTGAACGAATCGGGGTCGATGCGGGCGTTGAGCCAGGCGGGAGATTGGCCGCGAAGAAGGGAGTCCATGACGGCGGGCGTGCGTTCCAGCACTCGAACCGCTTCCGGGATTTGAAATTCCATATTGGATGGATGATCAAGCGGCCTGAATGGTCGCAGTGATTATCGAGAGCGCGGGCGCGGTGAGCCGGAGCCGCGAGGCTTCCACGCCAACTTCGTGCGGCTTGGGCGTCAGAAGGTCGGGATGATCGAAGCCGTTGTAGGCGTTGAGATCGGTGTGGTGGAGGACTTGGGCGCGGGCGGATTTGGCGGCGAATCCGCGGAGGGCGCAGTCGACGTCCAGATCGGCTGTCGAGCTGGGGTTGACGAAGGTGACGATGAGCTCGCCGCCGCTCTTCGAGGCGGACATGGAGAGCGCCAGAGGATCGCTGCTTGCGGTTTCCACGCGGACGGCCGTTTTGGAGCGGTGCGGCTTGAACAATTGGAAGGCGTAGTAGGTGGAGGTGCGGACGCAGTGCTTTCCTTCCGGGCCGTCGGTGAGCAGGATGGACTGGAGCACGTTCACCAGTTGCGCGATGTTGGCCATGTACAGCTTGTCGGCCTGGCGATTGAAGATGTTGAGACCCAGGCCGGCGGCGACGGCGCTGCGCATGGTGCTCTGCTGCCAGAGGCGGCCGAAGCGCTGCTCATCGTCGCGCGGGATGCGATCCCAGACGCCCCATTCATCGAGGATGACGCCGCACTTGCGCTGCGGGTCGTAACTGTCGAGCAGGGCGCGTTGGGCGACGATAGTTTCTTCCACGCGCGGGAAGATGCGGAACTGCGTGTTCATAGCGTCCACGGTGAAATTCAACGGGGGCAAGGTGCCGGTTTCGTAGAAGTGCGTGGACCAGCCATCGGGGAGGCGGCGCGCATCGAGGGTGTTCAGCAGCCCGCGCGCCCAGCGCAAGTCGTTTCCGTTGGGACCGCAAGTGACGAGAAACGGACGCGTGCCGCCGAAGGGGCGGATGAAATTGGCGAAGTTGCGGTAGAGCTCGCCGTAGTGTTCGGGAGTCATGGGACCGCCGCAGCCCCAGTTTTCGTTGCCGACTCCCCAGTAGCGAACCTGGAATGGATCGGGCGAACCATTGGCGGCGCGCTCTTCCGCGAGTGTGCTGCCTGCGGGCTGATTGCAGTATTCCACCCAATCGCGCAACTCGGCGGGCGTGCCGCTGCCGACATTGCCGGCGACGTAAGGCTCTGCGCCGATCAAGCGGCAGAGTCCGATAAATTCGTGGATGCCGAAGCTATTGTCTTCGACGTAGCCGCCCCAATGGAGGTTGACGCGCTTGGGTCGCTTGTTTGCGGGACCGATGCCGTCGCGCCAGTGATAATCGTCGGCGAAGCAACCGCCGGGCCAGCGGAGGACGGGGATGCCGAGATCCTTGAGATAAGTGATGGCGTCCTGGCGATAGCCGTTGATGTTGGGGATCGGTGAATTCTTGCCGACCCAGAGTCCACCGTAGACGCAGGAGCCGAGGTGCTCGGCGAAGTGGCTGTGAAATTCGGGGCGGACGGTGGCGATTTCAGAATCCGCTAAGACGGTGACTTTTTGAGTGCCGCCGGGCGCGGCCAAGAGGCCTTGGGGGAGGAGAGAGGCTAGGGAGACGGTGGCGGCGAAGTCGCGGCGCGTGAGTTTGGTGGTCATTAGAGACTAGGGTAGACTGTTTTGGACGCAATGGGGGCGGGGGTGTAAACGGTTGCAGAGATCTAATACCGGGCGTTCACACGAGTGTGAACGCGGCACGCAAGAGTGCGTGCGCTACTTGTGGGCCGGTTGGATGTCCAGTTTCGGGTAGTAGGGCTGGTCGAGCTTTTGGAATTTGTCCAGCCATTTTTTGCCGGCTTCCTGGGGGGTGAAGCTCCAGTCCTGGCGATGATAGTTCCAGTCGTCGGGATTGAGCTGCTGGGCTTTCGCCCAGTATTTTTCGGCTAGGTCGTTGTTCTTGGTCTCGTGGAAATAGACCGCTAGTTTGAAGCTGGCGTCGGCTTCCATTTCATTTTGCGAGCGCGGTTTGGCGCGGCGTGCGAACTCGTCGTCGGAGAGGGCATAGGTGCTATGCTCGCCATTCTTCACCCAATCGCGGATGGCGGCTACGTAGGCATCGCCCTCGGTGACGATGGTTTTGTCGCCGATTTTCAGCGTGTTGTTCTTGGTCCAGGCAGGTTCGGCGGGGCGCACTACGCGGCCGCGTTCGTCCACCCAGATGCCCATGGGCACGTTGATGAATTGATACGCGGAGCTGATGGCGTGCTGCACGTCGACCAGCGTCGTGTAAGTGGCCTTGGCCTGGTCGTACCACTTGCCTGCGGCTTCTTCGCCGCCGGTGTCCTGCGCGGCTGCGATGATTTCGAAATTCTGGTCCTTCAGATCGGTGTAGAGTTTCTGCCAGCCTGGCAGATCGAGGCGGCAGCCTCACCAGGAGGCCCAGGTGACGATCAGCACTTTCTTGCCGCGGAAATCGGAGAGATGGACCACCTTGCCGGTACGATCGGGTACCGCGAAATCGGGAGCCATGCGCGAGTTGTAGTACGTGCCCCGGACCACGGGGATCTCGCCGAAACTCCAGATGCCGGAGTCGGCAACGAAAGCCTGGCCGACTTTGTGCGCGAAGCCAGTGAGGTTGAACCACTCGCCGTTCTTGAGATCTTTCGAGAGCGGGATGCAGAGGTCGGCGCGGCATGCGCCCTGCGGTTTCACTTCAAAATCGTTGATGCGCGGGAGATCGGCGGAGCGGACCCAGAGGTTGGCGCCATCGGGGCGCGCGTTGTCGAGTTTGGTGGTGTGGTCGCCGTAGAGGACGGTGGCCGGCGTGGTGGACGGAGCGGCGAGGGCCACGGTGGCGCCGGCGGAAGTGAACAGGAATGTGCGGCGGTTCATAGGGATGATTCTACCGCAGGGAGCGGGTGGACCGGCTTGGTGTGCCGGATTATGATGGTCTCGAGAGCCATGCCCGTGACTGTTCGGCTGCAAGATATCGTCGACGGACTGGAGATGCAGTTCGACGAAGACTCATCATTTTTGGATCTCGACACAGGCCAGGTGGAAACCATCTCCCGCGATCTCTTGAGTGAGGCTGAGGAGTCCGGCGACGAGGAACCGGATCCTGCTGACGGGGTGGATGAGGAATGGGAGATTGCCAAGAGAATCGTTTCTAGCGACCGCTTCCGGAGACTGCCGACGAAGTTTGACGTGCATGAGTGGGAGATCATGCGGGATTTTTCGCAGTCGGTGGAGTCCGCGAGTATTCGCGACGATCTTTTGTTCGCGATTCACGGCGCTGGGGCGTTTCGGCATTTCAAGCACAATGTCCGGCGGCACGGCATCGAACAAGCGTGGTTTGCATTTCGCGCGGAGGCCCTGAGGGAGATCGCACGGGAGTGGTGTGAAGAGAATCAAATCGCTTGGGAGTAGGCGAGTCTCGGCATACCCCGGGGATGACATCATAGGATTTCATGAAGGTACCTCGTAAGTCTGTTAAACCGGTCTCTGCCGAGACGATTGCCCGGCTCGCCGATCAAGGTGGGGATGTTTCCGGATTCTTCAAGGGCCAAGGCCGCATGGTGCAGCCAGTCGAGCGCGCTACCGTGGATGTGAAGGCAAGACGCGCTAGGCCGCAACAGGTCTCTTAGCGACGAGCGGACCGAGCAGTGCTCCAGACAAATTTAATTTAGTTGCCTGGCACGGAGCCCGGAGTGTTGTGCCACTATGAAGCCATCACCATGCACACCGTCCAAAGCATCGTTCTACGCGATCTTGCGGCGCGGCTTGGCTGTGAACTCCGGGGCGACGGGGAGCTTGAGATTACCGGTGTCGCCGGCATGGAGCAGGCTGGGCCGAGCGAGCTTACTTTTCTGGCGAATCCGAAGTACGCGCACAAAGTGAAGCATTGCCGCGCGGGGGCCATTCTTGTTTCCGAGCCGTTGGCGCAGGCCTCGCCGGCTAGTCTGGTATCGCGGAATCCTTATCATGATTTTGCGCGGGCGTTGGCGCTTTTTTACCAGCCGCCTCGGCCGAAGCCGGGGATTCATCCGCAGGCCGCGATCGCCGTCAGCGCGCGGATTGGGGAGGGGGCGTCGATTGGGGCGTTCGCCGTCGTCGGTGAGAACGTGACCATCGGGCGTAATGCGGTGCTGCATCCGCACGTGGTGATTTATGAAGGCGCGTCGATCGGCGACGAATTCTATGCGCACTCGCACGCCGTGGTGCGCGAATATTGCCGCATCGGCGATCGCGTGATCCTGCAAAACGGTGTCGTGGTTGGCGGCGATGGCTACGGGTTCGCCAAGACCGCCGAGGGAACGCACTTCAAGATTGTGCAGTCGGGCGTGGCGGTGATCGAGGACGATGTGGAGATTCAGACGCTGACCTCGGTGGATCGCGCGACCGTCGGCGAGACGCGGGTGAAGCGTGGGGCGAAGATCGACAGCCTGGTGCAGGTGGGGCATGCCTCGGTGGTGGGCGAGGACAACATCATTTGCGCGCAGACGGGATTGGCGGGCAGTTCGATTCTGGGTAAGAATGTGCTGCTGGCCGGACAAGTGGGCGTTTCCGGGCACCTGACCATCCACGACAACGCGATTGTGTACGCGCAGAGCGGCATTGGCGGCGATGTGGCGGAAGGCGCGGTGGTTTCCGGATCGCCGGCGTTCGAGAGGGGCGACTGGCTGCGGGCGATCACCGCATTTCCGAAGCTGCCGGATTTGTTGAAGACAGTGAGACAATTGGAGAAGCGTCTCGAAAAACTCGAGAGCGCGGAAATTTCTTCGCAATGATCGAGGATCAGCTTCCAGACGGCCGGCGGCCGGTGGCCTATCTCAACGAGACGTTTCTCGAGAGCCCCGACGCGCGCGGTTTGCGAATTCTTTCGGAATACCTGGAGCCGCTGTCGCATTTCCGGGACGAGAAGATTCAGGACACGGTGGTATTTTTCGGATCGGCGCGCATTACCGAAGATTCGCCACAAGGTGAGTATTATCGCGACGCGCGAACACTGGCGCGGATGATCACGGAGTGGTCGAGCAAGATCGAAGCCCCTTTTCACCGCTTCGTGATCTGTTCGGGCGGAGGGCCGGGCATCATGGAGGCGGCGAATCGGGGCGCGAGCGATGCCGGCGGTAAAACCATCGGACTGAATATCGGGCTGCCGTTCGAGCAGCAGCCGAATCCATATATCACTCCGGAACTCTCCTTCGAGTTCCACTACTTTTTCATGCGCAAGTTCTGGTTTGCGTATCTGGCCAAGGCAATGGTGATTTTCCCCGGCGGATTCGGCACGCTGGACGAATTCTTCGAGGTGGTCACACTGGCGCAGACGCACAAGCTGGAAGGGAAGATCGTGATCGTGTTGTACGGGACGAAGTATTGGAAAGAGGTGTTGAACTTCGACGCCCTGGTTCGCCACAACACGATTTCTCCGGAAGATGTGGAGCTATTTCAGTACGCCGACGATCCGGAGACGGCGCTGGCCGTGCTGCAGGATCAGTTGACCCGATATTTTCTGGAGCCGCAGCCCGTTCCGGAGACTCCCGAGATCGCGAAATCGCGAGTGTGAACGGCCCATTGTGACTCTGGACCTCAAATCCCGTTGGCGCAGTTTAGGGAAAGTGAGCAAGACGTTCGTGGTCTTGCTGGTTGTTTACCTGATTTTGATGGCCGCAGCGCCAAGCAGCGGGTTTACCACGTTCCTGGAATTTCTGGTGATCGTGCTGGGGATCTGGATGTTGCTCCGCCTGGCAGGCCTTGGATTGCGGAAGGCGATCTGGCGATTGCGCAACCGCCTGATTGTGACGTACGTGCTGATCGGCGTGGTTCCGATTCTGCTGATTGTGACGTTGTTCGGATTGGGGTCGTGGATTCTCGCTGGGCAGGTGGCGGTTTATCTGGCGCGGTCGGAATTGAACCGGCGCGTAGCGACGATGGAGGCGATCACCGATGTCCTGGCGCACACCAATCCTACGATCCGCTCGGAAACTCTGCGCCGGACAGGGGAGATTTATCAGGAGCGCTTCCCGAACCTTTTCCTGCTGATCGAGGATCATGGAGAACTGCTGCGCTGGCCCGGCAGTACCGAGGTCAATGTTCCCACTTCTTTCCGGGACGATACGAGCGGCGTGGCATCCAGCCAGGCGCACTACTATGCCTGGTCGCAGATGGTCAGGAATGGGACTCGGTTTATCGCGGCGACACCGCTTTCCCGCCGTTACCTCAGCGGGATGGTGCCCGGTTTGGGCGATGTCTTTTTCATGCAAGCTGTCACCCGCCCGCCCAAGGAGAAAGACACGAAAGGGAACCTTCAGATCACAACCCAGGCCAGCAAGCGTGTTGGAATTACCGTCGGGGACCAAACGTTTGAGATGGTTCCTTCCGGACACGAGCCTCCCGGGCCGGCTCTACCGCCGCCCGTAAACCGACTGGATCTGGAGGTTGGTTGGCCTTCCACGGTGCCCATCGTGAATTGGGAGACAGCGGAGAAAAAGTTCGCATTCCTGGTGGTCGACAGCCGGTACTCCGCGATCCTGCAACTGATTCTGAGTCAGAAGATCGACGAGTTTCAGGGTTGGGTGCCGTTTGCTTTGCTGATAGTCTCCATCGTGTTCCTGGTGGTGGAACTGGTTTCGCTGATCATCGGTATCTCGCTCACGCGCACCATCACCGGTGCTGTCCATTCGCTGTATCAAGGCACGCAGCGGGTAATGCAGGGCGACTTCTCAAATCGGATTGCGGCTTCGGGGCACGACCAATTGGCTGATTTGAGCAAATCGTTCAACACCATGACTGAGAACCTGGAACGCTTGCTGGTGGTGGCCAAGGAGAAGGAGCGGCTGCAGGCGGAGATCGAGATCGCGCGCGAGGTGCAGGAGCAGCTCTACCCGAAGACGGTTCCGCTGATGAAAACTTTGAGTGTCACTGGTTTGTGCCAGCCCGCACGAATGGTTTCGGGCGATTACTACGATTATCAGAAACTGGCCGGGAACCGATTGGCCATCGGCATTGGCGACGTGGCGGGGAAGGGAATCTCGGCGGCGCTGCTGATGGCGAGCATTCAATCGGCTATGCGGATGGAGTTGCGGGCGTCGCTGGAGTTGGCTGCGCCATCACATGCGCCGGTGAACGGATTCCGGCTTTCGACGGCGCGGATGGTTTCGGAATTAAACCAGCAGTTGCACGCGACTACATCGGCGGAAAAGTTCGCGACGTTTTTCTTCGCTCTCTACGATGAGGACAGCGGAGTTGTGACCTACACCAACGCCGGTCATCTGCCTCCGATTCTGGTTCGCGACGGCGGATCGTCGGTGCTGGAAGTGAACGGCACCGTGGTGGGCGCGTTTCCGTTTTCGAAGTACGAGGAGAGCAAGATCCAGCTTCAGAGCGGCGACTTGCTGGTGTGTTACACCGACGGCATCACCGAGCCGGAGAATGCGTACGGCGAGATGTTCGGCGAAGAGCGGCTGATCGAGATGGTGGCGAAGAACGCGGATCGCGACGATGGGCAGATCATCGGCACGGTGATGGATGCGGTGCGGCAGTGGACGGGTGTGCCGGAGCTGTCGGACGATATGACGATTGTGCTGGTGAGGAAGCAGTAAGGGGGAAGGTTTCAGGTTCCAGGTGTCAGGTGTCAGGGGAGGATCGGCTTCGCCGGTCTTCTTTTATTATTCGAGGCGGTAGTTCGGGGCTTCCTTCGTGATGATTACGTCGTGGACGTGGCTTTCGCGGAGGCCGGCGGCGGTTACCCGGAGGAAGCTGGCGCGTTCCTGCATTTCTTTGATGGTGTGGCAGCCGCAGTAGCCCATGCCGGCTCGCAAGCCGCCTACCAGTTGGTAGACCAATTCGGAGAGCGGGCCTTTGTAGGGGACGCGGCCTTCGATGCCTTCGGGGACCAGCTTGCCGCTGGAATCCTGGGCGTAACGATCGGAGCCTTGGGACATTGCGCCCATGGAGCCCATGCCGCGGTAGCTTTTGAAGGTGCGGCCCTGATAGAGGATCGTCTCGCCGGGGCTTTCTTCGGTGCCGGCCAGGAGGCCGCCTAGCATCACGGAATCTGCGCCGGCGGCAATCGCTTTGCTGATGTCGCCGGAAAACTTGATGCCGCCGTCGGAGATCAGGGGGACGTCGGAGCCGCGAGTGGCGCGCGAGCACTCGGAGACTGCGGTGATTTGTGGGACTCCTGCGCCGCTGACTACGCGCGTGGTGCAAATCGATCCGGGTCCGATTCCTACCTTGATGCCGTCCGCGCCCATGCTGATCAGGTCGCGAGCGCCTTCGAAAGTGGCGACGTTGCCGGCGATCAAGTCGATGTCGGGAAGTTTTTGTTTGATGGTACGGACGGCGTTGAGGACGCCCTCATGGTGACCGTGCGCGGAATCCACAACGATCACATCCACTTTTCTCGCGACCAGCTCTTGCGCGCGCTCCAAGAAATCGCCGACGGAACCCACCGCAGCGCCAACGCGCAGGCGTCCCTGCTGATCCTTGGCCGCGTTCGGGTATTTCAATTTCTTCTGGATGTCCTTAACGGTGATCAGGCCTTTGAGCGTGTACTGATCGTCCACCACCAGGAGTTTTTCGACGCGGTGCCGGTGCAGGATCTTCTCGGCGTCTTCGAGCGTAGTGCCTACCGGGACGGTGATGAGATTTTCCTTGGTCATCACCTGCGAGATCGGCAGATCGAAGCGCGATTCGAAACGTAGATCGCGGTTGGTCAGGATGCCGACCAGCTTGCCGTCTTTGGTCACAGGCACGCCGGAGATGCGATAGCGCTTCATCAGTTCGAGCGCGTCGGCGATCTTCTGCTCCGGGCCGATGGTGATGGGATCGACGATCATGCCGCTTTCACTGCGCTTCACCTTGTCTACTTCTTCCACTTGGCGCTCCACTGGCATATTGCGGTGAATGATGCCGATGCCGCCCTGTTGCGCGAGTGCGATGGCCAGGTGGGACTCGGTGACCGTGTCCATGGGAGAACTGACGATGGGGATATGCAGCGCGACGTTACGAGTGAGCGCGGTGCGGGTATCGGTTTGCGTGGGAACTACGCTGCTGCGGGCAGGTTGTAGAAGTACGTCGTCGAAAGTGAGACCTTCTCGAATGGCTTCTGAAATCATGAGGGGGTACTTCTATTATGCTTCACAGGCTAAAGCCTGTGCTACCTTCAGAAGCTTGTCAGCAAGTAGTGGCAGAGGCTTTAGCCTAGGGATTTTTTTGCGTCAACACGAAGGGAGACAATGAAATGGCGACTTTGGGATTGGTGGAGTACAACGACGCGAGTGCGGAGGTGCGTGCGGTTTGCGACGACATCATGGTCACGCGCAAAACGGATTGGATCAATAATTTCTGGAAGGCGCTGGCGCGCGATCCGGCGACGTTGCGGCGCACGTGGCAGAGCATCAAGGAAATTATGGCGCCGGGCGCGCTGGATCCGTTGACGAAGGAGATGGTCTACGTCGCAGTGAGCGTCAGCAATCAATGCGGCTACTGCATCGCGTCGCACACGGCGGCCGCGCGCAAAGGTGGAATGACCGATGCGATGTTCGCCGAGTTGATGGCGGTGGTGGGCATGGCCAATGAAACGAATCGACTGGCCAGCGGCTATCAGGTGGAGATCGACGAACGATTTCTCACGGGGCCAAAGACCAAATAAAACAAAGCGAAAACGGTCACGGTTACACGGGAAAATACTGGGTCCTAATCGGGAGCGCGGTGCTATACTCCTAACTGGAAGCGGGCGCATAGCCCGGCTATCCAAAACCTTCACAATCAACCAGTTACGAGAGGTGTATCCATGATGAGCAGTAATCTCCTGACGGGCGATGTGCGGCAAACGTTGGACCATTTCCGCCGTTCGGTCGACCAATTGTTTGAGAATTTCTACGGCTATCCGTTAGAAACGGGTAGAACCGGACAAATCGGCTCCAGCCAATGGATGTTCACGCCAGCGGTAGAGTCCGCCTGGACCGACACACACCTGCGGCTGCGCGCCATATTGCCCGGTATCACGCAGAACGAACTGAAGGTCAGCGTCCAGAACAATCAACTTGTAATCGAAGGCGAGCGGAAGGCGCCGGATGGATTCGAGAAGACCGGCTTCACGCAGCTCTCTTACGGCAAGTTCCACGCAACGTTGGCGCTTCCCGCCGGCCTGGATCTGGACAAGCTCAATTGCCGTCTGCATGAGGGAGTGCTGGATATCTCGATCCCGGTGGCGGAGCAGATGAAGCCGCGGCAGATCCCGATCCAGAGTGGCGAACAGCGTAAAGGCATCTCGGCGTAGTTCGTTCCGAGTCGCCGGCAGCAAGAAGCTCTATGCTGAGGGGTGGGGGCCAGCGCTCTCACCCCTTTATCGTCATGTCATGGCGGCCTAACAGTCCCGAATCTTTGGAAGCGCTCCGGCGGTTGAGACAGGAAGCCGCGGAACGAGGAGACGAGCGGCTGGCCATGTTGCTGGCCGGCGTGGAGTTGTACGCCACGCTGGGCCGCGAGTTTGAGTTGCTGGAAGTGATGAGAAACTTCGCGCATGAGATGCATGAGGCGGTGCAAGGGACGCCGACGGCGAAGGAGTTGGAAGATTTGTTCAATCGCGAGTCGCGGCCGGAGTGACGCTTAGGTCTCCGCGACAACTGTATTGCGCAGCTCGCCCACCTGGTCCACTTGAATTGTCACTTCATCGCCTGGCGTGAGGAAACGGGGCGGCTTGCGCGCGAAGCCGACGCCCGCGGGAGTGCCGGTGGAGACCACGTCACCTGGTTCCAGCGTGACTACGCTCGACAGGTAGGCGATCAGCTCGGGGATTTTGAAGATCAGCTCGCGCGTGTTCGATTGCTGCAGAACCTCGTCGCCGATACGCAGGCTGATATCGAGCGCGTGCGGGTCGGCGATTTCGTCGGCGGTCACGATGTGCGGGCCCATGGGCGCGAAGGTGTCGAAGGTCTTGCCCATCAGCCACTGCGTAGTTGCCATTTGAAAATCGCGGGCGCTCACGTCGTTCACCAGCGTGTAGCCGAAGACGTGGTCCTGCCAGTCGTCAGCCTTGATGTGGCGGCCGCCTTTGCCGATGACGAACGCGAACTCGGCCTCATAATCGGGTTGCGTGGAGTTTTTGGGCAGCACGATGGGCGCGCCGGGGCCGATGACCGCGGTGGAGAATTTCGAGAAAATCGTGGGAACTTTCGGGATCTCCATCTTCGATTCGATGGCGTGATCGCGATAGTTCAAACCGACGCAGATGAACTTCGGCGGGCGCGGGACTGGAGCAAGGAGTGTGACCGCGTTCAGCGCGAAGGTGGAGCCGGCCGGCGGCGAATAAATCCAGTTTTCGATTTTGGCGCGGGCCGCATCGCCGCCGCCGAGGATGGCGAGCATGTCGGGGAGTCCGGCGCTGGCCAGACCGATCACTCGGTTGCCCATGATCACGCCCGGTTCGGGATTCGCTCCGGCGCGGCGAAAGGTGACGAGTCGCATCCCTACATCGTGGCACAGAGTGGCCTAGAGCGGCCGTACTCTTGCGCGAAAACTCGCGCCTACTTCCCCGGCTGGTTAACTGCAAGTCTCAGAATCGTGTGGACTGCGTAATTCGCGATTGCACTCTGTTGCGTCAGCCCTTCAGGCGGGCACACCAGGTAGTTAAGCATCTCGCACGTAATTCCGACGGGTATAAAAGCGTAGTTGTTATTCTTCTTCTCAACTTGAAGATTGAAAGAGCCGTGGGTGATCTCCACGTCGCGAGCCGAGAATTTCGGAGTCATTTGTGAGGGAAGAACGCTCAGTACCTTCTGGCCATCAGAAGTCGTGAACGACACCTCCTTTGAACTGAGTGAAATCGTGCCCCTTTCGCAACGTTTCATCCCTCGTTGATAGCACACCGGAATCGCCACGGGGCCGCCCAAGGCGAGCACCCTGTCCCAATATTGGGTCGCAGCCGCCAAGTCGGCGGCCTGCAAGGCGATAACGCTATGGGCGAGACACGATTCGACGTCGGAGCATATTTCAGTCGCGCGTGGGGTCGTCCATCGTTCGTCTGGAGATTTCGTATTTGGGTTGGACACCGGGATGGAACTTTTTGACTCGTTAGGTGTCGGTTGGTCAATTTCGCACGTGACGCATGTTGGTTTCACGACGATTGGATTCGACTCAGGTTTCTCCTCCAGCTCGCGCCAACGGGCACTGAACCATCCTTCGTCTGAAGAAAGGCGGTAGATGCCGTTCGCGCCCTGGGCGATGACCACCGAACCATCGGTGGCGACCTTTCTCATAGCGTCTTGGTCGAGACCCCGGTTGAGGAGAGCCCACGAAGTCCCCGCATCTTTCGACGTCCAGACTCCTGAGTCGGATGCGACATAAAGAATACGGGACGGGCTCACGGCGAGGTCAGCGATTTTGCCGGCGTGAATCGGCACGGGCGACCATTTCACTCCCGCATCGGTCGATTTGAAAATGCCGCCGTTGAAGAACAGATACACGCTCCGCGAATCTCTTGGGTCAACCGCGATTCCGGCACTTGGCCAGGCGAGATCGGTGAACAGCCGCAGGCGTGTTGCGAGTTGCGAAGGAAAAATATCGCGCCACGTTGCTCCACCGTCCGAGGTGGCGACAAGCGCTAGATCATTTCTCGGGTCGACCAGATTCTTAGGGTTCAAATCGTGTAATCGAATGAGTGCGTACACCGTCTGGGGCGCCTGCGGCGACACGACGATGGATGGAATACCTGAGACTCCCCACCCTGCCAGGCCTGCACGGAGCGATTTTCGGATGTCGTATGTTTCCCAACTGAAACCCGTGTCGTCCGACTTCATGAGCGTTGTGCCGTCTGTCGCGTAGATCACGCGCGAATTTGCTCGGGACGCCCCGATAAGCTGTATGGTCCTTGAAGACTTCACGCTGAAACGGGTCCCGTCCGCCTTTACACCGATAATCTGGTTACATGGGTGGCACAAATCTTCGCTGAGGTTGAAGAGTAAGGTATTGTCGTCGAAAACGACGATTTGTTGGAGAGTTCCATAGTTGGTTTGCTGATTTGGGCCCATGCCTAGAAATGGGTGCCACTCTGAGGTGAGGCTGCTTTCTCCTGTCACCCAGTATCCATTGTGGTCACTCACGTAGATCCCCTGCCCTTTGACTGCCTCCAAGACACAATTCGTCTGAATCGGGAGACCCAGACCAGCAGTGTGCCAGTTGCGCCCCTCGTTACGGGACTTCAGAAGGCCAATCGGCGTTGCGGCATAGATATCTCCTGAGGCGGAAGCGAGAACATCGGATGCTGGCTGCGGCAGAATCCGATTCCATTTCTGACCGTATTCTTTCGATCTATACAACGAAGAGGTCGTGCTGGCGAAGATCGTTTCTGGTGATTGCAAAGACCAGGCAAACGCGTTTATTGCGGCGTACCACTCGTGCGGTGGCCGTTCATTCGGAATCGAAATGTCACCCCACGATTTCCCGGCGTCACGTGAAATGACGAGACGGGCATATTCCCCGGCGTCGCCCATGATCCCTGCACGAAGTGTGCCATCCGAAGGATTGAACGATACAAACTTCCATGCCGATGCATTAACCGTGACCCATTGGTGGCCCTGCAAGTAAGACAAGGGTACAGCACGAGACTCAGGTTGCCACGTGGTCCCGCCGTCTTCGCTCGTAACGTACCCAGCAACCAGATGCCCAGGGCGTATGGGGTCCGCGACCAGGAACATCGGACTGCTGGTCGACGTCCCAGTTGCGGGCGTAATATTACCCCATGTCCGACCTCCGTTCATCGATTTGTAAAGAGTATTAGCTAGGACATACACAATGTCGGGATTCTGGGGATCGATTTGCACTGATCGAATAACGCCTTGAATGTCCCGCGCACCAACCTGCCGCCACGTCAGTCCTTCATCCTCGCTCTTCAAGAGGTCGCCGCGAAAGCCGTTGATATTCTCCGGCGGGTGAAGCGTGACCCCCAGGTACATGAGGGTGGGCGCGCTTCTGCTCTGCGTAAGAATCATGTTGGTGGCGCTATTAACCGGAACTATCCGGGACCAGCGCTCCCCCGCGGTCGAGCTTCGATATAGGCCACGGTGGGTTCCTGCAAACAAGATGTTGGGATCGCGCGCGTCGCCGACGAGTTGAAACACATGTTGCGATACCGGGAAAATACTCAGCCATGCGTCGCTCTGTGGCACAACAGCAGCTTGACGAGGCACTCGCCTCGCTGGCACCGCCTGATAGCCTGGCAGTGTAGCCGACAGGGTGATAGCGATGACCGCCCCAGCAAAAAGGAGGGATAAGAAATCTCGCTTCTGAATCACGGACTGCACCTCCAAGTTCTAAGTCAGGTCGATCCGATCATACATCAAGAGTTGAGGTACTACCTCTCGGGATTCCTTACCAGGGACAACTACGCGGTCGAGGGAAGAAATGCACATCCCGGCATATCACCCTTCCTGTCTGGTGTGATCAATGTAAACTCCGCTATCGAGGGATTCTTCAAGTAGTGATCTAGCAGACAATTGCGCGTCGATTGCCTTTCACCGGCGATTCCTTTTTCAGCGATTCCCCTACGCCGCGCAAATGTTATTACGTGGCGGAGAAGGGCATGATGCACGACGCAACCGACCTTCTTTATTTAGCGCCTAAGATGCATCTACAGTCAAGATTGGTCTACTCAGAATGTGAGCCGCAGGCTTACCTGGAGTTGGCGCATCGCGCTCGCGTTGCGAATCTGTCCGAACTGCGCGCCGCCGTTCAATGAACCTATGGGATTGCTCAGATTCACCAGATTAAATGCGTTGGTGGCTTCTCCGCGCACCTGCAAGCGCAATCGCTCGTGGATACTGAAATTGCGGGTGAGCGAGAGATCCACGTTCTTGCCCCCCGGTCCGGTGAGGAGATTGCGTTGTGTATTGCCATCCGTACCCGGTGCAGGAACCTCAAATGCACTGGTGTTGAACCAAGCGGCGGTTACGGCTGCGCGTGAGCGGTGCGGATCGAGGAACGGATTGGCGTTGGCCTTCAGGTTCGCGCGGTCGTTGTTATTGCCGTCCAAATTTGCATCCGATCCGGTTGTGACGTTGAATGGCAGGCCGCTCTGCAACGTCACGATGCCCGAGAGTTGCCAGCCATTCACCGCGTTCTTGAGCAGCAGGTTGGTTCCGGTGAAATAGCTGAGGTCCCAAATGAAGGATGTGACCGAGACGTGGCGGCGGTCGAAATCGGAGCGGCCGCGGTCGAGAGCCAAGTTGCGGAAATCTTCCGCGCCGCCATTGACAGTGCTGTTTTCCAGCGTGGCGTCGTCGAGGGATTTCGAGAATGTATAGAAGCCTTTCACGCCAAAATGACGGCCCATCCGTTTTTCGACTGTCATCTGCAGCCCATGGTAGTTGGCGTTCATGATGGACTTCACCGATTGGATAGTGGACAAGATGTTCGTGTCGATGGGACGTCTGCTGTTAACGTTCGACGATGTCGCAGTGCTGTTATAGAACGGATAATTCAAGTCGACGGCTAAGGGCAATCGATGGGAGAGCGATCCGACGTAGGCCGCGGTCACGATCAGATCTTTCTTGATTTGCCGCTCCACCGAGAGGTTCAACTGATAGGTGTAGGGCCACCGGAAGTCGGGCGCGATGCCGTAGATCTGGGCGGGCAAAATGAAGCCCGGGTTCTTCGGGCTGTAGATATAGGGGAAGGGCGAAACTCCGCCCGGAAGCGCGCCGTATGGGTTAGTGAGCGACGTCACGTTGTTGAACTGTTCGCGAACTGCGAACGGCTGAAAGTTGGATGTGGAATTCCATTCGTTACCCGAAACGCTGCCGTAGAACAGGCCGGCGGCCGCACGGATGGAGGTCTTGCCGTCACCAAAAGGATCCCAGGCCAGGCCCAACCGCGGTGAGAAGTGGGTAAGCGGTGTAGACACGATGCCTCGGCCAACGCTCGGATCGCCGACGACTAGAAGACCGGTGGGGGCAGTGGGAGGAAGCACCTGCGACTGCACGCCCAGCTTGAAGGTGGAGGCTTTGTCCTGTGGATCGGTGGGCGCTTGCTGCACATCCCAGCGCAGTCCGGCATTCAGTGTAAGGCGCGGAGTGATTTTCCAATCGTCCTGCGCAAACAGCGCGCCGGTGAAAAAATTGGCGAGCGCCAGCACCGGTGCATCCTGATTCATGGTGATGGGCAAGCCAAGGAAAAAATCAGACAGCGCGTTGCTGGATTTCGCCTTGGTGCCGGTGAAGGAGAATACGCCGTAGTTGTTCAGCAAGGTCTGCTGAATGTCTTTGTCGAGCGACAACTCGCCGCCGAATTTGAATGTATGGCTGCCCTTGTTCCAACTCAACACGTCGCGGATGGAGTAGAAATTCGTGCCGGCCACTGGTCCCGAAATCGCCTGGCCCAGCGTGAAGTAGCCGCTCACGGCGAGCTGCGGAAGCGATGGCGTTCCCTGGATCTTGAACTGCGAACCGAGATCGCCGAGCGACATTTGCGGCGTGCTGACGCGGCCGCCGAAGTTGCGGGTATAAGACAGCCAAACCTGGTCGACCATGGAGGGACTGAGCGTGATGGTATCGCTGGCGTTGGCGTTGTGCTGGCGCCAGATGAAGTTTTGCGTCGACCAAATGAGGTTGCCACCGCCGGGAATCGAGGTGTGCCCGCTGGTTTCGAAGTAGCTCAGGGAAATGCGCTGGCGGTCGCTCAAGGAGTGATCCACTTTGGCCAGAAACTCATCCGTGACATATGGGCTCGGGCTGGTGCCTTGCCAAAATTTTCCGGCATTTGCCGTGGGGATGTACGTGTTCAAGATATTGAGGGCGGTCTTATCGAACTTCGACAGTGGGATCATGCTGTCGCCGAACGGAGCGCCCTTGTTGGACGGATCGGTAGGCTTGATCGCGGATTGGGAAAAATCGCCAGTCCGTTCGAGCGCCGTGGGAACAACGGCGGTATTGAAGAAATTGCTGGTGATCTGGCGAAGGCCCGAATACGTGCCGAAGAAAAAGGTCTTGTTGCGGACGACCGGGCCGCCGAAGCTGCCTCCAAATTGATTGCGATGCAGCGGCGGCGTGGCGCCAATGGCTCCATAGTTATTCGCGTTCAGATCGTTGTTGCGTAGGTACTCGAAGAGCGACCCGTGATACTGATTGGTTCCCGACCTGGTGATGATGTTGACAACACCACTGGCGAAACGTCCGAACTCGGCGCTGTAGCTGTTGGTGATAACGCGGAATTCTTCCACCGCATCGGGATTCGGCGCGATGTTGCCGGTGTTGCGGAGACCGGTCATGTTGGTGCCGCCATCCAGGAAGTAGTTGCCCGATCCTGCGCCGCCGTCGACACCGCCGTTGATCATGGTGCGCTGTTCCGGATAGCCGAGGACGATGCTGTTGGCGTTGGAATCCACGCCGGGCGTCAGGGACAGGAGTGTGTATACGTTGCGGCCGACAATCGGCAGGTTGTTGATCTCGTCGCCGTTGGTGGTCCGGCCGATTTGCGCGTTGCTGGTGTTGACCATGACCGCGTCGGCGGTGACGGTAACTTCCTCGGTCACCACGCCGATGGTGAGCGCGGCGTCGACTCGCGCGGTCCGGTTGATCTCGAGAACGATGCCGTTCTGGCGGAATTTCTTGAAGCCTGGTGCGGAGACTTCGACGTCATAAACGCCGCTGGGCAGCAAATCGAGGCGATAGCCGCCGGACGCGTTCGTGGCGACTGTCCGGCTTTGGTTGGTGCCGGTATTGATGGCCACCACTTGGGCGTTTGGAACGGTCGCTCCGCTCGATTCGGTCACGGTGCCTTCGATGGTTGCGGTAGTCACTTGCGCCGTCAGCGACGCGGTGACGACTCCCAAGAGAATGAGGACTAACGAGATCGATATACTCTTTTGCATGCTTGCCCCTTGTTGTCTGCGGACTTGCAGACCGATGGGTTCTATTATCCGTCGCCATGCGAACAGTGGGGAAGTGATAATAGAGTATGATGTTGGTTTGTCACGTGACATCGAGTGGCCGGGCAAGACGTATTTAACTGATTCCTAATGGGTTTTACCGTGGAAGGCGACCAGGGCGGCATTTCTCTCCCAGAACCGGGGAAGGCCCTTCTCGGCGATTCCGCGACTCTGAAGGAGACGTTGGATCAGTTGCTTGCCAGCAAGACTTTCAGCCGCAGCGGACAACTTAAGCGCCTGCTCATTTATCTGCGCGAAGCTACAGACAGCGCGGATCCGTCGGTCTGGTCTGAAACCTCCATCGGGGTCAACGCCTTTGGGAGGAAAGATTTCAATCCCAAGTTGGACACCATCGTACGGGTGGAGATGCGGCGGCTACGGCAGAAGTTGGACGAATACTATGCCGTAGAGGGCGTCGAGTTCCCGCTGCGGCTTCGTTTTGAACGAAATACCTACCGGCCGTATGTGGAGCCGCACATCCCGCTCCCGCCCGTGGTGGAACCGGCGCTGCCAACGCGGCAGGCTGACCGCTTCTGGACCGGTGTGGCTTGGGGCGCCGGATCGCTGGCCTTGGTCGCGATTGCGGCCGGTCTCCTCTGGTGGGCGATTGGCGCATTCGGCAATAGGGTGCCGCGCGAGCTCGCCGACAGCCCCATCTGGGCCGGTTTCCGATCCAGCAATGTCGTGGTGGCCATAGGCACGCCGCTGTTCTTTCGCTCCGTGGACGGTTTCGAGCGGAACTTCAGTGTGAATCTTCCGGATGATCTGGGGGCGGCCGACCGGTTGTTGCTGCACCGGCCCGCCTATCCGCTTTGGAACCTGTGGGCGCCTTTCGAGGACGTGGGCGCCGTTGTGAACCTGGACCGATTTCTGCGCGGCTTGAACTCCACCACCACCGTTGTATCCGCGCGACAGATCTCGTTCGGCGGGCTCTCCGGGAAGCGCACCATCGTGATGGGCCAGCCGCGCGGGGCTCCGCTGCTGCTCGATCTACTGGCCGAGCAAAACTTCCGGCCGCGGCAGCACACACCAGGAGAACACTTCTCCGGATTCGTAAATGCACAGCCGAAACCGGGCGAGCCCGCAGAATTCCCGAGCGGCCTCAGGACTCTGTTGATGCAAAGCGACGAAAGCAATCCGGACTACGCGCTGATTACCAGCATCCGCGTCGGTAACGGAGGCGAGGTTCTGAATGTGTTTGGCGACCGCGCACAGACGGGTGCGTACATTATCCGCAAGCTGACTGACCCGTCATTCGTCGCTGAGTTGGATGGCCGCGTCTTCGACCGCGCCAGACACGACCACCTGAGCGCTCAACTGGTTTATCGCGTGGATTACAGCCGTGGCGTGCCCACAGGATTAGTGTATGTGACTCATCGCGTCAAGTACGCGGACCGCAAGTAGTCCAGCGAATCGGTTAAGCGGCTTTTTGGACCTTGCCGTTGCGGATGCAGGATGTGCAGGCACGGATGTGTTTGGCGGCGCCGTTCACGATGGCATGCACCCGCTGCAAATTAACGTTCCAGCGGCGCTTGGTGACATTGTGGGCGTGGCTCACCCGGTTACCGAACTTCGGCCCGCGCCCGCAAACTTCACATACTTTGGCCATAACGATGTCGCTCCTTGGTGGAAGCTTCAGTCTATCAGCTTGGGGATTTGGGATGCAACCCTGCTGGGCTTACTCTCGGCGACAGAGTCGTGCTTGAAAAGGCGCTTCAGTCCCGGCGGTATCTGCGGCGGGGCGGCGAGGGCCTTAACGAAGGCGTTCCAAGCCTTGGTGGGTAGCACGAAGTGGTTCTGGTCCGCAAGTTCGATCTCGGCCTTTATGCGCGTGGAATCCATGATCTACTCCTTAACCTGAGGGACAGGTTCGGATATCAACACCCTTTCCGTCCCGTAGGAAAAACTCTCCAAACGCCACTCATCCAAGCCAAGGGTGAAGTACGCCTTGGCCTGAATAGGTACTCTCGATCCTTGTTCAACAAAGCTGAATTCTGCATCGTAACAGGATTCCGACATGGAACCTGAGCATCTGGTTGTCTTGGAGACTTTCACCAGGGTGCGCGTGCGATTAAATTCCGGCGCGTCCAAAATGCGGAACGCCGCCTCAGTGGGGAGGAGATCCGGAGTGTAGTGAGCAGTGAACAGCCAACAGATCATCAGGGCGCCGGCCAGACTGGCTAAGCCGACCATCGCGCGAAAAACAGGACTTAACACAGCTAATAGAAATTGTATCCCGTCACTAGCTGCCCGGCGGGGCCGGCGCGGCGCGTTTTTTCGCCAAGTCGCTGAACACTTCGCCGAATGCGGGGACGCTCTTGCGCAGGCGGTTGAAATCGCCCTTGGGGATCAGCAGCAATTCCGCCGCGGTTCGGGCCTGGACTGTGGCGTTACGCGTCAGGTCGGCGAGCAGCGCCATTTCGCCGAAGTAGTCGCCGTCTCTTAGTGTCGCCAGCGTCTTGCGGTCGCCGTTTTGCTCACGGATGACGTCGCATTCGCCCTTCTCGATCACATAGACGCTGTCGCCCAGGTCGCCCTGGTGGAAGATGACGTCGCCGGGTTCGAAATGCTGGTTCTTGATTCCCGATTCGTGCTCCATACGGGTCTGCGCCAGGTCCGGCGGGAACAGCAGATGGATGAACCAGTCCATCCCGATCCGAACCTTCGGCTTGATGCCCGGAATCTTCATTAGATAAATGCAGCGCCACAGCACCCAGGCAAGCAAGCCCGAAATCTTCATTCCGAAAATCTGCGCCACCGCCGAGCCGTGGCCAAGCGACCCGAGGGTGCCGAGGCCTTCGAAGGCGAAGAGCGAGTGAGTGCCGCCTTTGATCGCTGCGGCGATGTTCGTGGCGCAGGTCGTAGCTTCCCGCGTGGCGTGTTGCGCTGTGGGTGGAACATCCTTACCCGAAACTGTTTTGATGGCGGCGCAGTCGCCCAGCGCCCACACCTGGCCTTCATAGCCTTCGAGTTCCAGCGAGCCGTTCACCAAAAGGCTGGTTTTGTCCTTGGGGCACTCCAGTTTCTTGATCACCGGCTGAGCGGTGGCCGGAACAGTGGAGATGATGGTCTTGCACGGAATCTCCAGGCCCGACTTGAGGATCGCCTTTTCGGACGTGGCCGCTACCAGCCGGTCTTTGAGAATAATTTCGACGCCTCGTTTGCGCAGGATTTTTTGCGCAAACAAAGCCAATGGATCGGCCATCTCCGGCAGAATGCGCTCGCGCGAGTGCACCAGCACGCAGCGAACTTCGGCGTCGCGCAGCCGGTTGTAATTCTTCTTTACGCTGCGCACGAAATTGTTCAGCTCCGCTATTACCTCGACGCCGGAAAAACCACCGCCGCCCACGACGAAGGTCAACAACTTCTGCCGCAACTCGGCGTCTTCCTCCACGTCCGCCTCTTCCAGCACATGAATCACGTGATTCCGCAACTGGATGGCGTCGGCCAGGGTTCGGAACGGCATGGCGTTTTCGAGCATCCCCGGCATGCCGTAGAAGTTGGTGACTTCGCCCAGCGCGATCACCAGGTAGTCGAAAGGGATCTTCTTCTGGCGCGGCCGGAAGCCGGGACTGACCGTGACGATCTTGTTCTTAAGGTCGATGTCTTCCACCTCACGCATCACCAGGTTGGTTCGCGGACAGAGCCGGCGGATGGGCGAGACAACGTCCATGAGCGCGATGGACCCGGAGATCACCTCGGGAAGCATCGGCTGATAAACCCAGTAGTTCTCACGGTTTACAAGGCAGATATCGGCTTCTTCCGGCTGTAGCAAGCGCTCCAGACATCGGGCGGTGTAGACGCCGCCGAAGCCACCGCCGAGTATCACGATCTGTTTCTTGGTTCCGCTCATCGTAGTCTAGTCCACTGTGAAGTATATACCCCTGGAACCGAAGCGCCAAAGAAGGGGTTAGGATGGAACTGAAGGTGCTGTCAGGCCCTATCTGAGGACACAACTGGGTGATACCACCCAGTGATTCTGCAAAAGGAGAACAGAGCACTTGAAAACAACTATTACAACAATCATAGGAATCTGTCTGATCGCGGCGCTATGCTCCACCGGGGCATGGGCGGCGGATGCGGCGGCGGGCAAGGCAGTGTACGACGCAAAATGCAAGGCGTGCCACGGCGCGGATGGATCGGGCAACCCGAACATGGCAAAGGCGCTGAAGGTGGAAATGAAGCCCCTGAGCGCCACAACCGCCGATGTGAAACAAGTCGTCACAACGGGACAAGGCAAGATGAAACCGGTCGCCAGTGTCACCGGCGCGGATCTCGATAACGTCGTTGCGTACGTCAAGAGTCTGAAGAAGTAGTTAGTTCGTGTAGCCGGGACAGTCAAGGACCCCATCAGTGGAGCCTCTGGCTGTCCCCTTCCTTCCCGCCGTTTCCCGCCTACCGGTACTTCTCTAACCGTAAGATCAAAAATTCATTGGCAGCCAAGGTATAAGTTGGGATACAATCCTTCGACAGGGATCAGAGCACCACTATCCCCCAAGGAAAGGTATCATTAAGACCATGTCGACTGCCCAACCATCTCCCAACATCGATCAACTTTGCATTAACACGATTCGTACACTGGCCATGGACGCCGTCCAAAAGGCCAACTCTGGACATCCGGGAACGCCCATGGCGATGGCGCCCGTGATTTACAACCTGTGGCAGCACTTCCTGCGCTTCGATCCATCCGATCCGGTGTGGCCGAATCGCGATCGCTTCGTGCTTTCGATGGGCCACGCATCCACTTTGATTTATTCGATGCTGCACTTGACCAAAGTGCAGGCTGTGAATCCCGCCTACGAGAGTTTGGGCAAGCCGAGCGTGACGCTGGAAGACATCAAGAACTTCCGGCAATTGGACAGCAAGTGTCCGGGGCATCCGGAGTATCGCTGGACATCGGGAATCGAGACCACGACGGGGCCGTTGGGACAGGGCGTGGCAACCAGCGTGGGCATGGCCATCGCCAGCCGCTGGATGGCGCAGTATTTCAATCGTCCGGGCTTCGAGATGATCGACTTCGATGCTTACGCGCTGGGCGGAGACGGCTGCATGATGGAAGGCGTCAGCGGTGAGGCGGCGTCCATCGCCGGGCACCTGAAGCTCTCCAATCTCTGCTGGGTCTACGACAACAACCACATCAGCATTGAGGGCAACACCGCTTTGTCCTTCAGCGAAGACGTGGCCACGCGTTTCATGGGCTACGGCTGGAACGTGGTGCGCGTGGGCGACGCCAACGATCAGGACATGCTGGCGCGGGCGTTCAAGACGTTCAAGGACACGCACGACCGGCCCACGCTGATCATTGTGGACAGCCACATCGCCTACGGCGCTCCGAAGAAGCAGGACACCAGCGGCGCGCACGGCGAGCCGCTCGGAGAAGAAGAGATCAAAGGAACCAAGCGGAACTACGGCTGGCCGGAAGACGCCAAGTTTCTGGTCCCGAACGGAGTCTATGAACGATTCCAGGAACTGCTCGCCGGCCGCGGTCACGCCGCGCGCGAAGCCTGGATGGCGAAATTCAACGAGTACAAAGCCAAGTATCCCGAGCTGGCCGACCACATGCTCAAGATGCAGCGCCGGGAGTTGCCGAAAGATTGGGATGCCGATATGCCGGTTTTCCCCACGGATGCAAAAGGCATGGGCGGACGCGATTCCTCCGGCAAGGTGCTGAACGCGATCGCCAAGCGTGTGCCCTGGATGATCGGCGGATCGGCCGACTTGGCGCCGTCCACCAAGACGCGACTCACTTTCGATGGTGCGGGCGATTTCGAAGCAGGCAGCTACGGCGGACGGAACATGCACTTCGGCATCCGCGAGCACGCCATGGGTTCGATTCTGAACGGACTCGCGCTGTCCAAGGCGCGCGCATACGGTTCCGGATTCCTGATCTTCAGCGATTACATGCGGCAGCCGATTCGCCTCAGCGCGTTGATGGAAATCCCGGTGACGTACATCTTCACCCACGATTCCATCGGCGTCGGCGAAGACGGGCCCACGCACCAGCCGGTGGAGCAACTCATTTCCATGCGCGCGATTCCGGGCCTGATCGTGATGCGGCCGGGCGACGCGAACGAAGTAGCCGAGGCTTGGCGCGTGATTATGACCAAGCAGCACGAGCCGGTCTGCCTGATCCTTTCGCGGCAGAACATGGTGACGCTGGATCGAACCAAGTACGGCGCGGCGTCGGGCGTGGCCAAGGGCGCGTATATCCTGGCCGACGCCAAAGACGGCAAGCCGGATGTAATCCTGATCGGCACGGGAAGCGAAGTCCAGCTCTGCGTGGAATGCCATGAAAAACTGACCGCTGAAGGAGTAAAGTCGCGCGTGGTCAGCATGCCATCATGGGAGCTGTTCAATCATCAGAGCCAGGAATACCAGGACAGCGTGCTGCCTCCAAGCGTGAAGGCGCGTGTTTCGGTGGAGCAGGCTTCCACCTTCGGCTGGACCCGTTATGCCGGCCGCAGCATCGGAATGAATACTTTTGGCGCTTCGGCTCCGCTCAAGGAACTGCAGAAGAAGTTCGGGTTCACGCCGGAAGCAGTTGTCGCGGCGGCCAAAGAAGAAATCGCAAAGGCAAAATAATGAAGACAGCCATTGGATCGGACCACGCTGGATTTGAACTGAAGAACCAACTCGCAAAGTTTCTGCGCGATTTGGGCGACGAAGTTGTCGATTGCGGGACCAACAGCACGGATCCGGTGGACTATCCGGATTTCGCCGAAGCGGTGGGCAAAGCCATCCTGGAGGGCCGCGCCCAGCGAGGCGTGCTGATCTGCGGAAGCGGCGTAGGAGCTTCGGTGGCGGCGAACAAGATTAAGGGCATACGCGCCGGTCTGTGTCACGACACCTATTCGGCGCACCAGGGCGTGGAGCACGACGACATGAACATCCTGGTGTTGGGCGCGCGCGTCATTGGAATCGCTACGGCGGAGGAACTGGTTCGGGCTTACGCCGGGGCGAAGTTCACCAATGAAGAGCGGCATCTGCGGCGGTTGAATAAAGTGAAGGCCATTGAGGCGCGCGGGAATTGATCGATTAGAGCAAGTGGGGCGGACCCCCTGGTCCGCGGCCGACGCCCTCGTCGGCCTTTCGTTGACAGCCGAACAGCCGGACCAGGGGGTCCGGCGCGGACGAGGGCGTCCGCCCCACCCTGCAGTCAAGCGGCAAGGGCTGAGCGGCAAGAGTCAGGCAACAAGCGTAAGATTCGTAATTCAGATTTGGAAGGAAAACAAATAAATGAGTACGGCACCATCTCCCTCGAAAAGCAACCCTTTGAAAGAACTGAACAAGTACGGCCAATCCGCCTGGTTGGATTACATTCGCCGCAGTTTGCTCACCAGCGGCGAGTTACAGCGATTGATCGACAATGACGGCCTGGGTGGAGTCACTTCCAACCCGGCCATTTTCGAGAAAGCCATCACCGGAAGCACCGACTACGCCGATGCGCTGATCGAGCTGCAGAAGCGCAAGGATCTGGATGCCATGGGCGTCTACGAAATCCTGGCGATCAAAGACATCCAGGACGCCGCCGACACGCTGCGCCCGGTATACGATCGCTCCAAGAAGCGCGATGGCTACGTCAGTTTGGAAGTTTCGCCGTTCCTGGCCAAGGACACCGAGGGCACGGTGAAGGACGCGCGCCGGCTTTGGAAAGCCGTGAACCGTCCCAACCTGATGGTGAAGATTCCGGCCACCGCCGAAGGCATCCCGGCTATCCAGACGATGATCAGCGAAGGCGTGAACATCAACGTCACGCTGCTGTTCGCCATGGACATGTACGAGAAAGTGGCGTTCGCCTATATCGCCGGTTTGAAGAAATACGCCGCGGGCGGGGGCGATCCCAGCCACGTGGCCAGCGTCGCCAGCTTTTTCATCAGCCGCATCGACAGCATGGTGGACGGCATTGTGAAGGGCAAGCTGAAGACATCCACCGACGCAAAGGAACAGGCCCTGCTGAAGAGCCTGCTGGGCAAGGTGGCCATTGCCAACGCCAAGATCACCTACCAACGCTACAAGGAGATCTTCTCCAGCGCCGACTGGAACGAACTGGCGAAGAAGAACGCGCAGACGCAGCGTGTATTGTGGGCCAGCACCAGCACCAAGGATCCGGCTTACCCCGACGTTTATTACGTCAATGAGCTGATTGGACCGGACACCGTGGACACCATTCCGCCGGCGACGTTCGATGCCTTCCGCGATCATGGCAAGGCCACCGCCAGCCTGGAAGCGGATCTCGAAGCCGCGCACGACACCATGGACACGCTGGCCGCGGTCGGCATCTCGATGAAGAAAGTCACCGACGATTGCGTGACGCAAGCGGTGAAGCTATTCGCAGAACCCTTTGACAAGCTGCTGAACACGGTGGACGCCAAGTGCAAGTACGTTAACCAGGCGCAAGTGGATCAGCAGACCTTCACGCTTCCCGCCGATATGGCCGCTCAATATCAGGATGCGATCGACGACTGGAAAATGGGTGGCAAGATCCGGCGACTGCTGGGTCGCGATGCCACGCTGTGGACCGGTCAGGACGAGGGTCAGTGGCTCGCGTGGCTGGGCATCACGGAGGATCAACTGTCGCACAAGCAACATCTGCTGGATCTCAGCGCCGAAATCAAAGCGGGCGGGTTCAAGCACGCGTTGCTGTTGGGTATGGGCGGCTCCAGCTTGTGCCCCGAAGTGCTCAAGATGACCTTCGGCAAGATCGACGGGTTCCCGGAAATGTTCGTTCTGGATTCCACCGATCCGGCGCAGGTGAAGGCCTTCGAAAACAAGATCGATCCGAAAAACACCATCTTCATCGTCTCCAGCAAGTCGGGCTCGACGCTGGAGCCGAACATCTTCAAGCAATATTTCATGGAGGTAGCGAAGAAGGCCGTTGGCGCGGACAAGGCCGCCAGTCGCTTTATCGCTGTCACCGATCCGGGCTCGAAGTTCGAGCAAGTGGCGCAAGCCGACGGGTTCCGGCACATCTTCCATGGCGACCCCGGCATCGGCGGCCGCTACTCCGCGCTATCCGATTTCGGCATGGTTCCCGCAGCGGTGATGGGCATCGACGCTCCGAAATTCCTGGATAACGCCGACACCATGTCTATCGCCTGCTCGTCCTGCGTTCCCACCGACAAGAATCCCGGCATACAGCTTGGCTTGATCCTGGGCGTTGGGGCGCGCAACGGGCGCGACAAAGTTACGCTGATCACTTCGCCGGCGATTTCGGATTTCGGCGCATGGCTGGAACAGTTGATGGCGGAATCCACAGGCAAGGACGGCAAGGGCCTGATCCCGGTGGATCGCGAAGCTCTGGGCGCGCCGGAAGCTTACAGCAACGATCGCGTGTTCGCCTACCTCCGCACGGAGAAAGGCTTCGATCCGGCGCAAGACGCCGCGGTGGACGCTATCGCCAAGGCCGGACATCCAGTGGTGCGCATCGCTATCGGCGACGCTTACAATCTCGGCCAGGAAATGTTCCGTTGGGAAATTGCTACCGCGGTGGCCGGCTCGGTGATCGGCATCAATGCCTTCAACCAGCCGGACGTCGAGGCCAGCAAGATCGCCACGCGCAAGCTTACCTCCGAATACGAGAAGACCGGATCGCTACCGCCGGAATCGCCCATGCATTCCGAGGGCGGCGTCCAGCTCTTCACCGACGACAAGAACGCCGCCGCGCTCACAGCGGCCGCCGGCAGCGACAAGTCGCTCGCCGGGTATCTCAAAGCTCATCTGGGCCGGCTGGGCAAGGGCGATTATTTCGCGCTGCTGGGCTATGTCGAGATGAACGAGCCGCACGAGAAAACGCTGCAGGCCATGCGCACCGCGGTCCGCGACAAGAAGAAAGTCGCGACATGTCTTGGATTCGGGCCGCGGTTCCTGCATTCCACGGGTCAAGCCTACAAGGGCGGACCGAACTCCGGCGTGTTCCTGCAAGTGACCTGCGATGACAAGGCCGACCTCGCGGTGCCCGGCCAGAAATTCACCTTCGGCGTGGTCAAAGCAGCGCAGGCGCGTGGAGATTTCAACGTGTTGGCCGAGCGCAATCGCCGCGCACTTCGCGTACATCTGAAGGACGTCGACAGCGGACTGGCCACGCTGCAGGCTGCCGTTCAGAAGGCGCTAGCGTAGTTCGCATACCTGGGGCGGGTCCGATCGGATCTGCCCCAACTCAATCACAAGCAACAATCCAAGGGAGAATTGTGCAACTGGGCATGATCGGTCTCGGAAGAATGGGCGGAAATATGGTCCGCCGTTTGATGCGAGGCGGCCATCGGTGTACGGTGTTCGATCTGAATCTGGAAAACATCGCGCAGTTGGCGGCGGAGGGCGCGGAGGGCGCAAGCTCAATGGAAGACTTCGTCCAGAGGCTCGCCAAGCCGCGTGCCGTCTGGGTAATGGTTCCCGCGGGCGCAGCCACGGAAGCTACGGTGATGAAGCTGGCCGCGATGATGGACCCGGGCGACACCATCATCGACGGAGGCAATTCGTATTTCAAGGACGACGTCCGCCGCTCGAAAATCCTGAAGGAACAGGGTATCCACTATCTCGATGTCGGCACCAGTGGAGGCGTGTGGGGCATCGAGCGCGGCTATTGCATGATGATCGGCGGCTCGAAAGAATCCGCCGAGAGGCTGGATCCGATATTCAAAACGCTGGCGCCGGGTGTTGGAGATACGCCGCCCACTCCGGGGCGCAATTCCGGGAATAGCACGGCCCAGAACGGGTATCTATATTGCGGGCCTTCCGGAGCCGGCCATTTCGTCAAGATGGTCCACAACGGCATCGAGTATGGCCTGATGCAGTCCTATGCTGAAGGGTTCGACATCATGCGTAATGCCAACTCGAATGAGCTTGGCGAAGATTATCGTTATACATTCGACCTGCCGGATGTCGCCGAGTTGTGGCGGCGCGGCAGCGTGGTGGGCTCCTGGCTGCTGGATCTTACCGCCATGGCGCTCACCGAAGATCCGGAGTTGTCGCGGTTCACGGGAACGGTTCAGGACTCGGGTGAAGGCCGCTGGACCATCATGGCCGCCATTGAGGAGGCCGTTCCGTGCGATGTGTTGTCGGCATCGCTCTATGCCCGATTCCGCTCGCGGCAGGATCACACGTTTGCGGAAAAGATTCTGTCCGGCATGCGCAACAAGTTCGGCGGCCACGTGGAACAGGCCAAAGCCGGGTAGCTGCCGGCATGCATCTTGTAAGCTAAGATGGGTTCTCTGAAAATTCAGAAAGGCGAAGAATGAGTGATGGACACAACGCAGTAATGGGCAGTAGCGCGGGACATCCGGCGGACCCCTGCGTGATGGTGATCTTCGGCGCTTCCGGAGATCTGACCAAGCGCAAGCTGATTCCAGCCCTCTACAACCTGGCGAAAGATAACCTGTTGTCCAAGGAGTTCGCCCTGGTGGGCGTCGCCCGGAACGAGATGAACACGGAGCAGTTCCGGGACATGATCAACAAGGAGATCGGCGATTTCGCCACCACCAAGCTGGATCCCCGGCAGTGGGAGTGGCTCTCGCAGCGAATTCACTATGTCTCCGGGAATTTTGACGATCCCAACGTATATCAAACGTTGGGTACTTTGCTCTCCGCGCTCGACAAGCAACTCGGTACCAAGGGCAACTACTTCTTTTACCTGGCTACAGCGCCGACCTTCTTCGGTCTCATCATTAAGCAACTGGGCGCAGCCGGACTGGTGACGGAAGATCACGGGTTCCGCCGCGTGATCATCGAGAAGCCGTTTGGCCGCGACCTGGATTCGGCGAAGGCTTTGAACAAAGAGATCCGCAAGGTTCTGGACGAGAAGCAGATCTATCGCATCGACCATTACCTGGGCAAAGAGACGGTTCAAAATATCTTGGTCTTCCGCTTTGCCAACGGTATTTTCGAACCGATCTGGAACCGCCGCTATATCGATCACATTCAGATCACCGTGTCCGAGACGGTGGGCGTGGAGCAGCGCGGCGCATATTACGACACCGCCGGGACGCTGCGCGATATGGTGCCCAACCACATCTTCCAGCTCATCTCGCTGACGGCCATGGAGCCGCCTGTTTCCTTCGATGCGGACGTGGTTCGCGACGAGCAGGCGAAAATCCTGAAGGCCCTTTCACCGATGACCGACGAAGAGGTGCTCACCCGTACCGTGCGCGGCCAATATGGCGCGGGCGAAGTGAAGGGGCACAGGATCGCCAACTATCGCGACGAGCCGATGGTGGCGCCGGATTCACGCACCGAGACTTTCGTGGCTATGAAGCTGTTCATCGACAATTGGCGGTGGGCGGACGTGCCGTTCTACCTGCGCACCGGCAAGGCACTGCCGAAGCGCGCCACCGAAATCGCCATCCAGTTCAAGAAGGCGCCGTTCGTGCTGTTCCGCAAGACGGCCGTAGATCGCTTGGAGTCCAACCGGTTGGTCCTGCATCTCCAGCCCGACGAGGGAATTTCTCTCAGCTTTGGCGCCAAGATTCCCGGACCCGTCGTGCAGATCGGCGGCGTCAACATGAGCTTCAACTACACCGACTATTTCAACGCCACGCCGCAAACCGGTTATGAGCGGCTACTGTACGATTGCATGTTGGGCGATGCCACGCTGTTCCAGCGGTCCGACATGGTGGAGGCGGCCTGGCACGTAGTGGCGCCTATTCTGGACGTCTGGGAGGCGCTTCCTCCGCGCCGGTTCCCGAACTATGCGGCCGGAACCTGGGGCCCTGCTGAATCGGACGAGATGCTGGCCAAAGATCACCGGCACTGGACCACCTAGCCGATGATCCTGGCCGGCGACATTGGCGGCACGAATACCCGTCTTGCTTTTTTCGACGGGACCATCGACAACCTGAAGCCGCACGACATCGAGGTCTTTCCGAGTCCCCGGTTCAAGGGGCTCGGAGAGATCATCCAGAAGTATCTGTCCAAGCATAAAGAGCAGGTTGATGCCGCCTGTTTCGGGCTTCCAGGCGCGGTGGTAGACGGCAAGGTGATGACGCCTAATCTTCCCTGGGTAGTGGATGCCGGCCAACTGGCGCTCGAGCTGCACCTGGGCCGCGTGGAGCTGATCAACGATCTGTTCGCCAACGCGCACGGCATCGCCATGCTGCACGATTCCGATTTTGTGACTTTGAATGAGGGCATACCCAGCCCGACCGGAAATCGCGCTTTGATCTCAGCGGGCACTGGATTGGGCGAAGCTGGATTGCTGGCAGAAGTGGGCAGCTATCGGCCCTTCCCTTCTGAAGGCGGTCACGTGGATTTTGCGCCGCGCAACGAACTGGAAATCGAGCTGCTGCGCCACCTGATGGGCCGCTTCGGGCGCGTCAGTTACGAACGCGTTTTATCGGGCCCCGGGCTGTTCAACATCTACCAGTTCCTGCGCGACACCGGCCGTGCCGAGGAGCCGGCGTGGCTAGCCGAAGAGATCAAGCAGGGCGATCCGGCGGCGGCCGTCGCTAAAGCTGGGCTGGCGGGCAAGGCTGAAATCTCGGTGCAGACGCTCGATATTTTCGTGTCCATCTACGGCGCGGAGGCTGGGAACCTGGCGCTGAAGGTGGTGGCCACGGGCGGCGTGTTCATCGGCGGCGGCATCGCCCCGAAGATCATAAAGAAGCTGAGTGGTCCCGCGTTTATGAAATCCTTCAGCGAAAAAGGCCGCGTGAGTCCGATGATGCGGAACATTCCGGTTCGCGTGATCACCAACGATAAGACGGCTTTGTTGGGCGCGGGCCGTTTTGCGGCGCTGCAGTTGATCTGAGTGGTTGCTCTGCATTCGCTCCCTTAACGGTCGCGGCTCGGAAAGCAGTCACGGACAGGTTGACATGTTTTTTTTCTGAGCCGCGCGCGTCAGCAAGCGATTTTCTAAAACACCACCCGCACACTCAACTGAATCTGCCGCGGCGTCTCGTTCAACGGACTCACCGCCGGGAAACCCGATTGCGCCCCCTGCCGGCCGAATGTCGCGATGCCGAAAGGCGTCGTTGCCGGATCGTTGGTGGGGTCGAATTGCGAGAACGGATTGCCGAGGTTAGCGTGGTTCAGCACATTGAACGCATCCGCGCGGAAGGTCAGCCGGCCGCCTTCACCCAGCCATCGGACGCCGAACGAGCGCGCCACCGAAAGATCCACGTTGTAGAATCCCGGACCGCCCAGGGCATTGCGCCCGCCGCTGCCCAATTCGCCCGCAGCGGCGGCGGAGAAATCGGCGAAGTTCAGCAGGCGGTTGCCGCCTGGAATGGCCGGCGGATTCGATAGAAACACCTGATTCGGATCGATGATGCTGGCGCGATTGTTCAGAATGTAGCTTTTGCCATCCACCTTGTTGGTTGGGCCGCCGACGGTGAATGGGAAACCCGAGCGGAATGCGGCCAACTCGGCCACTGTCCAGTTCCGGAAGAGAAGCCCGAACTTGGAACTGGCAAACGGCGCAGGCAAATTCCAATAGGAAAACAACACGAAATTGTGGCGCTGGTCGAAGTCCGAGCTGCCTCGATCCGCGAATGGATTGAACTGCTGGGAAAAAGCCGCGCGCCCTGTAGAACCATAGCTTCCGGCAATGCTGGTGAACTTCAAATCGAAGAAGTCGCCTTGCAATGAATCGCTCTGGTTGTCGATGGTGTGGCTCCAGGTGTACGAACCTTGCACCAGCCCCCGCGCGGAACGATGGCGCACCAGCACCGTCAGCGCGTTGTAATCCGAGAATCCTTGATCGGACCGATAGGCGATATCCGGAAGATTTGTATTGTAACGGTCGCCACTGGCCACGGAAAACGACCGATTGACGATGTCGGTGGTGATCAGCCGGCGTCCATATGTACCGAGGGCGTTTACTTCCAGCGTTAGATTATCGGTGACCCTGTGCTGCACGCCGGCGAAATAGCTCTGCGCATAACCATTCCGCAGATCCGGGTTCACCAGCGTCACTTCGGGAAAATCGTGATTGACGATCTGTGGAGTAAGGCCTGCGAGAACGCTCGATACCGGCGCCAGATAGTTGAAACGGCCCGCGGTTAGCGTCAGCTTCAGGGTTGGCGGCAGGATAATGCTGTTGTTGCGCAGATTCTCCCACAAGTTGTCGAACGGACGATCGTAGAAAATCCCGTAAGCGCCCCGGAGCAGCGTTCGCCCCTTACCAAACAGGTCGTAGGATGCGCCGGCCCGGACGGCGAAGTCCCTCGTGTCGGAGCCGAATAGTTGCTGATTTCCGGAGCCTGAAGGCTTCAGCAAACTCGCACCCACCAATTGCTGTCCGAGCGTGGACCCGGAGCCGAGCTGAACCAACGCGTCTTTGGTAGACCCGGTATTTTGGGGCCCGCCATAGAACTCGTAGCGCACGCCATAGTTTGCGGTGAATCGCGGCGAGATCTTGTAAGTATCCTGCGCGAACAGAAAGAACTGGCGGTATTCAAAGGTGCGGTCGAAGTTTGGTAATTGCACCGAGGACGGTATCGAGAAGCCATCCGGTGTAGTCTGGAGCGCGGTGCGATCGATCGCCGCGCGGAAAACGCTGGGGGAATCCACGGCGAATGAGACCACGTTGTTGAACTGGTATTCTCCGTCGCGCCCCGCGGTCAAATAGCCGTTCGAAGATCGCAGCAACAAACCAGCGCCGGCCGTGATCAGGTGCTGGCCGTGCGACCAGATTATGTTGTCCAGCAGTTCATAGCTGCGGTTCACATTCTTGTAGGCATAGAACGCAGGGCTTCCGGGCAGCGCGGCGCCGGAGAAGAACTGGCCATTTACCGAGTAGATATCGCCAGTGACGAACGTCGGGATCTCCGGGTGCGGCCGGTTCCAGTGCAGATCGTCATTGCTGACACTGAAGCGCGCTTCATTGGTGAGATTGGCGCGGAAAGAGTGAACATAGCTGATCCCCAGTGCCGTCGTATTCTGATTGAGCGCCGAAACAAAATCCTTGTACGGGGTCCAGATAAAATCGGGACGCTCGAAACGATTGATGAGCACGCGGCCCATCAAGCGGTCCTGACCGCCGGGCCGGGTGTAATCCACGCGCTCGATGGCCAGCGTGCGATTCACCGAAACCGGTGGTGTAAGAGTCCCCTGAACGCTGAGTGCGCTGGGGCTGGATGTGACTGGCGAAGGATATTGGGTCATCAACTGCCTGGACAGCGCGGTGGGCGTGGTGAAGTTGGTAATCAGGCCCGCGCCCGGAAAAAGAAACGTGAAGGGCGCTTGCTGGCTCCGGCTGCGAAAGTATTCATACGCGCTGGAGAAGTACAAGCGGTTCTTCAGGATCGGCCCGCCGACCACGAATCCGGGCTGATCTTCCTTGGCCGGTATGCGCGGAATGCCAAGCCGATTCTCCTGAAAACCATTGGCGTTCAATGCTTCGTTCTTGATGTAGAAATAGCCGACGCCATGAAACTGGTCGCTGCCCGACCGCGTGATTGCGTTGGCCACGAATCCGGAGGTCCGGCCGTACTCAGCCGAGAAATTGTTGGTGGAGATGCGGTATTCCTGGATCGCTTCCGGCGCGACGACTGTCAGTGGGCCGGTGATCAGGTAGTTGTTGTTCTCCACGCCGTCCAGCAAAAAGTTCGAAGCCGCGGGACGCTGGCCGTTGACGGAGAGCCCCAGGCCGCGGCCCGTGGCGGCGTCCGAAGTGACGCCCGGCTGCGTAACCAGCATGGTGTACACGTCGCGGCCGGACAGCGGAAGGTTATTGATTTCGCCCGAATCGATCACTTCCGAGATGGTCGATTCCAGCGCCCCACTCCGACCCTTCTGCGCATCGAAGGAGCCTGATTTACTGGAGTCCACGTCCGGTCCATAGAAAGTCACAATGGTCTTCTGGCCGGGCAGGAAGACGCTCTTGTACTCGCCAGACTCCCAGACATCGCTCAGAGGACGAAGCTTAAAGTCCAGATCCACGCGGGCCGCGACGGTGAGCTCCAGCTCTTGCAGTTCCTGGGACTGGAAGTCGGGCGCCGTCACACGGATGCGATAAAAGCCTGGGGAGAGCAGCGGCAGGTAGTAATAACCCGAGGCGTCGGCTGAGGCGACACCCGCCAGATTGCTGGTGGTGCTGGAGTAGGTGACGCTGGCGGCGTCGATGGGCCGCCCCGTCACGGAACTGAGCAGTTGCCCGGAAATCAGGCCCTGCGTAGTCTGCGAGACCGCGGCCAAACTGCCGAACAGGAGCAGCAGAAATATCCGCAAAGTCGAAGCCATAGGAGCGCACCGTTTCGACGGGCGTAGTAAGATGCAAGGTTAGCATGAAGCGAAAGTTCAGGCACTGGGTGTTCTGCGCCCTGATCGCAGTTGGCAGCACGCTCGCCGCTTGGTCCCTGAGCAACGTCACGTTCTTTCAACTCCTCAACCTCAAGACACAGGATTTACAGTTCATCGTGCGCGACTTGCTGCGCGGGAAGCCGGCCATAACCAATATCGTCCTGCTGACAGCCGACCAGAAAGCTCTGGATTCATTCGATGAACCGAAATTGTTCTGGAACAAATACTACGCGGATGCGATCGCGGCCGCGGCGGAAGCGGGCGCGAAAGTGATCGGGCTCGACCTGGCTTTCGGCGTCGCAATCGACAAGTGGGAGAAGGACGCTGACGAGCTCTTGGGGGGGGCCGTCAGTAGCGCTTCGGTGCCGGTGGTGGTCGGTTTTGTGGAGAAACTCAATTCCAACAAGGCATCCCAGTCGATTTCCGTCAACATGGTCGCTTCTGGTTTGGGTCTGGATGCGTTCGCCAACATCACGGCGGATCCCGACGACTTCATCCGGAGGCAGGAACTGCTGGAGGCGCCATCCTCCAACCCGAATGATCCGCCGTCCGCCCGATCGTTGGGCATGCGCGTGGTGGAGAAATACCTGAACGCCGAGGCGCAATTTCAGAACGGGCAACTCAGCATTGGTGGCCAACCCATCCCGACCGATGCCCAGCGCTTCATGGTCATCAACTATGCCGGTGGCCCCAACACCTTTCCCAGCGTATCGCTGGCCGATTTCGAGGCCGCTATCAAGGCCGGAGATAAAGCCAAGCTGCGGAACTGGGTCAACGGCAAGATCGTGCTTCTCGGCGCCGACTCCGTGGAGGATCGTTTCTCCACGCCGTTCTTCACGCCATTACGGCCCAAGTCGAATACGGCCGGTGTGGAGATTCATGCCAATGCCATTCGTACGCTGCTGGAGCGCCGCTTTCTACTGCCGGTGCCGCAGTGGTCGCGGGTGCTGGCGTTTCTGTTGGTCAGCGCCATCACCGTGCTGATTGCGACCACATTCTCGGCCGGGCGAGCCGCGGCTTTGATCTTCGCCGAAATCCTGGCCGTTCTTGTGGCCACCTACCTGGTTTTTGAATCGGGCAGTATCCTATCCAGTTCCGAGTTGCTGCTCGCCGCCTCGGTTTGTCTACTTGCGTCGGTGGTTTACCGCTTCGCTACCGCGGAGAAGCGCGGCAATCTTTTCCAGCGGGCGGTCTCCGTGTTTGTCGGCAGGGAGCTGGCGACGTCGCTGGATGAAACCGAGAAAATTTCTCTCACCGGCAAACGGCTGGATGTCACCATCCTGTTCACCGATATCCGGGGCTTCACCGCCTTTACTGAAGAGGTTTGCGAGAAGGAAGGGCCAGAAGCAGTGGTGAAGATGCTCAACGACTATATGGCCGCCATGTGTGCGGTGATCGTGAAATATCACGGCCATGTGAACAAGTTCATTGGCGACGGCATCCTGGCGGTGTTTTCCGACGACGATCCAGGCGCGGTGCCCGGCGACCATCCCGTGCGAACCGTGCTGTGCGCTACCGAGATGGTCACGCTCCCCAGCCGCTTTTCCACGGGGGCGGGTATACACACTGGGGCGGCGGTTGTGGGCAACGTTGGCTCAGCCGATAAAATGGAATATACAGTTCTGGGAGACACCGTAAACTTGGCTTCCCGGCTGGAGAGCTTGAACAAGGAGCATCATACGAAGTTGTTAATGACTGGCGTCACGCAGCATCTGCTCGGAGACAAAGTGGAAACGATACACCTGGCCGACGTGCCGGTGCGCGGCAAGACCATTCCGGTCAGCTTGTTTACGGTAGCGTCGCTGGTGCCAAAGGCGGCAGTGAATGCGTAATTGCAAGACGCGCGCGATTTGGTTCGTTGTAGTAGGTCTGATCCTCTCGTCTACCGCGACCGCCGACACACCACAGGTCAAGGAAACTCCGGTGGGCCTGGTGCTATCGGCCGGCGGCGCCAAGCTGCTGCGTGCCGATACCGAGACTCCGCTGGACGCGCGGCCTGGCGATCTCCTTTTTGCGCGCGACGGACTGAGGACCGCTGGTTCCGCTGCATCGTTCCTGTTTTGCCCCGGCAAGACCATTGACACACTCAGCGCATCCGGCGAAGTGAGGCTGGAAGACAAAGCACCCAAGGTGAAGACGGGGAAAATTTCTGAAGCCCCGGCGCGGGCCTGTACGCTCCCGCAAACTCTGCGCGTAGCTGCGGCTAGCCAGCAGCACTACGGCGTCACCATGTCGCGCGGTGACGCAGGCCCTTCGGTACCGCGCGACAAGCTGCCTCCGGAAGTGATTGCTGAACTTGCACCGTTCGATGCCGCGCTCAAAACCGATCCGAACGATCAGGCTTCGCTCATCGCTGAAGCGATGGTGTTTGAAAACCGCAAGCTTTTCGCCAACGCCTACGAGACGTACAACAACCTGCTGAAACTATGGCCCGATGCCGAATGGCTGAAAGCAAAGCGGAACGATGTCCTGCAGGCATCCTTGGTACAAAACGCGCCTCCACCGCAGAGCGCCGGCAAAACGTACGCGCTCTTGGTGGGCATTTCAAAGTACGCGAAGCCGGAACTGCAACTGCAGTACGCCAATGCCGACGCAAACGTATTCGGCCAGTTCATGGAAAGCCCGCGTGGGGGCCAATTGTCACCCGATAACGTAATGCTGTTGACCGACGATAAAGCCACCACCGCCGCCGTTCGCCTCGGGTTCAACGATTTCCTAAAACGTCGTGCCACGAAGGCCGACACAGTAATAATCCTGGTGGCAAGCCATGGGATCGTGGAGAGTCCCGGCAGCAAGAATGCATACATCCTCACCTACGATTCCGACCCGCAAGACCTGAAAAGCACAGCGCTGGCCATGCAAGAGTTGCAGTCACTTTTCGAAGAACAACTGGCCAAAGTCGGACGGGTGGTGCTATTCGTTGACGTTTGCAAATCTGGAGCCATCGGCACTATCACCAGCAACGCGGTCAACTCGACCGTCGAAAATCTCAAGAACGTCGAAGGAGACATGCTGGGATTGATGTCGGCGCGCCGCAAGGAGCTCTCCTTGGAAGGCCCGGACTTCGGCGGCGGTCACGGTGTGTTCAGCTACTTCGTGTTGAAGGGGCTGCAAGGCGCGGCGGACGACAATGGCGACGGTGTCGTGGATGGCAATGAGCTGATCCGCTACGTGATCACGCAGGTGCCAAAAGCCACCGGCGATAAACAGCATCCGACGGACATCAGCCCCGGCACCGTGGATGTAAAGCTTGCCGACGTCAAGAAGCCTGGCATCAACCTATCGCGCATGATGATCTTCGACGCCCGTTCGGGCGAACCGCGCCTGGTAGCCTCGGCCACGCCAGACACGGCTGCGGCTGCTTTCGACTCCGAGGCCGCCGACGATGTCGACCAGTTCCGGGCCGCCATTAACGCCGGCCGCATTTTGCCCGATCAGCCGGACAATGCGTTTAACGCGCTCCCGAAACTGAAGGCGGAGTTGAATCCTGAACAGTACACGGAGCGCACGAACGAGCTGCGTGTCGCGCTTGAGAACAAGGCTCAGGAAGTCCTTCTGCAATATCTGCAGGGCGAAGCAACTCCACAGACACGCGACGATTTCCAGCGCGGAGGCAAGTATATGGAAGCTGCGCGCACGCTGACGCAGGAATCGCTTTTCCTCGAGGGACGCTACGACTTTTTCCAGGGCCGCGCGCTGCTGTTCGATAAGAGCTTTCCGCAGGCGGCGAAACTTCTGGAGCAGGCCGTGCGGATCGATCCCGGCGCGGCGTACGGCTTCAATGCTCTCGGCATCTCCTACTTGGAACAGGCGCAGTACGAGAAAGCTATCCCGGCTTTTCGTGACGCATCGCACCGTGCCGTTCATTGGTCCTATCCGCTGCACAATTTGGCGCTGGCGTACACCGAGGTCGGCGACTACAAGTCGGCTATCAAGGCTTACCAGGACGCCATCAAGCTGACTCCGCAATACAGCTATCTGCCCTACAACCTGGGCACGGTTTATCAACGACTGAATCGCCGCAAGGATGCCGAGGCAAGTTTTAAGAAGGCTTCGCAGATTTCGCCCGACGCGGCCGAGCCCTACAACGCGCTGGGAACGCTCAAGGCGTCCGAGGGTAAGCGGCAGGAAGCGGAGCAGCTCTATCGTCAGGCGTTGCAGAAGAAACCCGACCTGCTTCCGGCACGCCACAATCTCGCGGTGTTGCTGGCCGCGGACAAGAGCCGCCAACAGGAAGCGATCGATCTATGGCGCGAGAACCTGCGGCAATCGCCCGACTACATTCCTTCGCGCCTCAGCCTGGCGGGAACGCTGGCCGACCGGGGTGACACAGCGGCAGCGATCGAGGAGTACGGCAAGGTGCTCGCCGCGAAGCCCGGCTATGTCGCTGCTCGCCTGGCGCGGGCGAACCTGCTCGCCAAGACCGATCCTGCGGCTGCGCTTGTGGAGTTGCGCGAAGTAACCAAGACGGACGCGCAGGACTTCGCCATCTTCGAGCAAATCGGCGACCTGGAAGCAGGCCGAAAGAATTCCGCCGAAGCCAAGGCGGCTTATCAATCGGCGCTCAGCCTCGCACCCGATCGCGGCGCGCGCAAGCGAATCGGTAACAAGCTAAAATCTCTTCCATAGGTCTTTATGATTCGGCGGCTGTTAGCCGGTCTGTTTGTCGTGGCTCTGGCGCAAGGCGCGGACCTTGCGGCTGGAAGATTCCTGGTCGCCAGCCGCGAATTAGGCGATCCGAATTTCGCCGAGTCCGTTGTGCTCCTGGTGCGCTACGACGAGCAGGAGGGCGCCATGGGCTTGATCGTGAATCGCCGATCCGAGCTTCCGCTATCCCGCGTTTTTCGAGATATGAAGGAGGCCAAGGACAATTCGGACACGATCTACGTCGGCGGCCCCGTGGAGCCGGGTGGCGTGCTGGCGCTGGTTAGATCCACCAGCAAGCCGGCGGATTCCGAAAAGGTGTTTGCCGATGTCTATCTGATCTCCAGCAAATCTCAGCTCGCGAAAACCCTGGCCGCGAAAACGGAGTCGACCGCTTTTCACGCCTTTCTCGGTTACGCCGGCTGGGGCCCCGGCCAGTTGGAGCACGAGATCGAATTGGGCGGCTGGCACGTGATGCCCGCAGCAGCCGGCGAAGTGTTTCACTCCGATCCCGATTCGGTGTGGCCGCGCCTGATCAAGCGAACCGAGATGCGCATCGCACAAAGGGCGAAGCAACCGCTTCCTCACGGGCGCGGCTCGGCAACACCTTCCATATACTCGAGACTCCAAACCGAGCCGTGACCGTAAGGGAGCGGTTCTTAGTCAGCCTATTCGCTGCGCAACGTGTCCACCGGATCCACCCGCATCGCGCGCCGAGCCGGGAGATAGCAAGCCGCGGTTGTGACCGCCAGCATGAACAGCGAAACGCTGCCGAGAATCCAGGGATCGTGCGGGCTGATTTCAAACAGCAAAGTGGAAAGCAGACGCGTCAAAGCCGGCGACGCGCCCAGTCCGATCGCCAATCCGGCGCACGCCAGCTTCAGACCGCGGCCCAGAATCAATCGCAGGATGCTTGGGCCATCGGCGCCCACTGCCATTCGGATGCCGATCTCCTGCCGGCGCTGCCCTACCGACCAGGACATGATTCCATAGATGCCGATCACAGCCAGAGCCAGCGCCACGGCGGCGAAAATCGAAAGCAGCAGAGTGGAGAAGCGGCGCGGGCCAGTGGAGGCGTCCAGCACTTGTTCCATGGTGATAAAATCCGAAACCGGCGCCGCCGGATCGAGCGCCTGGATCTCCCTGCGCACGGCGGGCGCGAGCGGCAACGGCGAGGTGGACGCCTGGATCATCAGATACTTCATTCCATAATCGAGAAAATAGATATCGTTCGTCCGCTCTGAATCGAGACCGAACTGCTTGACGTCCGCGGCCACGGCGATCACGGTGGACCAGGAGGGGTTCGGTCCCCAGGGTCCAGTGACGAAGCGCTTGCCGATGGGGTCTTCGCTGGGCCAGAATGTCCGGGCCATCGTTTCATTGATGATCACGAACGGCTGGTTGAGGTCTTGCGAGTTGTAAGTACGTCCGCGCAACACAATGCCAAGCGTGCGGAAGTAATCGGGCGTAATGAGGTGCAGTTGCGCCGCCGGAAGCACTCCACCGGCCATGGCGGCCGCTCCAGGTACAGTGAATCGCGTGCTGCTGGCGCGATTGCCGGCGAGCGGCAGCGCGTTCGTGGCGGCCACTGCTTTCACACCCGGCAGTGATTGGAGGCGCGCTACCAGCCGCTCATAAAAAGCCTCCAGCTTCTGCTCGTCGGGGTGAGCGTTGGGAGAAAGCTGGACTCGGGCGGTCAGCACGTTCGCCGGTTGGAACCCTGGATTGACGTGCATCAGCCGCGCGAAGCTCTGGATCAGCAGCCCCGCGCCCATCAACAGCAGCAGCGCGAGCGCGAATTCGGCGATCACCAGCGTACTGCGTTCGGCACCGGACCCGTGCGTGAAAGATCGCCCGCTTTCCTTCAGCCCCTCGCTGGGATCCTGCCGCGCGGCTTCAAGCGCCGGCGCGATTCCGAACAACGCACCAGTCGCTAGCGATACGGCGAACGTAAACGCCAGCGTCACCGTGTCTATGTGAATCGCGGCGGGATCGATCAAGTTGGGCGGCGCGAGCCGAAGCAGCAGGTCGAGGCCAACATAGGCAAGCGCCAAACCAGCAGCACCGCCGGCGAAGGAGAGCCGCATGCTTTCGGCGAGCGACTGCTGCGCGATCCGCCATCGTCCTGCGCCTAACGCGATGCGGATGGCCAGCTCACGCTTACGCGTGGCCGCGCGCGACAACAGCAGGTTCGCCACATTGACGCAAGCAATCAACAGAACCACGGTGACCGCGGCCAGCAACACCAGCAGCGCCGGGCGAATATTGCCGGCCATGTCCTGCTGCAAACCATCGACGGTGACGCCGAACCCCTTGCTGGTTTTCGGATGCTCCCGCTCCAGGCGCTGGGCGATGGACTCCAACCGAGCCGAGGCCTGTCGCAGCGAGACATTGTCCTTCAGCCGCGCGATCACAGCGAAGCTATGCCGCACTGGGTTCCTGACCTCATCACCCGCCTGCCCTTGCGGCAACCAAAGATCGGCCCACGCGGGCAACCTGAAATCCGGCGGCAACACGCCGACCACGGTATACGCCTGGCCGTTGAGCTGGATGGGCGCGCCGACAAGCTTGGGGTCCGCATGGAAGTATTCCCGCCAGAGCCGATTCCCAAGAATCGCAATGGGAGGAGCATTGTCCGCATCGTCCTCCGGTTGAAACAGCCGACCCAGAAGAGGCCGCACGCCAAGCATCGGAAACAAGCTGGAGCTAGCGCAAGTCGGCTGAACGCGAAGCGGCTCGGCCCCACCAGTGAGATTCGATTCCTTCCCGATCGCCACGTAGCGGTACCGCCCGATCTCCTCGAAAATGTCCGGCAGCCGGCGCCACTCGTCGTACTCGGTTGGCGAAACGCCGAGCTTAGGCACGTTCGGCTGATACGTATCCCAAACAGCAACCAGCCGCCCAGGATCGCGATAAGGCAGCGGCCGCAGCATCACGGAATTGACGATGGTGAAGATCGCGGTATTAGCGCCGATGCCCAGCGCGAGCGTTAGGACAACGGTTAGTGTGAAGACAGGAGACCGTCGCAGCATGGATTCTAGACGCCCATTTCCGTTCGCTAGTTTCTAGCTCTAGTCAACAACCCGCGTGTTCCTGGTCTTCCTTGTATTCCCAGAATCTTATTTGTACGCCGCAATCCCCGTCACCCGCTCGCCGATCACCAGCGTGTGCACATGCTCCGTCCCCTCGTACGTCTTCACTGTTTCCAGGTTGCACATGTGCCGCATGATCGGATACTCGTCCATGATTCCGTTCGCGCCCAGCAAGTCGCGGCTTAGGCGCGCGCATTCCAGCGCCGTGGCGACGTTGTTCCGCTTCAACATCGAAATGTGCGCCGGCTCAATCTTACCCTGATCCTTGATCCGTCCCGCATGAATGGCCAGCAGTTGCGCTTTGGTGATCTCGGTGATCATCCAGGCGAGTTTCTCCTGCACCAGTTGATGGCTGGCGATTGGCCGGTCGTCGAACTGTTTACGTAAAATGGAATACTGGCGCGCGGTTTCGTAGCAATCCATCGCCGCGCCCACCACGCCCCAGCCGATGCCGAAGCGCGCTTGCGACAGGCATCCTAGCGGACCTTTCAATCCTTTGGCGCCCGGCAGCATCGCCGAAGCGGGCACGCGCACGTCAGCGAGCGACAGGCTGGACGTGATCGAACACCGCATCGACATCTTGCCGTGAATATCGGAGGTGGTGAATCCGGGCGTGCCCCTCTCCACCAGGAACCCGCGGATGCCATCTTCGGCGCGCGCCCAGACGATCGCGACATCGGCGAGAGTGCCGTTGGTGATCCAGGTCTTCTCGCCGTTCAGAATCCAGTGGTCACCGTCTTTCTTGGCGCGCGTTTGCATTCCCGCTGGATTCGAGCCGAAGCCAGGTTCGGTAAGTCCGAAGCAACCGATCGCCGCGCCCGACTGCATCTTCGGAAGCCAGCGCTCCTTCTGTTCGTCGGAGCCATAAGTCAGGATCGGGTACATCACCAGCGCGCCTTGCACGGAAGCGAAACTGCGGATGCCCGAATCGGCCCGCTCCAACTCCTGCATCACCAGCCCGTACTCGACGTTGCTCATCCCAGCGCAACCGTAGCCTTCGAGATTCGCGCCGAGAAATCCGAGCCGGCCAAACTCCGGGATCAGCTCTTTGGGAAATCGCCCGTCGCGAAAACAATCGCGAACGACAGGGATGACGCGATCCTCGACAAACTGCCGCGCAGTCTGACGCACCAGCAATTCCTGTTCGGAGAAAAGAGAATCGACGAGGAGGTAGTCAACACCGGAAAAACGAGCCATTGCCTAATTGTACGCGAGCGAGATCGGTAGCTCCCGCTCGAAACCAGCCACGCTTATTGAACAGCTTCCCAATCCGACCAGCCAATACTTGCTGACACTACTCGGCAATGCGAATTCTTGACTAAAGTCCTGACACCGGTCTCCACATTGACAACCTCCAGACTACCTCCGTACAGCGTCGGCCAGCACGAGACTTGCGATTTTAGGTGTAGGAGGTATTTCGAGTCCGGCGACCAACGAACTCCACCATCACCACACCCCCCCAACTTCTTTCGCCAGGATGCTTTTGTTCGGTTA